>NZ_BMVN01000038.1:0-85751 GCF_014650735.1 Streptomyces canarius
GCGGATCACCGTGCCGTCCGGGTTCACGACCTTCAGCGGCAGGCCGAGGCCGTTGTACTCCGCCCGCGCCTCGCGGCCGTCCGGACGGACCACCCGTGTGAGGTTGCCCGGCTCGTCGTACTCGAACGTCGTCGTGTGGCCCAGGGGGTCCGTCGTGGACAGCAGGCGGTTCTAGCGGTCCCGGCGGTGGTGGGTCGTCGCGCCCAGTGGGTCGGTCTCCGCCACCACCTGCCAGGCGTCGTTCACCAAGTAGCGTCGTGTGTGGCCCTCGGCCGTCGTAGCCGTCGTCGTCCTCAGGCCCGTTGCCGCGTCCGGGTCGCCGTACGTCAGGCGCAGCGCCATGTGACCCGCCGAGCCGCCTTCCGCGACGCAGCGGTCCTGGTCGTCGTACTCGTACGTGTAACTGCGGTCGTTCGTGTCCGTCCAGGAGGTGACGCGGCCGGCCTCGTCGTACGTGAAGCGGAGCGGCAGGCCGGAGGAGTTGACGACCTCCGTGAGGTTGCCGTCCGTGTAGCCGAAGCGCCTCAGTTCCTCGCCGGTCGCGGTCAGGTGATACGCCGTGACGCGGCCGGATTCCGTCGTGATGCGGACACCCTGGCCACCGCTCGTGTGGACGCCCAGCGGGGTGCCCACGGTGTCGTACTCGACGGTGATCCAGTTGCCGTTGCGGTCGTCGACCTGTTCGAGGACCGCGAGGCCGGGGCCTTGGTCGGCGAAGTGCCAGGTGCGGTGGGTTCGGGGGTCGGTGATGGTGTAGTCGTCGTCCACGCGGGCCAGGGGGAGGCGGGGGCCGTGGCTGGGCAGGGTGGGCAGGCCGGGGGCGGGGTGGGGGTAGGACAGCAGGAGGCCGTCCTCCGTGATGTGGACGACTCCCTCCGCGTCGATCTCCAGGCGCTGGTCCAGGGTGGAGGACCAGGAGGGGCCGAACCAGCGGCCCAGGTGGTAGCCCGACTCGACGCGCCGGGTCAGGAGCAGGGGGAGTGTGCCGGGGAGGGTGACGTCCGTCTGGGGCAGGTACATCTTGCCCGTGGCGAGGTCGATCGGGTCGGTGCCCTTGCTCTCCACCGCCTCGCCGGTACGGGAGGGCTGCTGCGGGTCCTCGTTCACCCGGTCCCGGGCCGTCTTCCCCCACGCCGAGGCCGTCCGTGCCGACGAGCTGGGGCAGCAGGCGTCCGCCGAACTCGGAGGGGTCCTTGCGGGCCTCGTCCCACATGAACCAGCGCACACCACCGAAATCCGCCGTGAGGGGCGCGCCACCCTGGTCCACCGGTACGAGCACCGCGGTACGCCGGAACTCGCCGAGCAGCACGGCGAACCGGTGGCGTTCCCGCTCAGGGGCGTCCGTGGTCCCCGGTGGGCCGGGTACGGCCATGTCCGTGTAGTCGTACAGCCGTGACCTGCGTATACGCCCCCCGTCCTCAACCATGGACGGGATCGTCACAGTGCCTGACGGCAGTCGCAACGCGATGCCCGACTGACCGATCAAGTCCGGCCGTCCCGCCGCACAGCACAGCGCCCGGACCCAAAGGCCCGGGCGCTGGGTGGAGCCCAAGGTCACGTCACGGGAGTGCGTGGACGTGGGGTCCGACCGTGTTCGACCATGCGTTGCCCGCCGTCGCGTCCCAGTTCGTGGACCAGGTCATGGCGCCCCGGAGCGCGGGGTACGTCTTGGACGGCTTGAAGGTGCCGCAGTTCGTGGCCGCCGTCAGGCAGTCCAGGGCGTTGTCGACCACCGTCGGGGAGACGTAGCCGCTGCCCGCCGCGCGGGTGGAGGCGGGGACGCCGAGGCCGACCTGGGACGGGGAGAGACCGCCCTCCAGCTGGATGCAGGCGAGGGCCGTCAGGAAGTCGACCGTGCCCTGGCTGTAGACCTTGCCGTCGCAGCCGAGCATGGAGCCGCTGTTGTAGTACTGCGTGTTGACGACCGTCAGGATGTCCTTGATGTTCAGGGCCGTCTGGAAGTACGTGTTCGACGTGGACTGCATGTCGATCGTCTGGGGGGCCATCGTGATGATCAGCGAGGAGCCCGCCTTGGACGACAGCGAGCGCAGCGCCTGCGTCATGTAGGTCGCGTTCAGGCCGTTCTCCAGGTCGATGTCGACGCCGTCGAAGCCGTACGTCTGCATCAGGGAGTAGACCGAGTTGGCGAAGTTGGCGGCCGAGGACGCGTCGTTGACCGACACCGAGCCCTTCTCGCCGCCGACCGAGATGACGACCTTCTTGCCGGCCGCCTGCTTGGCCTTGATGTCGGCCTTGAACTGGTCGACGGTGTAGCCGTTCAGGCCGGCGGAGTCCAGGGTGAAGGAGACGGCTCCCGGGGTCGACGTGGCGTCGGCGAAGGCCACCGCGATGATGTCGTAGGACGACGGGACGTCCGAGAGCTTCTGGACCGTGGCGCCGTTGTTGAAGTTCTGCCAGTAGCCGGTCACCGCGTGCTTGGGCAGGGAGCCGCCGCCTCCGCCGCCCGTGCCGGAGGCCGTCGTGCCCGTCACCGTCGCGGACTTGGCCGACTCGCCGGCCGCGTTGGTCGCCGTGACCTGGAAGGAGTACGACGTGGACGCGGTGAGGCCGGTCACCGTCGCGGACGTGCCGGTCACGGCGGTGACCTTCGTGCCGTTCCGGTAGACGTTGTAGCCCGTCGCGCCCGACACCGCCGACCAGGACAGGGAGACCGCGGAGGACGTCGTACCGGTCACGGAGAGGCCGGCCGGGGCCGCCGGGACCGTCGGGGCCGGGTCGCCGCCTCCGCCGCCGTCGGGGCCGTAGACCGAGAGGTCGTCGGCGTAGTAGGCCGCCTGGCCGTACCAGCCGTGGGTGTAGACCGTGACCGAGGTCGTGGACGAGCCCGTCGTGAACGTCGTAGACAACTGCTTCCAGGAGGCCGAGTCGGGGGTCCAGGTCGAGACGTCCGTCGTGCCGGTGCCCGTCACGCCCAGGTAGGAGTAGCCGCCCTGGACCCACGCGCTCAGCGTGTACGTCGAGTTCGGCTTGACCGCGACCGCCTGGGTGCACTGGGCGTTGTCCTGGCCGGCCGGGGTCGCCTTCAGGGCCGCTGTGCCCCCGTGCACCGGGGACGTGACCGTCGTGCCGCTGCCGGCCGTACACGTCCAGTTGGCCAGGCCCGACTCGAAGCCCGCGTTCTTCACGTTGTTGACGTCCGCGGCGGACGCGGGGCCGGCCGTGGCGAGGCCCGCGACCGAGAGGGCCAGGGCGGTGGCGGCGGACCATGCCGCGAGCCGCCGTCCGCGGGGTCTGGGTGTGCCTGGTGCGCGGTCCACTGGAGCCTCCGTGGGGAGTGGGCGGTGAGGGGAGGAGAGGGGCGGTGGCCACCGCTTGCGCCCTTAAGTTGGTCCAGACCAATCCGGGTGTCAAGAGGTCCAGACCAAAACCGTCTTCGATCGGCGGCTCAACCTGTCCAGGTTTGGCGGGACTTGCTACGGGAGAGTTCCACACCGGCTTCACAAACGCTGTTCTCCGGCCATACGCCCGTGGATACAGTGCTCAGGTAGTCACGCAATGAAGTCGTCCTGGCGCACGGGAGTGACACCGGTGGGCCGGGCGGGTGTGAAGAGCGGGGAGCTGCGCGTGCCAACTGCCATTGCCGTGACCAGTGCCGACATGGCGCTGCCGGCGCAGGACGAGCGGACCATGCCCGCCGTCGTGCTGGCCGGCCTCGACCACAAGCCGCTGGACCAGGCCCTCACCGAAGTCAACACCCTCACCGAGCAGTACGGCTATGTGGTCGTCGTCTGCTCACAGGCCACCCCGGAGCCGGTCGTACGGCGGCTCCACACCCTGCGCTCGCTGCTGGAGAGCGACCGCATCGCCCTGTTCCGGCCGGAGCTTCCGCCCCTCGGCATCGCCGTCCTGGCCCGGCAGCTGCGCCAGCTCGCCTCCTGCGACCTGAGTCCGGGCGTCCTCGCCTCCGCCGGCCGGCTGCTCACCCACTACATCCACGCCGGCGCCGTCCTCGGCTCCGTCGCCAAGCTGGACCGGGTCCCCGTCGGCCTCAAGGCGCACGCCAGGTCCTGGATGCCGGGCAGCCAGTTCGCCGTCCTCGCCCACCCCGAGCCCCAGCTCGTCAAGGTGGCCCCCGACGCCGTGCTCAAGGGGCCCGAGTTCAGCACCTGGATGCTGGTCGCCAAGGGCCAGTTGCAGAGCGACTGGGCCGCCGGGCTCGGCACCCGGTGGGGTGTGCACGGGCTGCGCGAGGTCCCGCTGCCCGCCGAGTCCCCGGTGTGGTGGGGGACCGGCCGCGTGGTCGAGTTCTGCGGCTACCTCGCCGACCTGTCCGTGCTCTACCAACTGGTCACCTCCGTACGGCAGACCAGCTGTCACTGGTGCGGCCTGGACGTCATCGGCGACCGCTGCGTCTTCTGCTCCGCCATCCCGCCCGCGTACGGGACACCCCGCGCCCTGGAACAGCGAACGCCCGCCTGACCTGCGCGAACCTGACCCGTCCCGCTCGACCGATTCCCCCAATGAGGTTGCACGGTTCATGAACTCCCGTCAGCGCCGCGGCGTGATACTCCTGATCCTGTCGGTCCTGTGCGCGCTGGGCGCGTTCGCCGGCGTGCTCTCCGTCATCCACGACGCGAACTCCAAGGTCGGGCCCGAGGTCGCCGCCTACCGGGTCAGGTCCGAGGTGAAGCCGTACACCGCCCTGGACACGGGCCAGTTCGAGAAGATCGAGATGCCGAAGCGGTGGCTGTCCGGCAACGCCGTCACCGACCTCCGGCAGATCCGCGGCAAGATCGCCGTGACCACCCTGCACGCCGGCTCCCTGCTCCAGACCGACATGATCGTGGACCGGCCCGCCCTCCAGCCCGGCCAGCAGGAGGTCGCCATCATGATCGACGCGGCGACCGGCGTGGCGGGCAAGATCACCCCGGGGTCGCGGGTCAACGTCTATGCCACCTTCGAGGGAAAGAAGGAGGGCGACCCCGACCAGTCGAAGATCATCGTGACCAACGCCCGCGTCATCGACGTCGGCCGGATCACCGCCCTCGAACCCGACCGCGACAAGGACCGGCAGCCCACCGAGGCCGTCCCCATCACCTTCGCGCTGTCCACCATCGACGCCCAGCGCGTCACCTACGCCGAGTCCTTCGCCCAGCGCGTCCGGCTCGCGCTCGTGGCCCCCGGCAGCGAGACCAGCGTCCCCGACAAGGACCGCACCTACGAACTCGCGACGGACAAGTGAGAGGCGGCCATGCCCACCAGGATCCTCCCGGCCGGCGCGGACCCGGACGCCGTCCGCTCCCTCACCACCCTGCTCAGCCAGCTCCCCGACGCCGAGCCGCAGCCCCCGGTGACCGACTCCACCCAACTGGTCGACACCCTCGCCCGGCTCGCCGCCGAGTCGGTCGACGAACTGCCCGAGGTCGTGGTCGTCCACGAACGGATCGGCCCGGTCCCGGCCCTGGAACTGATCCGCGAGGTCGCCCTGCGCTTCCCGGCCGTCGGCGTCATCCTCGTCACCACCGACGCGAGCCCCGGCCTGTTCGCCGCAGCCATGGACTCCGGCGCCCGCGGCCTGGTCGCGCTCCCGCTGTCGTACGAGGAGCTCGCCAACCGCGTGCAGGCCGTCGCCCAGTGGTCGACGGGGGTACGACGGCACCTCGGGCACGGCGCCGAGGTGCTCGCCGGGGCCGGCGGCACCGTCGTCACCGTCAGCGGCGCCAAGGGAGGGGTGGGCGCGACACTGACCGCCATCCAGCTCGCCCTCGCCGCCCAGGCCTCCGGCCGCGCCACCGCCCTGGTCGACCTCGACCTCCAGACCGGCGACATCGCCTCCTACCTGGACATCCAGTTCCGCCGGTCGGTGGCCGACCTGGCCGCCATCACCGACATCTCGCCCCGCGTCCTCGCCGACGCCGTCTTCCGCCACGACACCGGGCTCGCCCTGCTCCTCGCGCCCGGCGAGGGCGAACGCGGCGAGGAGGTCACCGACCGCGCCACCCGCCAGCTCGTCAGCGCCCTGCGCTCCCGCTACGAGGTCGTCGTCGTCGACTGCGGCGCCCAGCTCAGCGGGGCCGGCGCGGCGGCCGTCGAGATGGCCGACACCGCGCTGCTCGTCACCACCCCGGACGTCATCGCCGTACGCGCCGCCAAACGGACCGTACGGATGTGGGACCGGCTCCAGATCCGCAAGGCCGAGGAGACGACCGTGGTCGTCAACCGGCACACGCGCAGTACGGAGATCCAGCCCGCGCTGGTGCAGCGCATCACCGGGACGGCGCTGGCGCGTACGGCCGTCCCCGCCAACTTCAAGGAGCTGCAAGGCGTCGTGGACGCCGGGCGGGTCCACGAACTCGACGCCAGGAGCACGGTCAAACAGGCGCTGTGGGGGCTCGCGGGCGAGCTGGGGCTGGTGAAGGCCGCGGAGGGAGCCTCCCACCGCGGGAGCGGACGCGGTTCCGTGAGCCTGCGGCGGCGGAAGGAGTGAACCCCTGATGAGAAGGCCGGACGGGGACCGGGGACAGGTGAGCGTCGAGTTCCTGGGCATGACCCCGCTGATCGTCCTGACGCTGGTGCTCATGTGGCAGGCCGTGCTCGTGGGATACACCTTCACGCTCGCCGGGAATGCTGCCGACGAGGCGGTGCGGGCGGGAACGGCCGCACCACGGGGAGGCGCGCGCCAGGCCGCGTGCACGGAGGCGGGGATGAAGCACCTGTCGGGAGCGTGGAAGGGGGACGCGTCGGTGCAGTGCAGCGCGTCCGGCTACGTCACGGCCGATGTCTCCCTCAAGGTCCCGGTCCTCTTCCCGGGCGTGATCTCCTTCCCCGCCACCGTGCACGGCCACGCCGGCGCCGTCGAGGAGGTGAAGGACTGAGATGCCGTACCGCCCGGGACGCGACCGGGGCCAGGTCGCCATCGAGTACCTGGGGTTCATCCCGGTGCTGCTGATCGTCGGGCTGGCCGGAATCCAGCTCGGCGCCGTCGCCTACGCCGCCGAGCAGGCCGGTACGGCGGCCAGAGCGGGGGCGCGGGCGGCCTCGCTTGACCAGTCGTACGCCCAGGCCTGCGCCGACGCGGTGAGCGGCGGCCTGAAGGTGTCCTGCTCCTCCGCCCCGGGGGGTGACTCGGTCACCGTCACCGCGACCGTCCACATCCCCACCATCGTCTGGGACCTCGGCTCCGCCACCAAGTCCGCCACCATGCCGCTCGACCACTGACCGAGGAGAGGCGACCCCATGAGTCTGCGGGCACGCATCAGCACCCCGGAGGAGCACGGCAGCCGGGGCGAGGACGGGCACCTCGTCGCCTCCTACCGGGCCAAGCTGCTGGAGGAGATCGACCTCGCGGAGATGAGTGCGCTGGCCGCCGCCGAACGCCGGGCGCGGCTGGAGCGGGTGCTCGGGCACATCATCAGCCGCGAGGGCCCGGTGCTGTCGACGGTCGAGCGCTCCCAGCTGATCCGCCGGGTCGTGGACGAGGCGCTGGGCCTCGGCATCCTGGAGCCGCTGCTGGAGGACGCGTCGATCACGGAGATCATGGTCAACGGCCCGGACGCCATCTTCGTGGAGCGCGGCGGCCGGGTCGAACAGCTCCCCCTCCGGTTCGTCTCCGCCGACCAGCTCATGCAGACCATCGAGCGGATCGTGTCGACGGTCAACCGCCGCGTGGACGAGTCGAACCCGATGGTGGACGCCCGCCTGCCCTCCGGCGAGCGGGTCAACGTCATCATCCCGCCGCTGTCCCTGACCGGCCCCATCCTCACCATCCGCCGCTTCCCGCGCTCCTTCACCCTCCAGGAGCTGATCGGCTTCGGCTCGCTGGACGAGCACATGGTGTACCTGCTGGCGGGCCTGGTGCAGGCGAAGTTCAACATCATCGTCTCCGGCGCGACCGGCACCGGGAAGACCACGCTGCTGAACGCCCTGTCCGGGCTGATCCCGGCGCACGAGCGCATCATCACCATCGAGGACTCCGCCGAACTCCAGCTCCAGCAGACCCATGTGGTCCGCCTGGAGGCCCGCCCGCCGAACGTGGAGGGCAAGGGCCAGGTCACCATCCGGGACCTGGTCCGCAACTCCCTGCGGATGCGCCCCGACCGCATCGTGGTCGGCGAGGTCCGCGGCGGCGAGTCCCTCGACATGCTCCAGGCGATGTCCACGGGCCACGACGGCTCGCTGGCGACCGTGCACGCCAACAGTGCCGAGGACGCGCTGACCCGGTTGCAGACCCTGGCCTCCATGTCCGACGTCGAGGTGCCCTTCGTCGCCCTGCACGACCAGATCAACAGCGCGGTCGACGTCATCGTCCAGCTCACCCGGTTCGCCGACGGCGCCCGCCGGATCACCGAGATCGCACTGCTCGACAGCCACGGCGGGGAGCCGTACCGGCTGGCGACCGTGGCGCGCTTCGACGCCCGGCCCATGACCCCGGACGGCCGCGTGTACGGCGACTTCCGGTACTTCCCGCTGCCCCGCCGTACCGCCGACCGCCTCTACATGGCGAGCCAGCCCGTCCCGCAGGCCTTCGGCGTCGCCCGCTCCGCCGACCAGCTCGCCACCCGAGAAGCCAGGTAGGACCCAGGACCATGGAACTGCACACCCTCGTCCAGCTCACCACCGGTGTGACGCTGCTGACCTGCGTCCTGGCGGTGGCCGGCGTGCACGCCTACGCCTCCGGCCGGGCCCGGCGCGCCGCCCTCGTGGACCGCCTCGCGCACACCGGCGCGCCGCCCGCGACCGGCCGCACACGCCGCTTCCGCGACCTGGACCGGCGGCTGCGCCGCACCCGCCTCGGCCGCTGGCTGGAGCGGCGCCTGGCGGCCACCGGCCTGGACGTCACACCGGGGGAGTTCTTCGCCGCCGTGCTCGCGACGGTGGCCGCGCTCTGGCTGATCGGCCAGGCCACCCTGGCCCCGTTCTTCGGACCGCTCGCGGGCCTGCTGGGCGTCTGGGCGGCGGTCCAGTTCCTCAACTGGCAGCGGCAGAAGCGCATCGAACGCTTCATCAACCAACTCCCGGAACTGGCCCGCATCCTGGCCAACGCGACCCAGGCCGGCCTCGCCCTGCGCACCGCGATCGGCATGGCGGCGGAGGAGCTGGAGGCCCCGGCCGGCGAGGAACTGGCCAAGGTCGCCGACCAGCTGGCCGTCGGCCACTCCCTGGACGACGCCCTCGGCGAGCTGGCCGACCGCCTCCCCTCCCGTGAACTGGTCGTGCTCGTCACCACGCTGGTCCTGTCGAACCGGGCGGGCGGCCAGGTGGTCTCCGCGCTCCGCAACCTGACCGAGACGCTGGAGGAGCGCAAGGAGACCCGGCGCGAGATCCGCACCCAGCTCTCCCAGGTGACCATGACGTCGTACGCCGTGCCCGTCCTCGGGGTCGGCGCGTTGTTCCTGATGAACGGGGTCAAGGACGGCGCGCTGGACCGCATGACCGGCTCACCGGTCGGCCAGGCGTGCGTGATCGTCGCGTTCGCCATGTACACCGTCGGCTTCGTCCTCATCCGCCGCATGAGCCGGATCGACGTCTGAGGGAGGTGACCCGATGGCATACCTGCTCGCCCTGCTGATGGGCCTCGGCGTCTGGGGCGTCTTCGCCGGCATCCGCATGTACCGCGCGGACGCCCGGCTCCCCGGCGACCTCGCCGTCGCCCTGGAGGTCGGCGCCACCCGCACCGGCGCGGTCGGCTCGGTCGTCGACCGCATGGGCATGCGCTACGCCCCCGCCGTGCTGCGCCTGATGGGCCCGCGCCTGGTGGCCAGGTACCGCCGGAAGATCGACCTCGCGGGCAACCCCGGCGGCCTGACCATCGACCGCTACGCCGCCCGCCGCGCGGTCTACGGCGCCCTCGGCGGCGTCGGCTTCCTGGTGTTCCTCCTGCGCGGCCAGTGGTTCGTGGCCGTCCTGCTCCTCCTGTTCGGCGCGTTCTGGACGGAGGTCGGCCTCTGGTCGGCGATCCGGGTCCGCAAGGACGTCATCGAGCGCACCCTGCCGGACTTCCTCGACGTCCTCGCCGTCGTGGTCAGCGCGGGGCTCGGCTTCCGGCAGGCCCTGGACCGGGTCGCCTCCCGCTACGAGGGACCGTGGGCCGACGAACTGCGCATCACCCTGCGCCAGATGGACCTCGGCATGAGCCGCCGCGAGGCCTTCGCGGAGCTGCGGCGGCGCAACGACTCCGAGCAGGTGGCCATGTTCGTCACGGCGTTGCAGCAGGGCGAGGAACTGGGCGCGCCCATCGTGGACACGCTGGTCTCCCTGGCGAAGGACATGCGCCGCACCGACGCCCAGAACGCCCGCCGCAAGGCCGCGCGGGCGGTGCCGAAGGCCACGCTGATGATCACCACGTTCATGGTCCCGGCGACGATGCTCCTGCTGGGCGCGGGCCTGCTCCTCGGCTCCGGCGTGGACTTCGGCTCGCTCACGGGGGAGTGAGGACGGCCGTGACGGTGACGGGCTCGACGGTGCTGAGGGGGCGTACGGGCCGGGGCGTGCACGCGGGGCTGGCGCGGGCCGGGGCGTGGCTGCGGGCGGTCGGGCGGAGGCGGGATCCGGGGGCGGCCGGGTCGAAGCGGGATCCGGGGGCGGCCGGTGCCGAGGCGGAGGTCCCACCGCACCCGTCGGCAGCGGCCACGGTGACGGCGGCGCCCCCGGCCGAGCCCTCCGAGAAGCTCCAGATCCGTGCCCTCCAGGCCATGTGCCGCCAGGTCTTCGGCTTCCGCCTGGCGATGATCGTCCTGTCGGCCCCCGCCGCCCTGCTCAACGCGGCCCCCGGTCTGGGGGCCCGCCTGGTCGGCGCGGCCGTGGTCGTCACCTTCATGGTGTCCTACGTCCTCTTCCGCGACTGGGAACGCTTCGGCCCCCTCCTGCTGCGCCACCCCAGCCTCCTGGCCGCCGACACCCTCTTCGGCTCCTTCCTCCTCATCTCGGCCGGCCCGGACACCACCCTCGCCTACGTCAGCGTCTGCACCCCGCTCCTGGCCGGCCTGGTCTACGGCTGGCGCGGCGCCGCCTGCTTCGCCTCGCTCCAGTCCCTGATCCTGCTCCTGGTCCACGCCACGCTGAAGGCCGACCGCCACGCGCCCGTCGCCGAGGCCCTCCTCCTCCCCGGCCTCTGCGTCATCGCCGGTGCCATGGGCTCGACCCTGCGCAACCTGATGCTCCGCTTCGGCGCCGCGACCCAGGCCCTGACGACGGTCCAGGCCCGTCTCGCGGCGGCGGAGGCGGTGAGCGCGGAACGCGCCCGGCTGGCCCGCGAGATGCACGACTCCGTGGCCAAGACCCTGTACGGCGTCGCCCTGGCGGCGGACGGCCTGGCGGCCACGGCGTCGGCCGCGGCCCCCGACCCGGCCCGCATCAGGGAACAGGCGGAACTGGTGTCCCGCTCGGCGCGCAGGGCGGCGGCGGAGTCCCGGGAACTGCTGACGGACCTGCGCCGGGACCGGCCGGACGCGCCGGACGGCATCCCGCTCTGGCGGGAACTGGCACACCGGGCGACGGACTTCACGAGACGCACGGGCCTGGAGGTCACGTGCGGCTGGGAAGGGCGGGAGGGGGACGGCGGGGCGCGCGAGGGCGACGGCGGGGCGAGCGACGAGGACGGCGGGGCGAGGGACGGGACCGGCCTCCCCGCGCTCCCCGCTCTCCCGGCCCCCCTGGCCCGCCACGTCCTCTCCATCGTCACGGAGGCACTGGAGAACGCCCACCGGCACGCGTCCGCGACCCGCGTGGACGTACGGGCGGCGGTCGACGGCCACCTGCTCCGCGTCACGGTCCGCGACGACGGCAGGGGCCTCCCGCCGGGCACCACACTCGAAGAGCTGCGTGGTTCGGGCCACTTCGGCCTGCTCGGCATGGTCGAGCGGGCAGCGCAGGCCGGCGCCCGGATCCGCATCGGAAGGGGCCACCACGAGCGAGGCACGGAGGTCCGCCTGGAGGTCCCGTTGCCGACAGCGCCAACCGGATCCCGACATGCCTGAGAGGAGGCACATGCGCCCCGGACGACCATCACAGCCGTTCCCGCCGCCGGCGCCGGCGTCCCCGCCGCTGCGGCTGCTGGTCGCCGACGACAACCCCGTCGTCCGCGCCGGTCTGACGGCCCTGCTCTCGGGTCACCCGGACACCACGGTGGTGGCGGAGGCGAGGGACGGGCGGGAGGCGTACGAGGCGGCGGTCCGGCACCGGCCGGACGTCATCCTCCTCGACGTCCGCATGCCCGGAGTCGACGGAATCTCGGCGTTGCCCCACCTGGTGGGGCTGGCCCCCGTCATGATGCTCACCTACAGCCACGAGACGGAGACCGTGCGGGAGGCGCTGCGGCTGGGGGCGGGGGGATACCTGGTGCACGGCGAGTTCACGACGGAGCAGTTGGTGAGGGCGGTACGGGACGTACGGGAGGGGCGCCCGCATGTGACGCCGGGGGCGGCGAGGGCGTTGCTGTCGGAGCTGCGAGGGGATGCACCTGCACACGAGCCCGCACAACTACCCGTCACTGAGCCATCTTTATCCCCCCAAACCCTTTCGCAACTGCAACCATCTGTGGGACAGTCGTTCCGGTCACGGTTCCGGCTGAGCAGCAGGGAGGCGGAGATCATGGACCTCATCGCGTCCGGCATGACCAACCAGCAGATCGCCGCCGCCTGCTTCATCAGCGAGAAGACGGTCAAGAACCACATCAACCGCATCTTCGCCAAGCTCCACAGCACGACGAGGTCCCAGGCGACGGCGAAGTGGCTGGGGGTGGCCTGACATGCCACGACGGAAAACAACCCCCCACCCCGAATGGGCCTGGGGTTGGGCCCTGGGGCCCTCTGGCGGGGGCTGCTCCGAGCTTTACGTTTCCGGAAGCCGAAGCGAAGCCGGAGGGGAGCGTCATGAGCGACTGGATGCTGAAGTTGATGGTGGCGATGCAGCGCCGCACCGACGACAAGGGACAGACCGCCGTCGAGTACCTCGGGATCATCGCGGTGGTTGTGGCGATCGTGCTGGCGGTTACGGGTACCAGCATCGGTCAGTCGATCCTGCAAAAGATTCTTTCAAAGATCAACGAAATTACTTGATGCCTTTTCAGAGGCAGCGGGATGACGGGCAGGCCTTCCCCATCTACATCACGGTGGTGGCGGGCCTGCTCTTTCTTGCGTTCGCCTATCTCGCGGTCGGCCAAGCCGCGGTGAACCGAAGCGGCGCACAGACTGCGGCTGATGCGGCAGCCCTGGCAGCGGCTCAGGACGTACGTGATCAACTCGCGGGCCAGTGGGTGAAGGACGTGGCGGATCCCACCAAATGGCAGGACATCTTCGACGGAGACGCGGACATAGCCGACCCGTGCGGGCGTGCCGAACAACTCGCCGCACAGAACGATGCGCATCTCGATCACTGCTACCCGCTCGCGCATCGCAAGTACAAGGCGGAAGTCACGACCAACAAATCCGTTGGTGATTCCGTTGTGCCTACAACAGAAAACATCAAGTCGACGGCTTCTGCCACGGCCGAGATCCAGCCGCTCTGTACATTCAAGCCATTGGGTGGCGACGCGGAAGACGACAAGCTGCCTGAACTCGACTGTGACGGCAAGGTATGGGAGCTGGAGCCGAACGACCCGGCAGGGCTGCCCAAGCCCGAAGACCTCTTCGACGTCCACCTGGCCGACTGACATGCGAACGACGAGGGAAGAAGGAAGCGGAGCGATGAGCATTCGGTGCACCGCGATGGCCCGTAAGGGCGTGATCGCACTGACCCTCGTGGTCGGCTTCACCGTCGGTGTCACCGGCTGCGGTGGTAGCGGGGACGATGCCAAGAAGCCTCACGCGTCGACTTCCGTCTCCAAGGGCGGGGGATCGGACCCGAGTACGCAAGAAGGAGAGTCCACGGCTCCTTTGGCCGAGCTCAAGGGTACTGAGGGACTGCTTCTCCAGATCACTTCGGTGCAGCGTGACTCGGGCGGCTTCGTCACGGTGAACGGCGACCTGAAGAACGACGGAGCGAAATCCGTAGTCGTGCCGCCGCAGATGAGCGGCGATGAAACGGAGATCGTCAAGCACGGTCTGTCCCTGGGCGGCGCCACCCTCGTCGACCCCAAGGGGAAAAAGCGCTACTACGTACTACGCGACACAGAGGGCCGCCCCCTCACCACGACGGGCCTCGGCACTCTCCAGGGGGGACAGTCCCTGCCGGTGTTCATGCAATTCCCCTCCCCACCCCCCAACACCACCGAGGTGACCCTTCAACTGCCCACCTTCGCCAGTGCTTCCGTCAAGATCTCCGGGTGAGGCCCAAGTGATCACCGCGTCCCGGATCGCCCTCACGGCCGCTGTTCTGTTGTTCGTCGTGAATCTGCCCGCCACCCCCGCGATCGCGGACGACACCGGTCCCAGTGAACCCCCCGGTACCGAACCCTCCGCCGCCGCCCCGGTGAAGGTCGACCCCACGGATCCGGATCTGAAGCTTCCGGAAGGGGCCACGCTGGCCGAGGCCAAGGTGTTGGACATCAAGTCGGTCGTGGAGGACCAGAGCGGGGACGAACGGCGCGAGGACACCAACGCCGACGTGACCTTCGCCCTCCAGGCCGAAGTGCTGTTCGACAAGGACAGCGCCAAGCTCGGCGCGGAGGCGAAGGCCCGTATCGCCGGCATCGCCGAGGAGATCAGGAAGCAGAACGCGACCCAGGTCCGCGTCTTCGGCTTCACCGACAACCTCGGCTCCTCCGCCCACGGCGACACCCTCTCCAAACAGCGCGCCAACGCCGTACAGGCCGTACTGGACCAGGACCTGAACGCCCCGTCCATCACCTTCGACGTCCGCGGCTACGGCGAGCAGTACCCGATCGCCGACAACTCCACCGAGGCCGGCCGGAAGAAGAACCGCCGGGTGGAGGTGTCCTTCCCCCGTGTCCGGCAGTGAGGCGGCACCCGGCTAGCACCCCGGGTCCACCCCCGTCTCCGTCTCCACCTCCACCCGCGCTCCCGGCCGCAGCCCCCACCCCGCCATCGCCCCCGCCTCCGCCTCCAGTACGTGCCGTGCCCGCGGGCGCGGCAGGCCCAGGCGGCCGGGGCGCATCGTGCGGACGGCGATGACGGTCAGGCGGCGGTCCAGGTAGGCGACGTCGATCGGGATCCGCATCCCGAACGTGTGCACCCCACTGGCCGGCGACAGCAGCAGCGCCCCGTCGACCGTGTCCCGGCCCAGGAGCCCCTTCGTCCGCGCCCGGTAGGAGGCCGCGATCTCCAGGGGGACGGGGACGGCGGCCTGCCCCCCGCCCGAGCCCGCCCGCACGATCAGCCGTCCCCGTCCGTCCCGCCAGCGCCGCCCCATGCCCCTACCTCCCACGCCCAGCCACCCGTGTCGTCAACTCGCCCGGCCACACAAACGCGTTGTCCTTTGCCGTCCTCCCCACTAGGAAGGGCTCCATGACAGGACTCGGTGTCGTATTCCGCCCCCAGCTTCCTCCCGAGCGGCTGCGGGCCGTCGCCCGCCTCGCTGATGACGTGGGGCTCGAAGAACTGTGGCTGTGGGAGGACTGCTTCCTGGAGGGCGGGGTGTCCACGGCCGCCGCCGCGCTCGCCTGGACCGAGCGGGTGCGGGTCGGCATCGGACTGCTGCCCGTGCCGCTCAGGAACGTGGCCGTCACCGCCATGGAGGCCGCCTCGCTGGAGCGCATGTTCCCCGGCCGGGCCATCCTGACCGTGGGGCACGGGGTGCAGGACTGGATGGGCCAGGTGGGCGCGCGGGCCGCCTCCCCGCTGGGCCTCCTCGGTGAACATCTCGACGCCCTGCGCGCCCTGCTGCGCGGGGAGCGCCTCAGCGTGCGCGGGCGGTACGTCCGATTGGACGACGTCGCCCTCGACTGGCCCCCGGGGCGCCCGGTCGACGTCCTCGCGGGCGCCACCGGACCCCGTACGCTCCGGCTCTCCGGCGAGAAGGCCGACGGCACCCTGCTCACCGCCACCACCTCGGCGGACGGCGTACGGCGGGCCAGGAAGCTCGTCGAGGAGGGGCGGCGGGCGGCCGGACGTGACGGTTCGCACCGGATCGTGGTCTATCTGCTGGCCGCCACGGGCGCCGGTGCCGACGCCCGGCTGCGCGCCGAACTCGCCGCCGAGGGGGTGGAGGCGGGGGCGGACGTGGGGGTCGCCGGCGACGCGGGCGCGGTCGCCGAGGCGGTACGGCGGCTGGCCGGGGCCGGTGCGGACACCGTCGTCCTCCAGCCGACGGCGGACGAGCCCGACCCGGAGGGCTTCGTGCGCTTCGCCGCGCGGGAGGTCCGCCCGCTGGTGCCCTGAGCGGACGGCGCGGGACAGGGAGTCGCCGCAGGTCAGAGGCGTTGTCAGTGGCGGGTGTCACACTGCCCTGCATGACCGACCGACGCGAGCTGGACAAGACCGGTGACCGCGAGACCGCCGCGCCCGACCCGGATCTCCCCGTGGGTCTGCGGGCCGTCACGGACCAGGACCTGGAGGCCCTCTTCGCCTACGAGCACGACCCCGAAGCCGTCCGGCGGTCGAGGTTCACCCCCCGGCCGCGGGACGCCTTCTTCCGGCACTGGCGGGAGCGGGTGCTCGGTGACCCCGACTGCCTGGTGCGGACGGTCACCGTCGGCGGGGAGGCCGCCGGGAGCGTCGTGTCCTGGACGCAGGACGGGCGGCGGTTCGTCGGCTACTGGCTCGGGCGGCCGTACTGGGGCCGCGGGATCGGGACGCGCGCGCTCGGCCGGTTCCTGGAGCTGGAGCCGGTGCGTCCGCTGTACGCGGACCCCTTCGCCGGCAACACCGCCTCCGTGCGGCTCCTGGAGAGGCACGGCTTCGAGCGGACCGGCACGGTCCGCCACGGGACGGACGAGCACGTCATGCTGGTCCTCACGGCGCCGTCCGGGCAGAGCTGAGAGCGGTCCCGGCCCGGGGTGCGGAAAAACAGCGGGACCCGGCGGGGGTCCCGCTGGGATCATGGCCGTATGACTCCGCAGCGTTCCTTCGAGGACCTCGTGGCCGAGGGTGCCGCCGTACCGACCGAGGGGTGGGACTTCTCGTGGTTCGAGGGCCGGGCCACGGAGGAGCGGCCGTCGTGGGGGTATGCCCGGTCGGCGGGGGAGCGGCTGGCCGGCGCCGAGGCCGTGCTGGACGTCCAGACCGGCGGCGGGGAGGTGCTGGACTTCGCGCTGAGCCGGGCCGAGCCCGCCCGGCCGGTGCTGGTCGCGGCCACCGAGGGGTGGCCGCCGAACGTGGCGAAGGCCACCGCCCTGCTGCGGCCCCGGGGCGTCGTGGTGGTCGCCTCCCCGGACGACGCACCGCTGCCGTTCGCGGACGGCGCGTTCGACCTGGTGCTCAGCCGGCACCCGGTGCGGCCGTACTGGGCGGAGATCGCCCGGGTGCTGCGGCCCGGCGGGACGTACTTCGCCCAGCACGTGGGGCCGAGCAGCGTCTTCGAGCTGGTCGAGTACTTCCTCGGGCCGCAGCCGGAGGAGACGCGCGCCGGCCGTGACCCCGAGCGGGAGCGGGCCGACGCCGAGGCGGCGGGCCTGGAGGTGACCGGGGTGCGGGCGGAGCGGCTGCGGATGGAGTTCCACGACATCGCCGCCGTCGTCCACTTCCTGCGCAAGGTGGTGTGGATGGTCCCGGACTTCACGGTCGAGGCGTACGAGCCGCGGCTGCGCGCGCTGCACGAACGGATCGAGCGGGAGGGGCCGTTCGTCGCGCACAGCGCCCGGCACCTCTTCGACGTACGCAAGCCGGGTCGTCGGCCGTAGTCCGACCGGAGTTCGCCCGGGGTTTCCACATCGTTATCGAGCGTGGTTCACATCGGTCGCCTCGATCACGTAAGTTCAGACCAAGGTTATTCGCGTGAGCAAAGCTGCGCGGGCGGTACCGCGCAGTGGAGGGGGCTGCGCGGTGCCGTGGAGCCGTGCGGTCCCGGCTCGGGGGCGTAGCGGAGGCGTCAAGTCCACCCTTCGCCGACGGCGTCGCCCGTCCGGGGGGACCTGGGGCAACTCGCCAATGAACCCCAAGATGGCCTAATCCTTACGAATCCATTCGTATCCGACCGGATTTCCCTGGAATTCCGCTGTGAACTGGCCATGAAGCCCCCATGAATCTCGCATTCCGCGACCACCGGGGCGTCGCCGGATGATTCCGGAGAGTAGTTGTGGCCCGCCGATGCGCCCACCATCCCTCACGAAGGGTTATGGTGGAAACCCCCCCTCGGGCCGGTCCGTCTCCCCCCCCCCACGGACCGGCCCGTTTTTCTTCCCCGCTCCGGGAACCCGTTCAGGGAACGCGCCACGGGAACCCGCTCGGGGAAGCCCGCCAGGGGGGCCCGCTCCGGGAACCTCACGGCCCCGGTCCGCCGTCCCCACTGACGGGGCGGGCCATGACCAACCCCCGAGCAGCGGTAGGCTCAACGGCTCCGGCACCCCATCCCCCGCGCCCAACCCCCGGAGGGTCACGTGAACCTGCGCGACAAGCTGCGCGGTCTGCTCGTCAGGCTCTACGCACGCCGGGTGGAAGGCCACCTGGACCACGCTCAGGTGCCCAAGCACATCGGCGTCATCATGGACGGCAACCGCCGCTGGGCGAAGGCGTCCGGCTCCAGCACCGTCCACGGGCACCGGGCCGGTGCCGAGAAGATCGAGGAGTTCCTCGGCTGGTGCACCGAGACCGACGTCGAGGTCGTCACCCTGTGGCTGCTGTCCACCGACAACTTCGACCGGCCGCAGGAGGAACTCGTCCCCCTGCTCGGCATCATCGAGGACGTCGTCCGCACCCTCGCCGCCGACGGCCGCTGGCGGGTGCACCACGTCGGCACGATGGACCTGCTGCCCGCGCAGATGCAGACGGCCCTGAAGGAGGCCGAGGAGGCCACCGCCCACATCGACGGGATACTCGTCAACGTGGCCATCGGTTACGGCGGCCGGCAGGAGATCGCCGACGCCGTGCGCTCCATGCTGCTCGACGCGCAGGACAAGGGTGTGTCCATGGAGGACCTCGCCGAGTCCGTGGACATCGACATGATCGGCCGTCACCTGTACACCGGCGCCCAGCCCGACCCGGACCTGGTGATCCGCACCAGCGGGGAACAGCGGCTGTCCGGATTCATGCTCTGGCAGACCGCTCATTCGGAGTACTACTTCTGCGAGGTCTTCTGGCCGGCCTTCCGGAAGGTCGACTTCCTGCGCGCCCTGCGCGACTACGCCGCACGTCACCGCCGCTACGGCGGCTGACCCGCCGGCCCCGCCCCGTCGCCGCTCGGTGACGGGGCGTTGTCGTTTACCCCGATTGGCGGGAACGTAACGAGGAGTTCACCGGCGCGCTGGTGGCCGCATTTGCATGGCCGCGCATCATCGAGGGCATAGACCAAGCAGGTCGACGCCCGAACCACGGGCGTCGGATCTCAGCGGGCGGCACGGGGTCGCCCGCCCGGGAGGCCCTTTGCACCAGCCCGACCGTGCGGTCGCCGCACGGAAGCAGCCGCGGAGGGCCGGTTCACGGCCCGCCGTGCGCGGGGGCCGGACACCGGTCCAGCATCACTTCGTCGCTCCCCGACCTCATCCGAGGGGGTACGTCCTTCCGTGGTGACCAGCACAAAGCGCCACAAGCCCGACCGGCGCACGTATGTTCTCGACACCAGCGTCCTGCTGGCCGACCCGAACGCCCTGGCCCGCTTCGACGAGCACGAGGTCGTGCTCCCCATCGTGGTGGTCACGGAGCTGGAGGCCAAGCGGCACCATCCGGAGCTCGGCTACTTCGCCCGCCAGGCGCTGCGCCTGCTGGACGACTACCGGGTGAAGCACGGTCGCCTCGACGCCCCCATCCCGATCGGGGAACTGGGCGGGACGGTCCGGGTCGAGCTCAACCACTCGGACCCCAGCGTGCTGCCCACCGGCTACCGCCTGGGGGACAACGACTCGCGCATCCTCGCGGTGGCCAGGAACCTCCAGGCCGAGGGGTTCGACGTCACCGTCGTGTCGAAGGACCTGCCGCTCAGGATCAAGGCGTCCTCGGTCGGCCTGCTCGCCGAGGAGTACCGGGCCGAACTGGCCATCACGGAGAACTCCGGCTGGACCGGGATGACCGAACTCACCCTGCCGGGCGAGCAGGTGGACGTCCTCTTCGAGGAAGGGCACGTGTACGTCCCGGAGGCGGCCGACCTCCCCGTGCACACCGGCCTGACCATCCAGTCCGAGCGCGGCAAGGCGCTCGGCCGGGTCACCGCCGAGGGCAACGTCCGGCTGGTGCGCGGCGACCGGGAGGCGTTCGGCATCAAGGGCCGTAGCGCCGAGCAGCGCATCGCCCTCGACCTGCTGCTCGACCCGGACGTCGGCATCGTCTCGATGGGCGGCCGGGCCGGCACCGGCAAGTCGGCGCTGGCGCTGTGCGCGGGCCTGGAGGCGGTCCTGGAGCGCCGCCAGCACCAGAAGGTGATGGTCTTCCGGCCGCTGTACGCGGTCGGCGGGCAGGAGCTGGGCTATCTGCCGGGCACCGAGGCGGAGAAGATGAGCCCGTGGGCCCAGGCCGTCTTCGACACCCTGTCGGCGGTCACCAGCCGGGAGGTCATCGAGGAGGTCACCGCGCGCGGGATGCTGGAGGTGCTCCCGCTCACCCACATCCGCGGGCGCTCGCTGCACGACGCGTTCGTGATCGTGGACGAGGCGCAGTCCCTGGAGAGGAACGTCCTGCTGACTGTTCTGTCCCGGATCGGCGCGAATTCGCGTGTCGTTCTCACGCATGACGTGGCACAGCGGGACAACCTGCGCGTAGGCCGCTATGACGGTGTGGTCGCCGTGGTGGAGAAGCTGAAGGGGCACCCGCTCTTCGCGCACGTCACGCTGACGCGTTCCGAGAGGTCCCAGATTGCGGCACTTGTGACCGAAATGCTGGAGGACGGACACATCTGACGCATCTGGTGTGCGGCTGACGGCTGTTGGCGCCGTCCGGCAAAGGCCATGAGCCTAGCCGGGCGGCGCCTTCGTGCGTGGAGTTTTCCTGAAATCCCCAGGGCCAAACAGGATGTGAGCTTTCACACGCAACGCAGAATTGCCACGCGGCGTCCGGTTACGGCAGAGTCTCGTTTCTGTCAGGCCCCGCATACGACACAGCTGTACCCCCAGCGGTACGGCGCCACCTGAGCACCACCAACTCCATAGAGTTCGTCGTATGCCGCCCGAGCACCACACGGCGCTCCCTCCGGGGGAGTTGCCCACCGGGCCCGCGCCTCCGTGACCCCGCAGTTGGGAGGCCAGTGTCAGGGGCACGATCGCGTCCGCCAGGGTCACCGAAGCGGGCGATGCTGGAAGGAAACCGTGTGAGCCGGATTTCGGTCCGGGGATTCGCAGTGGCCTCCGCCACCGCGGTCACCGCTGTCGGAAGCGTCGTCGGCGTTGCCTCGGGCAGCACCGCGCAGACCAACGACGCCGAGGCGACGGCAGCCGACACCACGCTCCTCGCCGACATACCCGCGGGTCAGCAGGCGCAGGTGCAGACCGCGTCCCTGACGCAGCAGGCCGACGCGCAGGCCATCGCCGCGGACGTGAGCGCCAAGAAGGACGCCGAGGAAGCGGCCCGCAAGGCCGCCGCCGAGACCGCGATCGCCAAGAAGGAGCTCGCCGAGAAGGCGGCCAAGGAGGCGAAGGAGCGCGCCGAGGCGAAGGCCGCGGCCAGCCGTGGGACCGACGTCCGCGACTCCTCCAGCTTCCCGGTCCAGAGCAACTACACCGTGGCGCAGATCCAGGCGATGGCGCGCCAGATGGTGGGCGGCGGCCAGTTCCAGTGCTTCAGCAACATCGTGGACCACGAGTCGAGCTGGAACTACCGCGCGGTGAACGCCTCCTCCGGTGCCTACGGTCTCTTCCAGGCCCTGCCCGGCTCCAAGATGTCCTCCGTCGGCGCCGACTGGCAGACCAACCCGGCCACCCAGATCAAGTGGGGCCTCAACTACATGAACAGCCGGTACGGCAGCCCGTGCCAGGCCTGGTCGTTCTGGCAGGCCAACCACTGGTACTGAGCGCTCCGCCGGCGCAGCCCCTTCGCCGGTGCTCTCTCAACCCCGCGCAGCCCCTCCCCGTCCTCAGGGGAGGGGCTTTCGCCCTGTACGGTCGTATCCGAACGACTCCAGCGGGGGAGTGGTGGCAAGCACCCGGGGACGCGGGGGAAGAGGACGGATCATGTCGCGAGTGCCAGGGTGGCTCGGCCGGCTGGGGGCCGGTCTCACCGAGATGAGCGAGCGCCTGGACGAGCGCCGCGCCGAGGTGGAGAAGGAACACGACGAGCCCGCCGAGCCCGCCGATCCGGGGCCGGACGACGCGCCTGCCGCCACGGCGGTGCCCGTCCGCCGGCCCGCGGCGCGGTCCGGTCCCCGCCCCGATCCGGCCGAAGCGGTGCCGTGGGGCGTCCGGGTCGCCGCCGAGGCGGGCTGGCGGCTGCTGGTGCTGGCCGGCACGGTCTGGGTGCTGATGCGGGTCATCAGCGCCATCCAGCTCGTGGTGTTCGCCTTCGTCATCGCCCTGCTGGTCACCGCGCTGCTCCAGCCGACGGTCGCCCGGCTCACCCGGCGCGGGGTGCCGCGCGGCCCGGCCACCGCGCTCACCGCCATCAGCGGCTTCGTCGTCATCGGCCTGATGGGCTGGTTCGTGACCTGGCAGGTCATGGAGAACATCGACACGCTCTCCAACCAGATCCAGAGCGGCATCGACGACCTGCGCAACTGGCTGCTGAAGAGCCCGTTCCACGTCACCGACAAGCAGATCAACCAGATCGCCAAGAACCTCCGGGAGGCGATCGGAGCCAACGCCGACCAGATAACGTCCGCCGGTCTGGAGGGCGTCCAGGTCATCGTGGAGGCCCTCACCGGCATCCTGCTGGTGTTCTTCTCGACGCTGTTCCTGCTCTACGACGGCAAGCGCATCTGGCAGTGGTTCCTGAGGCTGGTGCCCGCCGCCGCCCGCCCGGGCGTGGCCGGCGCCGGCCCGCGCGCCTGGCGCACCCTGACGGCCTATGTGCGCGGCACGGTCCTGGTCGCCCTCATCGACGCCATCTTCATCGGCATCGGCATCTACTTCCTGGACGTGCCGATGGCCGTCCCGCTGGCCGTCTTCATCTTCCTGTTCTCGTTCATCCCGCTGGTCGGCGCGGTCGCCTCCGGCGCGCTCGCGGTGATCGTGGCGCTGGTCACCCAGGGCGTCTTCACGGCCGTCATGACCCTCGTCGTCGTCCTCGCGGTCCAGCAGATCGAGGGGCACGTCCTCCAGCCGTTCATCCTGGGCCGGGCGGTCCGGGTCCACCCGCTGGCGGTCGTCCTGACCGTGGCCGCCGGCGGCATGGTGGCCGGCATCGGCGGCGCGGTGGTGGCCGTACCCCTGGTGGCGGTGACGAACACGGTGGTGGGGTACCTGCGGCAGTATTCGCAGGAGGTCCAGCGGCACGCCCCCGCCGAGCCGGTGGCAGAAGCGGTGGAAGAGGCGGTGGACCGGAACGCGGAGGACCCCGCCCACCAGGGGTGAGCGGGGTCCTCGACGTACGGCCTATTCGGCCAGCACGGCTTCGGCGTCGAGGGTGACGCCGACCGCCTGCACCACGGAGGCGATCTTGAACGCCTCCTGGACGGTCTCGCGCTCCACGCCGGCCTTGCGCAGCACCTGCTCGTGCGAGTCCAGGCACATGCCGCAGCCGTTGATCGCGGAGACCGCGAACGACCAGAGCTCGAAGTCGACCTTCTCCACGCCCGGGTTGCCGATGACGTTCATCCGCAGGCCCGCGCGCAGGGTGCCGTACTCGTGGTCGGACAGCAGGTGCCGGGTGCGGTAGAAGACGTTGTTCATCGCCATGATGGCGGCGGCCGACTTGGCGGCCTGGTACGCCTCCGGCGAGAGGTTCGCCTTCGCCTCCGGCTCCAGCTCACGCAGCACGATCGGGGAACGGGAGGCGATGGCGGTCGCCAGCACCGTGCCCCACAGCTGCTGGGCCGGCAGCTCCGAGTTGCCGATGACCGAGCCCAGGTTGAGCTTCAGGTCCTTGGCGTAGTCCGGGATACGGGACTTCAGGGAGTCGAGCGACACGGGTCACTCACCAGCCAGCAGCGCGACCGGGTCGAGGGTCTGCTCGCCCTTGGTCCAGTTGCACGGGCACAGCTCGTCGGTCTGGAGGGCGTCCAGGACCCGCAGGACCTCCTTGGGGTTCCGGCCCACGGAACCGGCGGTGACCATCGTGAACTGGATCTCGTGGTTCGGGTCGACGATGAAGACGGCGCGCTGCGCGAAGCCGTCCTCGCCCTCGATGCCGAGGTCGCGCATCAGCTCGTGCTTGGAGTCCGCCATCATCGGGAACGGCAGGTCGGTCAGGTCCGGGTGGTCCTTGCGCCAGGCGTGGTGGACGAACTCGGAGTCACCCGAGAAGCCGAGGATCTGGGCGTCGCGGTCGGCGAACTCGTCGTTCAGCTTCCCGAACGCGGCGATCTCGGTCGGGCACACGAACGTGAAGTCCTTGGGCCAGGCGAAGACCACGAGCCACTTGCCCTCGTAGGACTTGTGGTGGATCTGCTCGAACTCCTTGCCCTTCTCCAGCGAGACGCAGGCGGTCAGTTCGAACTCGGGGAACTTGTCACCGACAGTGAGCACGCGCTCTCCTTGCAGCGAAGAAACGTCCCTTTTGGGGTGTTTCCCATGGGTTGGACGTGGTCGATGTTGGCACAGGGAGCATTGATTAGTGAAATAGCTACACTCGGTCGAGTTGATCGGAGGTTGTTATCAGTGACCGTGAGTAACGGCAAACGCAGGCAGCCGAGCCTGGCGCAGCTGCGGGCGTTCGCCGCCGTGGCCGAGCACCTGCACTTCCGGGACGCGGCGGCGGCCATCGGGATGAGCCAGCCCGCCCTGTCGGGTGCGGTCTCGACCCTGGAGGAGACCCTCGGTGTGACCCTCCTTGAGCGTACGACCCGCAAGGTGCTGCTCTCGCCCGCGGGGGAGCGGCTGGCCGTGCGGGCCAAGGCGGTGCTGGACGCGGTGGGCGCGCTGATGGAGGAGGCCGAGGCGGTCCGGGCGCCCTTCACGGGCGCGCTGCGCCTCGGGGTGATCCCCACCGTGGCTCCGTACCTGCTGCCGACCGTGCTGCGGCTCGTCCACGACCGCTACCCGCACCTCGACCTCCAGGTGCACGAGGAGCAGACCGCCAACCTGGTCGAGGGCCTGAACTCCGGGCGGCTCGACCTGCTGTTGCTGGCCGTGCCGCTCGGCGTCCCCGGAGTCGTGGAACTCCCCCTCTTCGACGAGGACTTCGTGCTCGTCACCCCGCTCGACCACTGGCTCGGCGGCCGGGAGGGCATCCCGCGCGAGGCGCTGAAGGAGCTGAACCTGCTCCTGCTGGACGAGGGTCACTGCCTGCGCGACCAGGCGCTGGACATCTGCCGGGAGGCCGGCCGCGAGGACGCGCCGGTCACCACCACGGCCGCCGGCCTGTCCACGCTGGTCCAGTTGGTGGCCGGCGGCCTCGGCTGCACGCTGCTCCCGCGCACCGCGCTGAAGCTGGAGACCACCCGCAGCAGCCAACTGCTGACCGGGTACTTCGCCGAGCCCGCCCCGAGCCGCCGGGTCGCGTTCGCGATGCGCGCCGGCGCGGCGCGCTCCGCGGAGTACGCGGAGCTGGCGGGCGCCCTGCGGGAGGCGTTGCGGGCCTTGCCCGTGAGGGTGCTGGCGGGGTGAGCGCCCGGTAGGGGCGCGGGGAATCCCGTCGACCGGCCACGACGGCGCCGCGGCCGGTCGACGGGATTCACTCGGTACGCAGGCCCTCCGGCCGCATCATCCTCACCAGCGGCGGCAGGCTCAGCGCGGTGACCGCGAGGACCACCGCCGCGCCGGCGCCGGTCAGGGACAGCACGCTCGGCCAGTCGACGGAGACCGGGGTCGCCGCCAGCTTCAGCAGGACCGTACCGAGGGTCAGGCCCACCGCGGCGGCCAGCAGCAGGCCGAGCGTGATCGGCACGGCCGTCTGCCACAGCACCGACAGGCCGAGTGTGCGGCGCCGGGTGCCGAAGGCGAGCAGGGACGACAGCAGCTTGCGCCGCTCGCGCAACTGCTCCAGCTGGGAGACCAGCAGGCTCGCCCCGATCAGCGCCAGCACACAGACCGCGCCGAGGAACAGTCCGGTGCGCAGGGAGGCGTACTGGTCGGACTGGACGGTCGTCGCCCAACGCCAGGCACTGGCGAGGCGGTCCACCCGTGCGGCCGTGTTCCGCACGTACTCGTCCGCGTACGGCACGGACAGGTCGAGGCGGACGAAGACCTCGTGGTACAGCGTCGACCTGGCCCCGGCGGGCAGCGCGGACGGGGTCAGCAGCAGACCGGTGACATCGGACCGGAGCGAGTCCTTGCGGGCGGTCACCTGCCGCAGACCGGCCGGCACCGTCCAGGGGATCTCCCGCCCGCGCTCGCTGGAGTAGGTGGCGTCGATGAAGCCGTGCCGGCCCGGCCGCATGAGGGCCCGCGTGGCGGCGTCGTCGGCCGTACTGGGCAGGACGAAGACGTCGCCGTCCCGGCAGGACGGCAGGCGGACCAGTTCGCGCAGCGCGGTGCAGTCGCCGACGGTGAGGCTCGCCGTGGTGCCGGGGTCGCGGCGCTTGTCGCCGAGTCCGCCGTGGGAGAGGGCCACCGACGCCCGCACGCCCTTGGTGTGGGCCAGCTCGGCGGCGGCCTGCGGCAGCCGGGAGCGGTCCGACAGGTCGACCTCCATCGAGGCCCGGTGGGGATCGCGGCCGGTGTTCTTGGTGTACTGGCCCTCCAGGCCCGCGAACAGCATCTGCAACGCGATCGCCCCGGCCACCGCCACCGCGATGCCGTTGACCATGCGGGCGGCCGTACCGCTGCTCAACTGAAGGCGTCGAACGGCCAGTTGCCAGGAGACCGAGCCCGCGCCGAGCCGGCTGACGAACGCCTCCACCAGCCAGGGCAGCAGCGCGGTGACGCCGACCAGGACCAGCAGCACACCGCCGGTGACGAGGTACTGGTTGAAGTCGCCGTGCGAGCGGCCCTGGCCGATCATCGGGTACAGCATCGCGAGGCCCGCCAGCGGCAGCAGCAGCCGCCACCACAGGCGCCGCCGGGCCTGCTTGGCCGTGCGCACCACGCCGAGCGGTTCCACGACCACCCCGCGCATGGCGAACAGCGTCACCAGCACCGCCGCCGCCGGGACCGCCACCGCGACCAGCGCGGCCAGTGCGGGGGACGGGTCGAGGTAGCTGGGGAAGAAGCTTTCCCCCCTGACCTCCACCGAGCCCGCCGCCTGCCGTCCGATCAGGAAGAACACCGTGCCGACGGCCAGTCCGAGCAGCGACCCGGCCAGCGCCTCGCCCGCCGCGATCCTGCGGGTCATCCGGCTGTCGGAGCCCACCAGCCGCAACGCGGCCAGCCTGCGGTCGCGCCGCTCGCCGCCGAACCGTACGGCCGCGGCGATGAAGACGGCGACCGGTGTCAGCAGGGCGACGAACACGACCAGCGTCATCAGCAGGAGCACCGGGTCGGCCCGCTCGGTCGTCGGGTGCGGATCGCCGAACGCGGTCAGCCGCACCACCCGCGAGCTGTTCTTGGTCACCTTCAGGCCCTCGGCACCGGCGTAGTAGGCCAGTTCGTGCGAGCCGACCAGCCCGGGTTCGCCGATCGTGCCGGTGATCCGGAACGGCAGCCGTTCCCGCAGGAGCTTGCCCCCGTCCGAGGAGAGCAGCTCCTTCAGCGCGGGCGAGGCCACCATCTCGCCCTCCTTCGGGAAGCGGTCGAGGCCGGGCGGCAGCGGCGCCCGCGCGCCCTCGGGCTCCAGCAGCCGGCCCCGGATGCCCTTGGAGTGCCACTCGGTGTCGGTCGTGCCGACCAGCACGGTGTTCTCGCCCCTGGGCGGCACGGCCGCGCCGTAGGTGAGGTCCTGGCGGGCATCTTCGCGCTGGTGCCGGGCCGTCAGCACGTTCGGCAGCGCCGTCGTGAGCAGCAGCAGGGCCACGCCCAGGCCGACGCCGACCGCCGTCAGCAGCATCCGGACCCAGCCCTCGCGTCCGCCGGTGAGGGCGAACCGGGCCCCCATGCCCAGGTCCCTGCACCACTGCCGGACGCTCATATGGCGCGCTCCATGTCGCGGGACCTGCCGTCGCGTACGACGATCTCGCGGTCGGAGTAGGCGGCCACCCGGGCCTCGTGCGTGACCAGGACCACGGCGGCGTTGGTGGAGCGGGCCGCGTCGGTCAGCAGCTCCATCACGCGTTCGCCGTTGAGGGAGTCGAGCGCGCCGGTCGGCTCGTCGGCGAACAGCACCCGGGGCCCGGTGACCAGCGCCCGCGCCACCGCGACCCGCTGGCCCTGGCCGCCGGAGACCTCGCCGGGCCGCTTGCCCTTGAGGTCGTCCACCTCCAGGCGCTCCATCCAGCTCAGCGCGGCCCGTTCGGCCTCCTTGCGGTGCGTGCCGTTCAGGCGCAGCGGCAGCGCCACGTTCTCCACGCAGGTCAGCTCCGGGACGAGCTGCCCGAACTGGAAGACGAAGCCGAACTCGCTGCGGCGCAGGGCGCTGCGTCCGGCGTCGCTCATGCCGGCCAGTTCGCGGCCGTCGTAGGTGATGGAGCCGGAGTCGGGCGGCACGATACCGGCCAGGCAGTGCAGCAGCGTGGACTTGCCGGAGCCGGAGGGGCCCATGACGGCGACGACCTCGCCGGGGTGGATGGAGAACGCGGCGCCGTCGAGCGCGACCGTGGGGCCGTAGGACTTGCGCAGGTTCTCGGCGGCGAGCAGGGTGCCGGGCGGGGGAGTCACTTGGCCACCACCTCCGCGCGGAGCCTGTCGAGGCGCGCGGCGGTCAGTTCCAGCCAGCGCAGATCGGCCTCCAGGTGGAACAGGGCGTGGTCGCAGATCAGCTGGTCCGCGAGGTCGCCCTTGCGCTTGCGGTCGGTCAGGATCCGCATGCTGCGCAGGTGTTCGGCCCGCTGCGTGTCGAGGATGTCGGCCGCGTCGCGGTGGGTGAGCAGGGCGAGGACGACCTTGGTGTAGAGGGTCGACTGGAGGTACTCCTCCGGCTTCTCCGGCGTGGCGAGCCAGTGCTCGACATCGGTGACTCCGGCGTCGGTGATGGCGTACCGCTTGCGCTCGGGGCCGCCGCCGGCCTCGATCCCGTCGACTTCCACGAGGCCGTGCTTCAGCAGCCGGGACATCGTGGAATAGACCTGGCCGTAGTGCAGCGGCCGGTCGTGACCGAACTTCTCGTCGAAGGCCCGCTTGAGGTCGTAGCCGTGGCGCGGGCCGGACTCCAGGAGTCCCAGAAGGGTGTGACCGATGGACATGGCAGCACAGTACACACGGTGTATACGCAGGGTGTATACGCGCTGTGCAGGGAGTGTGGCGGGCGGTACGGCCCCGCAGGTGGGGGCCGATTGTCACGGTTCCGACACAGGCGGCCGGCCCCGCCGCGGCAGCGGTCCGGTGTCCTTCGGCAGGCGCCCCGCCTCCGCGAGGGCGCGCCGCAGCAGGAACTCGATCTGCGCGTTCGCCGACCGCAGCTCGTCCCCGGCCCACCGGGCCAGTGCCTCGTACACCAGCGGGTCCAGCCGCAGCAGCACCTGCTTGCGCTGCTGCGGCCGGCGCTTCGGGGCCCCCGAAGGGTCCTTCACCGGATCCGTCACTGGTAGAGCGTCCCCGTGTTGAGGACCGGCTGGGGGGCCCGGTCCCCGCACAGCACCACCATCAGGTTCGAC
The DNA here is from genome assembly GCF_014650735.1 of Streptomyces canarius. NCBI lineage: Bacteria > Bacillati > Actinomycetota > Actinomycetes > Kitasatosporales > Streptomycetaceae > Streptomyces > Streptomyces canarius. The sequence goes on from NZ_BMVN01000038.1 coordinate 29,653, forward strand.
ACCATCGCCGCCTTCCGTTCCTCGTCCAGCTCCACGATGTCCGCGTCCGCGATCCGGGCCAGCGCCGCCTCGACCATGCCGACCGCGCCGTCCACGATCTGCCGGCGGGCCGCGACGACCGCCCCCGCCTGCTGTCGCTGGAGCATCGCCGAGGCGATCTCGGGAGCGTACGCGAGATGCGTGAAGCGGGACTCGATGATCCGCACCCCGGCCGCCTCCACCCGCGCCTGGAGCTCGACGGCCAGCTTCTCGGTGATCTCCTCTGCGTTGCCGCGCAGCGACAGGCCGTCCTCCTCGTGGGCGTCGTACGGGTACTCGATGGCGATGTGCCGCACGGCCGTCTCGGTCTGGGTGGCGACGAACTCGGCGAAGTCGTCCACCTCGAAGGTGGCCTGCGCGGTGTCCTGGACCTTCCACACCACGACCGCGGCCAGTTCGATCGGGTTGCCGTAGGCGTCGTTGACCTTCAGTACGGCGGTCTCGTGGTTGCGCACCCGGGTGGAGATCCGGGTCCGGGAGGTGAAGGGGTTCACCCAGCGCAGGCCGTCCTGCCGGATCGTGCCCCGGTAGCGCCCGAAGAGCTGGACGACCCGGGCCTCGCCCGGCGCGACCGTGTTCAGTCCGCGCATCCCGATGGCGGACGCCAGCAGGACGACGACGCCGGCGGCGACGAGCCCGCCCTCGGCCCCGCCGGAGGGGGCCGCCGTGGAGGCCGCGAACAGCGCGACCGCGGCGCCGAGTCCGATCAGGCCGAGCAGCAGGGCGAGTCCGCCGCCGATGCTGTGGGCGGTGAACTCCCGCACCCGTGGCGCGGGCATCTCGGGGACGTCGGCGGTGGCGGCCGGCTCGGATATGGACATAGGGGACCCCCGCTTGTCGTAGTGCCTATCTTGGCTCTAGCTAAGTGATATCACTTTACCTCGCGGAGCAACCCTGGGCCAGTGACAGCCGTCGGTTCCGATGGGGCGGGTGCTGATTGTCACGTCCGTAAAAGAACGGATCGGACGCCCTTTGTCATATAGAGGGGTGTTAGCTTTCGGAGCTGACCCCGAGACGGAAGCGAGCGTAGGGACCCATGGGACGAGCGGAAGAGAGACGAGCGCGACAGCGCGGCGGCCACCGCGCGGCACCCAAGCGCCGCCGCTCCGCGCCCACGCCCTCGGCGGCCACCGCGTCCGGCGCCTCCGGCGGCGGGCCCGCGTCCGGCAAGCCCGCCAAGAGCCTCATACGCCGGATCTTCGGCTGGAAGAAGATCCTCGGGACCTTCTTCGGCGTGTGCCTGCTCGGCATCCTGGGCTTCATCGGCCTGTACCTGTACGTGGACATCCCCCAGGGCAACGCCGCCGCCCAGCAGCAGAGCAACGTCTACAAGTTCAGTGACGGAACGATCCTGGCCCGCAAGGGCGAGGTCAACCGCGAGATCGTCGACCTGTCCAAGGTGCCCCGCAAGGTCCAGCTGACCTTCGTCGCCGCCGAGAACAAGAGCTTCTACCACGACTCCGGCGTCGACCTGCGCGGCACCGCCCGCGGCCTGATCAACACGGTGTCCGGCAAGGGCAAGCAGGGCGGCTCCACGATCACCCAGCAGTACGTCAAGAACTACTACCTGAACCAGGACCAGACCGTCACGCGCAAGCTGAAGGAGCTGGTCATCTCGCTCAAGGTGGACCGCGAGAAGTCCAAGGACGACATCCTCGCCGGTTACATCAACACCAGCTACTACGGCCGCAACGCCTACGGCATCCAGGCCGCCGCCCAGGCGTACTACCACGTGGACGCCCAGGACCTCAGCGTCGCGCAGGGCGCCTACCTCGCCGCCCTGCTCCAGGCCCCCAGCCAGTACGACTGGGCCGTCGCCACCAAGACCGGCAAGCGGCTGGTCACCCAGCGCTGGAACTACGTCCTGGACAACATGGTCGAGGAGGGCTGGCTCTCCAAGAGCGACCGGGACGGCCTGCACTTCCCCTACCCGAAGGAGCCCAAGGGCGCCCCGGGCCTCGGCGGGCAGAAGGGCTACCTGGTCGAACTCGCCAACCAGCAGCTGGAGCAGCAGCTCATGGCGCAGGAGGGCCTGACCCAGTCCCAGGCGGAGAACGCCGTCGTCGACAAGGGCTGGACCATCACCCTCAACATCGACCGGAAGAAGCAGGCCGCGCTGGAGAAGGCCGTCAAGACCCAGCTGACCGCCAAGCTCGACCCGAAGAAGCGCAAGGTCGACGGCGCCATCCAGGCCGGCGCCGTCTCCGTCGACCCCAAGACCGGCAGGATCGTCGCGCTCTACGGCGGCCAGGACTACTACAAGCACTACTTCGACAACGCCGCCCGCCGGGACTACCAGCCGGCCTCCACGTTCAAGCCGGTCATCCTCGCCGCCGCCCTGGAGCAGAACGCCACCACCCAGGACGGCAAGCCGATCACCGCGAGCACTGTCTACGACGGCACCAGCCGCCGCCAGGTCCTGGACCACGGCGCCCAGGTCGGCTTCGCCCCGCCGAACGAGGACGACGTCGACTACGACAAGATCACCGTGCAGCAGGCGATGAACAAGTCCGTCAACTCGGTCTTCGCGCAGATGGGCGTGGACGTCGGCATGGACAAGGTCATGAGCACGGCGGGCAAGCTCGGCATGAACACCAAGGGCATGCAGGCGGTGCCCGCCCAGACCCTCGGCTCCATGGGCGCCAGCCCGCTGGAGATGGCCGGGATCTACGCCACCTTCGCCAACCACGGCTACAAGGTCACCCCGACGGTCATCAAGTCCGCGGAGAACAAGGGCCGTACGGTCGACATGCCGAACCCGGTCGGCGGCTCGGTGATCAGCCGTACGGCCGCCGACACGGTCACCTCGGTGCTCACCGGCGTGGTCGACGACGGTACGGCCAAGCAGTCCGTGGCGAGCAACGCGCTGCGCGACGGCCAGCAGGTGGCGGGCAAGACCGGTACCTCCGACGAGAACAAGTCGGCCTGGTTCACCGGCTACACGCCGACCCTGGTCACCTCCGTCGGCCTGTTCGGCGAGGACCCGAAGACCAAGGCCCACGTCTCCATGAAGGGCGCGACCGGCCTGCTCCCGCCGCCCGGCCGGATCAACGGCGGCGGCTACCCGGCGCAGATCTGGGCCGCGTACACCTTCGGCGTCACGGACAAGGCGAAGTTCGACCTGAACACCACGCAGGGCGCGGCCGTCGAGCCGACCGAGACGCCGACCTGGACGCACACCCCGACCCAGACGCCGTCGCAGACGCCGACCGAGACGCCGTCGCAGACGTCGCAGTCGCCGACCGAGACCCCGTCGCAGACGCCGACCCAGACCCCCAGCCAGACGCCCACCCAGACCCCGAGCCAGACCCCGACGAGCCCGCCGCCGACGACGTCGACCAGCCCGGAGAACCCGCTCGACCCGGAGAACGTCCCGTAGCCCCACGACAGGACACGACGGCGAAGGGCGCCCGGTCACACCGGGCGCCCTTCGCATGTCGCGGGGTTCGGCGGCCGTTCAGCCGCGGTTCAGCTCGAACCACACCACCTTGCCGGTGCTCAGCCGGGTCGCGCCCCAGCGCCGGGCCAGCCTGTTGACCAGGTACAGACCGCGCCCGCCCTCGTCCGTGGCCCGCGCCTGCCGCAGGCGCGGCAGCTGCGGCACGTCGTCGCCGACCTCGCAGCGCAGCACGTCCGTGCGCAGCAGCCGCAGCGTCACCGGCCGCGACGCGTACCGCACGGCGTTCGTCACGACCTCGCTGACCAGCAGCTCCACCGAGTCCGTCAGGTCCTCCAGGTCCCAGCGGGCGAGCGCGCGCCGGGCCAGCCGGCGGGCCTGGCCCGGGGCGGAGTCCTCCGGCTCCAGCGTCCAGTAGGCGACATCGCTCGGCGCGATCCCGTCGAAACGGGCGGCGAGCAGCGCGATGTCGTCGTCCCGGTCGCCCGGTCCGAGCATGTCCAGCACCTCGTCGCACAGCGCTTCCAGCGGCGGCGGATGGTCCGGACCGGTCAGCCGCGCGGTCGCGGCCAGCTTCTCCCGCAACTGCTCTATGCCGGTCCACACGTCCCGCAGCCGGGACTCCACCAGGCCGTCGGTGTACAGCAGCAGGGTGCCTCCGGCGGGTGCCTCCAGCTCCACCGCCTCGAAGTCGACCCCGCCGACCCCGATCGGCGCGCCCGACGGCACCCGCAGGACCTCGGCGTGGCCGCCCAGGTGCAGCAGCACGGGCGGCGGATGACCGGCGTTGGCGATCGTGATGCGGTGCGTCACCGGGTCGTAGACCGCGTACAGGCAGGTCGCCATGCGGTCGGTGCCCAGGCGCTGCGCCTGCTCGTCCAGGTGGTGCAGCACCTCCTGCGGCGGCAGATCGAGCCCGGCCAGCGTCTGCGCGGTGGTGCGCAGCTGGCCCATGATCGCCGCCGAGGTCATCGAGTGGCCCATCACATCGCCGACGACCAGCGCCACCCGGCTGCCGGGCAGCGGGATCGCGTCGTACCAGTCGCCGCCGACCCGCGCGGTCTCCGCCGCCGGCAGATAGCGGGAGGCCAGCCGGACACCGGTCGGCCGGGGCAGCGTCTCGGGCAGCATGGTGCGCTGCAACTCGTCGGCGATGTACGCCTCGCGGCCGTACAGCACCGCCTTGTCGATGCCGAGCGCGCTGTGCGTGGCCAGCTGCGCGGCCACCAGCAGATCGTCCGCCTCGAACGCGAGCCGGTCCGGGCGGCGCAGGAACAGGGCCGCGCCGATCACCCGGCGCCGGCCGCGCAGCGGCGCGAGGATCGCGTGCCGCTCGCCCGGTACGACCGCCTCACCGCCCTCGCCGAGCAGTTCGGGCAGCGCGTCCCGGGCGGCGGGCGCGTCGGCGAACACGGGGCGCACCCCGCGCAGCACCTCGTTCAGCGCGCCGCCCGGCCGCACCTCGCACAGCTCGGTGGTGAGCGCCGACAGGTCCGACAGCACGGACGGCTCCGGCTCGAACGCCGGCGGCAGCAGCACCCCGTCGGTGTCCCGCTCCGGGGGTATCCGGTCGGTACGGCGCAATCGCAGCACCACCGGACCGCTGGGCCGTTCGTCGCCGACCGGCAGCGGCTCGCGCAGGTAGACCAGTATCGCGTCGGAGAACGTCGGCACGGTGGCCCGGCACAGCCCCATGACGATCTCGTCGAGGTCGAGCCCGCGGGCGATCCGCCGGGTGGCCGCGCCCACGAACCTGAGCCGGTCCCCGTCGCGCCGCATGGGCATCGGCCGCCCCGGCGGCAGGGCCTGCCCGGTACGGCGTTCCTGACCGCCCGGCGACCGCTCCTGCGCGGCGCCGGGCTGCGCCGGGATGCCCTCCGGCGCGGGGCGCGGGCGGTGGGCGTCGGGTTCGGTGCCGGCGGGCTGGGCGTGCTCGGGGCCGTTGACTGGGGGCTCCTTCCCCTGGCCGACCGCGGGTTCCTTCCCCTTGCCACAGGGTGTGGCGGTGCCCGCTGCGGACGGCGTTCCGTCGGCCCGGGCCTGTACGGGTAAGGCCGGATCGCCGAGCTGCGTCGAAGGCTTCTGGGGCTGCTGCTGGGTACGCAGCAGTGCCCCGCGGGACTCCGCGGGGTCGACGCCCGGCTGGGGGCGTTCGAAGGAGGTGGGCTGCTCCGTCACGCGTGTCGCATCCATCCGTCCGGGGCTGTGCGCCGGGTACGCCGGGCGCGCAGTTGGTCCCGCCGACATCCCGATACCCGCAATACGTGCCCCAGGAACGGAATTTCCGCCGTGTCGCGGGCAGGCGCTGTGCCGGTGGCGAGATCCGCGCGGCCGGCGGCCCGGTCGCCGCACGCCTTCGTGGTGGTGCCCTGGTACCCCTCGCTCACGTCCTGCCGCCCCTCGGTGACGATCGGTCAAGCCCGGCGCATGCCCCTGAAGTTGCTCTTCCACGCCCTTGCGGAGGACGATCCTACGGTTCTTGTCTGGGGGCGTATCAAGGCTCTCACGAGGATACGCGCGCGGGTGTGCGGTCCCAGTCCTCGGGGAGGGAAGGTACCGTCCAGGACGGATCCGGGCGCCAGCGCGGCCAGCCGTCGCCGAACGGCGGCCCCCACGCGCGGATCACCTCCACCGCCTCCCGGCCGGCCGCCCGCACCTGCTCGGCGGTGGCCGCGTCCATCAGCCCGTCCCGCTGGGCCTGCGCGAACTCGTCCTCGTCGCGCCAGTGCCAACTGCGGTCCGGCTGCACGGTGATGTCCAGGAAGTGGTCCTCGGAGTCCACCCCGCCCGCCCACCGGACCAGCGGCTCCTCCAGGTTCACGTACCAGTTCTTGAACCGCCAGCCCGGCTCCCAGAACAGCCACACCGACCAGGGCCGGCCGGGCTGGGCCAGCTTCAGCACGCCCGTGCCGAACCAGCGGTCCCGCTGGACCGTGCGCGGCTTGGTGTACCGGGACTCCAGCGGCTCCAGGTGCACGGGCGTGCCGTCGGCCAGGACCGGCTTCACGCACTCGGTGCCGGGGGCCAGCCACACCGCCAGCAGGTCCGCGTCGTCGCGTACGACGGTGACCGGCCGCGCGATGTGGTACCGCTCGCCGCCGTTCGCCCGATAGCGCCACAGGATGTGCGTCCCCGGGGTCCAGTAGGTCGCCGCCGGCCCCGCCGCCACTCGTGTCATCGCTCCGTCGTCCGTCATGGACAGATATTAGGTGCCACGGGCACACGACGCTGCGGCGCGGGTCACGGCGGTACCCGGGTGGCCGGAATGGTTCGCTCCTGGTTACGGGCGCGTCATCCGCAGGACATCCAGCGCCTCGTCCAGCTGCTCCAGCGTCAGGTCGCCCCGCTCCACGTACCCGCTCTCCAGGACGACTTGACGGATCGTCTTGCGCTCGGCGAGGGACTTCTTGGCGACCTTCGCGGCCTCCTCGTACCCGATGTACTTGTTCAGCGGGGTCACCACCGACGGGGACGACTCGGCGTACTCGCGGGCGCGTTCGCGGTCGGCGGTGATGCCGTCGACGGTCCGGTCGGCCAGCAGCCGCGAGACGTTGGCGAGCAGCCGGACCGACTCCAGGACGTTCTTGGCGATGACCGGGAGCATGACGTTCAGTTCGAAGTTGCCGGCGGCGCCCGCGGTGGCGATGGTGGCGTCGTTCCCGACGACCTGCGCGGCGACCATCAGCACGGCCTCCGGGACCACCGGGTTCACCTTGCCCGGCATGATCGAGGAGCCGGGCTGGAGGTCGGGCAGCCGGATCTCGGCGAGACCGGTGCGCGGCCCGGAGGACATCCAGCGCAGATCGTTGGCGATCTTCGTCAGGCCGACCGCGATGGTCCTCAGCTGTCCGCTGGTCTCCACGACGCCGTCCCGGGCGCCCTGCGCCTCGAAGTGGTCGCGGGCCTCGGTCAGCGGCAGCCCGGTCACCCGGGCGACCTCCTCGATGACGGCGGCGGAGAACCCGGGCGGGGTGTTGATGCCGGTGCCGACGGCCGTGCCGCCCAGCGGGAGCTCGGCGAGGCGCGGAAGGGAGGCCCTGAGCCGCTCGACGCCGTACCGCACCTGGGCCGCGTACCCGCCGAACTCCTGCCCGAGCGTCACCGGCGTCGCGTCCATCAGGTGCGTCCGCCCCGACTTCACCACGTCCGCGAACTCCGCGGACTTGCGCTCCAGGGACGCTGCAAGGTGCTCCAGGGCCGGGATCAGGTCATGGGTGACGGCCGCGGTGGCCGCGATGTGGATGGACGACGGGAAGACGTCGTTGGACGACTGCGAGGCGTTCACGTGGTCGTTGGGGTGCACGTCCCGGCCGAGCCGCTCGGTCGCCAGCGTCGCGATGACCTCGTTGGTGTTCATGTTGGACGAGGTCCCCGAGCCCGTCTGGAACACGTCCACCGGGAAGTGCTCGTCCCACTTCCCCGCGGCGACCTCGCCGGCCGCGTCCTGGATCGCCTGCGCGACCTCCTTGTCCAGCACGCCCAGCTCGGCGTTCACCTTCGCCGCCGCCGCCTTGATGCGGGCCAGCGCCTCGATGTGCGCCCGCTCGATGCGCTGTCCGGAGACCGGGAAGTTCTCCACGGCGCGCTGCGTCTGGGCCCGCCACTTGGCGTGGGCCGGGACCCGGACCTCGCCCATGGAGTCATGTTCGATGCGGTATTCGCTCATGTCCCGTACAGCGGTCGCGGGGACCGGAATGTTCCGGGAATTGGGCCGGGCGGGTGGCCGGCTCGCTGATGACGGGTCAGGGCCCGCCACGGCGCCCGTACTCGATCGCCCCCGGGACCGCCCCCGGGACCGGTCCCGGTCCCGGGGGCGACGGCGGGAGGGGGTCAGACCAGGCCGGGACCCCGCACCGGAATGCTCGTGAACGTCGGCTGCGGGGCCGGGTCGGTGAAGAAGTCGTTCCCCTTGTCGTCCACCACGATGAACGCCGGGAAGTCCTCGACCTCGATCCTCCAGACCGCCTCCATGCCCAGCTCCTCGTACTCCAGGACCTCCACCTTCTTGATGCAGTCCTGGGCGAGACGGGCGGCCGGGCCGCCGATGGAGCCGAGGTAGAAACCGCCGTGGGCGGCACACGCGTCGGTGACCTGCTTGCTGCGGTTGCCCTTGGCGAGCATCACCCTGGAGCCGCCCGCCGCCTGGAACTGCTCCACGTAGGAGTCCATGCGGCCGGCCGTGGTCGGGCCGAAGGAACCGGAGGCGTAGCCCTCGGGCGTCTTCGCCGGGCCGGCGTAGTACACCGGGTGGTCCTTCAGGTACTGCGGCATCTCCTCGCCCGCGTCCAGCCGCTCCTTGATCTTGGCGTGGGCGATGTCCCGGGCCACGACCAGCGGGCCGGTCAGCGACAGCCGCGTCTTGACCGGGTACTTGGTCAGCTCGGCGAGGATCGTGTCCATCGGCTGGTTGAGGTCGATCCTGACGACGTCGCCCTCTTCCAGGTGCTCGTCCGTGGTGTCCGGCAGGAAGCGCGCCGGGTCGGTCTCCAGCTGCTCCAGGAAGACGCCCTCGGCGGTGATCTTCGCGACCGCCTGGCGGTCGGCGGAGCAGGAGACGGCGATGGCGACCGGGCAGGACGCGCCGTGCCGGGGCAGGCGGACCACGCGGACGTCGTGGCAGAAGTACTTGCCGCCGAACTGCGCGCCGATACCGATCTTCTGGGTCAGCTCGAAGACCTTCTCCTCCAGCTCCTTGTCCCGGAAGCCGTGGCCGAGCGGCGACCCCTCGGCCGGCAAGGTGTCCAGGTAGTGCGCGGAGGCGTACTTCGCGGTCTTCAGCGCGTACTCGGCGCTGGTGCCGCCGACGACGATCGCCAGGTGGTACGGCGGGCAGGCGGCCGTGCCGAGCGAGCGGATCTTCTCCTCCAGGAACTTCATCATGGAGGCCTCGTTCAGGACGGCCTTCGTCTCCTGGTACAGGAAGGACTTGTTGGCGCTGCCGCCGCCCTTCGCCATGAACAGGAACTTGTAGGCGCCGCCGTCGGTGGCGTACAGCTCGATCTGGGCCGGCAGGTTGGAGCCGGTGTTCTTCTCCTCCCACATGGTGAGCGGAGCCATCTGCGAGTAGCGCAGGTTCAGCTTGGTGTAGGCGTCGTAGATGCCGTGGGACAGGTGCTTCTCGTCCTCGCCGGCCGTCAGCACGTTCTGGCCGCGCTTGCCCATGACGATCGCCGTGCCGGTGTCCTGGCACATGGGCAGCACGCCGGCCGCCGCGATGTTCGCGTTCTTCAGCAGGTCGAGCGCGACGAACTTGTCGTTGCCCGACGCCTCCGGGTCGTCGATGATCCGGCGGAGCTGGGCGAGGTGGGCCGGGCGCAGGTAGTGCTGGATGTCGTGGATGGCCTCCTCGGCCAGCTTGCGCAGCGCCTCCGGCTCCACCTTGAGGAACGTCCGCCCGTCCGGCCCCTCGACGGTGGAAACGCCTTCGGAGGTCACCAGCCGGTAGGGGGTGGTGTCCTCTCCTTGGGGGAGCAGATCGGTGTATGCGAACGCTGGGCGGGGTGGGGGGGAAGTATGCGGCATCTCAGCCCATTCCTCACTCTGACGGACGGCCGCCCGCCGACGCTGGCGGGCCTCCCCAGCGTAGAACCTGCCTCCGACGGCGAACCTGTGAGGTAAGGCTCAGTCGGGGGTGTCGCGATCTATCGTGTGTGGGTACGCTGCCCTCGTGGACCTTCAGAAGCACACCGCACCCACCCCCGCCACCGAGCTGCGCGCCTCCGACGCCGACCGCGACCGGGTCGCCGACATCCTCCGCGAGGCCCTGGCCGAGGGCCGGCTGACCGCCGACGAGCACGCCGAGCGCGTGGACGGGGTGCTGCACGCCAAGACGGTGGGTGAGCTGGAGGTCTTCATCCGGGACCTGCCCGCCGCCCACCAGCGCCCCACCGCCCCCGCCTACACGCCGGTGCCGCCCCGGCCCACCCCGGGCGCGATCCCGGTGGAGGCCGACGCGAACGTGGTGGCGGTGTTCAGCAGCGCCATGCGCCGGGGCCGCTGGCGGGCCGGACGCCGGCTGCACGCGTACGCCGTCTTCGGCAGCGTCGAGATCGACCTCAGCGAGGCGATCTTCGAGTACCAGCAGGTGGTCATCAAGGCGGTCTCCGTCTTCGGCGACGTCCAGATCCGCGTCCCGGAGAACATCTCGCTGCGCGGCACCGGCGGTGGCGTGCTGGGCAACTTCGAGGTGAGCCCGCTGGACTCCGTCGACTCCGACGCGCCGGTGGTCTACGTCGACGGCTGGGCCGTCCTCGGCAACGTGGAGGCGCGGCCCAAGCGGGGCAGGCGGGTGGCGGACATCCTCGATCGCGTCCATGACAAGGTGGACCGCAAGCTGCGCAAACACCTGGGGCACTGACCCGGGGGCGCGCACGGCCGCGCCGCGCGCCAGCGGTCCGGAACGCTGTGCATAGGCGCGCGCACAGCGGGTAGGCCTTGCTGCATCGTCTCTCGCTCGCGAAGCCGTCGTCAGGAGTAGACCGTGCTGCAACCGCCGCATTCGTCCCTGCAGGTCGCTGCCGTTCCGGCCCAGCGGGTGCCGACGCGGGACAGGGACCAAGACGCCCCCTGGCACACCGAGGCGGTGTGCCGACGCGACGAGGCCGGCCTGTTCTTCGCCCCGTCGAAGGAACCGACCGCCGCCCGGCTGTCCCGCGAAGAGGCGGCCAAGCGGGTCTGCTCCCGCTGTCCGGTCATGGTCGAGTGTCGCGAACACGCCCTCCTCCAGCCCGAGCCCTACGGCGTCTGGGGCGGCCTCACGGCGGCCGAACGCCGAGTGGTCCTGGCGAGGCGCCGCCGCAGGGAGCTGGAACTGAAGAAGGCGGCGCGGGCGTCGGCAGACCGCATGGCGGGCTGAGACACCTGGACGAGGAGCGCCCTCACCGCACCGAGGGCGCTTCCCCGCCTGGGGGCGCGGGGCTGCGCGAAGAACCACGGACAACCCGCAGCCGCCGGCGCTCCGCGCGCCCCGGCGCTCCACGCGCCCCCTCCGAGCGGGCGGCCTTACTTGGCCCGGTCGAAGTCGATCGCGCTGTAGGCCCGCAGCTTGCTCAGCCGGTGCTCGGAGAAGATCCTCCGCACCGTCCCCGACTTCGACCGCATCACGATCGACTCGGTCAGCGCGGTCTCCGACCGGTACCGGACCCCCCGCAGCAACTCCCCGTCGGTGATCCCGGTGGCGACGAAGAACACGTTCTCCCCGGACACCAGGTCGTCCGTCGTGAGCACCCGGTCCAGATCGTGCCCCGCGTCGATCGCCCGCTGCCGCTCCTCGTCGTCCTTCGGCCACAGCTTGCCCTGGATGGTCCCACCCAGGCACTTCACGGCGCAGGCCGAGATGATGCCCTCCGGGGTGCCGCCGATGCCGAGCAGCAGGTCGACGCCGGTGCCCTCGCGCAGCGCGTACACCGAGCCGGCCACGTCGCCGTCGGAGATCAGCTTGATGCGCGCGCCGGCGTCCCGGACCTCGCGGATCAGACCCTCGTGCCGCGGCCGGTCGAGGATGACGACGGTCACGTCCTCCGGCGAGGACCGCTTGGCCTTGGCGATGCGCCGGATGTTCACCGCGACGGGCGCGTTGATGTCGACGAAGTCCGCCGCTTCGGGGCCGGTGACCAGCTTGTCCATGTAGAACACGGCGGACGGGTCGAACAGCGCGCCGCGCTCGGCGGCGGCGAGGACGGCGATCGCGTTCGGCATGCCCTTGGCCGTCAGCGTGGTGCCGTCGATCGGGTCGACGGCGATGTCGACCTCGGGACCGGTGCCGTCGCCCACGTGCTCCCCGTTGAAGAGCATCGGGGCCTCGTCCTTCTCGCCCTCGCCGATGACGACCACGCCGTTCATCGACACGGTGGAGACCAGGGTCCGCATGGCGCGCACCGCGGCACCGTCGGCGCCGTTCTTGTCCCCGCGCCCGACCCAGCGGCCCGCGGCCATCGCGGCGGCTTCGGTCACCCGGACGAGTTCCAGGGCGAGGTTGCGGTCGGGAGCCTCCGAGGGGACGTCCAGCTCGGACGGCAGGTGGTGGTTTTCGGTCATCGGAGCGCACCTTTCTGATACGACGACGGCCGGATGAGGGTCTTGGACCCGACTCTATCGTTGAGCAGACAAAATGAGCAGGGGACCCCACGGATGAGCGCTTGGGGCACCTGCGACGATAGGGGGCGTGGCAGGTACGAACGGCAGGCAGAAGACGGCCCGGGACATGATCCTCTCCCTGGTCGTGATCGCTATCGTGGGATTGGTCGTCTACTTCATCGCCATCCCGCACGACGATCACGCTCCCGAGCTCAAGCGGGTCGACTACCGGGTCGAGCTGATCACGGCCCGCCGGGCGGCGAGCTACCCGGTGGCCGCGCCCGAGGGCCTGCCGAGTACCTGGAAGGCGACCTCCGTACGCTTCCAGGGCGAGAAGTCCGACCGCTGGCACCTCGGCTTCCAGACCCCGGACGGCCAGTACGTCCAGGTCGAGCAGTCCACGCAGAAGCCCGCCGACTTCATCGACCAGGCCAGCCAGGGCGCGTCGGCGACCGAGCGGACCGAGGAGATCGGCGGCCGTACCTGGACCCGCTACAGCGGCGGCCGGTACGACGCCCTGGTGCTCAAGGACACGCCCGGCTCCACGACGGTGGTGGCCGGCACCGGCTCCCCCGAGGAGCTGAGGACGATGGCGGCGGCGCTGAAGACGGGGTGACCGTCCGGTCCCGGCGCACGCGAGGACACGCGAAGAGGCCCCCGGCGGTGCTGGGGGCCTCTTCGCGTGCTCGCGGGGGCTCTTGCCGTGCCCGCGCGGCTCAGACGGTCGTGACGACGTCCTCGTAGGCCAGGCGCGGGGAGCGCGGGTACCAGGCGTCCGGGCCCGGCTTGCCGATGTTGACGACCATCAGCGGGGTGTGGTCGTCGTCCAGGAACTCCTTGCGGAGGCCCTCGTGGTCGAAGCCGGTCATCGGGCCGGCGGCGAGACCGGCGGCGCGGACGCCGACGATGAAGTAGGCGGCCTGGAGCGCGGCGTTCAGCGTGGCGGAGCCCTCGCGGGCCGGGCGCTCGGCGAAGAAGACGTCCTTGGCCTGCGGGAAGGCCGGGAACAGGGCCGGCAGCTCCTCGTGGAACTCGTTGTCCGCGGAGAGGATCGCGACCAGCGGGGCGGCGGCGGTCTTGGCCCGGTTGCCCTCGGCCATGTGCTGCACCAGGCGCTCACGGGCCTCGGCCGAGCGGACCAGGGTGATGCGCAGCGGGGTCTGGTTGAAGGCGGTGGGGCCGTACTTGACCAGGTCGTAGATCGCCTGCACCTGCTCCTCGGTCACCGGCTCGTCGGTGAAGGTGTTCGCGGTACGAGCCTCGCGGAACAGCAGGTCCTGGGCGGCGGGGTCAAGAACGAGAGACATGGTGACTTTCCTCGGGGGCGCGTCCGGCCCGGGGTGCCGGACCGGCTGACGTCACCGACCCTACGACAAGTGAGGTTTAACCTTCAACTAAATCGGGGGTGCGGTGACTCGCTTCACACCCCGGCCCCGCACCCCTACTCGCCGTCCCCCTCCGCTCCCCCTTCCTCCTCCTCGGCCAGCGCCGCGTCCAGCCGGGCCCGGGCCCCCGCCAGCCAGCGCCGGCACACCTTGGCCAGCTCCTCGCCGCGCTCCCACAGCGCCAGGGACTCCTCCAGCGACGTACCGCCCGCCTCCAGCCGCCGTACGACCTCGACCAGCTCGTCACGCGCCTGCTCGTACGACAGCGCCTCGTCCACCTTGCTCGTCATTCGCCCACCTTCACTGTGAATTCACCCTCGGCGACACGGGCACGCAGCGCCTCGCCCGCCGTCACCTCGGCCGGATCGCGCACCACGTGCCCGTCCGCCCGTTGCAACACCGCGTAACCGCGCCGGAGCGTCGCCGCGGGGGAGAGGGCCACCACGCGCGCGTGCGTGTGCGTCAGCTCCGATTCCGCGCGGTCCAGCAGGTGCCCCAGGGTCCGCCGGCCCCGGTCGAGCAGCGCGGCCACATGGTCGGCCCGCTCGTCGATCATCCGGTGCGGATCCTCCATCGAGGGCCGGGCCAGCGCGTGCGCCAGCCCCCGCTCCTCCCGGTCCAGATACGCGTTCGCGCAGCGCCGCGCCCGGTCCCGCAGCATCCGCACCCGCTCCAGCTCCTCGCCGACGTCCGGCACGACCTTCTTCGCCGCGTCGGTCGGCGTGGAGGCGCGCAGGTCGGCGACATGGTCCAGCAGCGGATTGTCCGGCTCGTGCCCGATCGCGGAGACCACGGGCGTACGGCACTCGGCCACGGCCCGCACCAGCTGCTCGTCGGAGAAGGGCAGCAGGTCCTCCACGCTGCCGCCGCCGCGCGCGACGATGATCACGTCCACCTCGTCGATCGCGTCGAGCTCCTTCACGGCCTGCACGACCTGCGGGACCGCGTGCACGCCCTGCACCGGGACGTTGCGCACCTCGAAGCGGACGGCGGGCCAGCGGTGCCGGGCGTTCTCCAGCACGTCCCGCTCCGCGGCGGAGGCCCGGCCGCACACCAGCCCGATGAGCTGCGGCAGGAACGGCAGCGGCTTCTTCCGCTCCGGCGCGAACAGGCCCTCGGCCGCGAGGGCCTTCTTCAGCTGCTCCAGCCGGGCCAGCAGCTCGCCGACACCGACCGGCCTTATCTCGGCGGCGCGCAGGGAGAGCTGGCCGCGGGGGGCGTACCACTCGGGCTTCGCCAGGACGACGACCCGGGCGCCCTCGCCCACGACGTCCGCGACCGCGTCGAAGACCTGGCGGTAGCAGGTGACGCTCACGGAGATGTCGTACGACGGGTCGCGCAGCGTCAGGAACACGACGCCGGCGCCGGGACGGCGGGACAGCTGCGTGATCTGCCCCTCGACCCACACCGCGCCGAGCCGGTCGATCCAGCCGCCGATCAGCCGGGAGACCTCGCCCACGGGGAGCGGGGTGTCGGGAGAGGTGTTCACAGCCATGGCGTCGAGCGTAGTGGTCGCCACCGACAGTCCGGCTACGCGCCGTAGGGCTACGCGCCGCGCGGTAGGACCGCGGACCGTTTCCGGCTGCGACTGCCGTCACGGCCGATCGCGCGGTTCCCCGCACCCCCGGGGCGCTGCGCCGGTCAGCCGATCGACGGCTCCCGCCGCCCCCGCTGACCCACCAGCACCAGCAAGCCGGTCGCCAGCCAAGCGGCACCGACGAGCTGCGCCGGCCCCGCCGCCTCCGCGATGACCGCCACCGTGATCGCCGCGCCGAGCACCGGGACCAGCACGTGCCGCCACCAGCTCCACCGCCCGAGCCGCACCACGAAATACCCCACCACGCTCGCGTGCAGCAGCGTGAACGCGGACAGGGCCCCGATGTCCACCACCGACACCAGCTTGTCCAGGCCGTCGTCCCGCCGCGCCGCCCACCCGGCCGCGACCAGCGTGATCACCGCCGCGCACAGCAGAGCCACCCGCGGCACACCGCCGTCCGTGCGGGACAGGGCCCGCGGCAGCCTCCGGTCGCGGCCCATCGCGAACAGCAGCCGCCCGGCCGCCGCCTGCCCGGCGAGCGCTGCGAACGCCGCCCCGATCGCCTTGCTCGCGGCCACCAGATCGTGCAGCCACGTCCCGACGGCGGAGTCCACCGCGTCGTAGAAGGCCGAACCCTGTGCCCCGGGATCCCGTGCGAGCCGCGCGGACGTCGTCGGCTCCAGCAGCGCGACCAGATACGTCTGCGCCACGAACAGCACCCCGGCCAGCGCCAGGCAGAACAGCAGTGCCCGCGCCACCTTCGCGGAGCCCCCGGTGACCTCCTCGGCGAACGTGGCGATCGCGTCGAAACCCAGGTAGGACAGGACCGCCACGGACACCGCGCCGATCACCGCCGACAGCGCGAACGCGCCCTGCGTGCCGTCCCCGGTCAGCGGCGACAGCACCCCCCGCTGTGCCCCGTCCCGCGCCAGCACCACGACCGCCGACACCACGAACACCAGCAGGACCACGATCTCCAGGGCCAGGACGAGGAAGCCCACGCGCGCGGCGGCCCGTACGCCCCACAGGTTGAGGAGCGTGGTGACGACCACGGCCAGCGCCGTCCACACCCACCGGGACACCTCGGGGACCAGCGCGTTCATCGCGATGCCGGAGAAGAGGTAGGCCACCGCGGGGATGAGCACGTAGTCGAGCATCGCCATCCAGCCCGCGACGAACCCGGCCCCCCTCCCGAGCCCCGCGCGCGCGTAGGCGAAGACCGACCCGGCCCGCGGTACGACCCGCACCATCTGCGCGTAGCTGAAAGCGGTGAACGCCATGGCGACCGTGGCCACCACGTACACCAGCGCCACCGCACCGTGCGACGTCGCGTCGAGCGTGCCGAACACCCCGACCGGTGCCATCGGCGCGATGAACAGCAGCCCGTAGACCACGAGGTCCCGGAAGCCGAGGCTGCGCCGCAACCGCTGGTGCGCGTCGGTCGTGGAGGCTGTCGTTCCGGTGTCGGACATACGCACCAGTCTTCCCCCGCGCGGCCCTGGGCACGCGATCTCGGCGCCCCGGACCCGGCCTTACGATGGGACCCATGACCGCTTCCTCTGGCCGCCGTGTCCTGCTCGCCGCCCCCCGGGGCTACTGCGCCGGCGTGGACCGCGCCGTGATCGCCGTCGAGAAGGCCCTGGAACAGTACGGGGCCCCGATCTACGTCCGGCACGAGATCGTCCACAACAAGTACGTCGTGCAGACCCTGGAGAAGAAGGGCGCGATCTTCGTCGAGCGCACGGAGGAGGTGCCGCCCGGCAGCATCGTCATGTTCTCCGCGCACGGCGTCGCCCCCGTCGTGCACGAGGAGGCCCGCCAGGGCCGGCTCGCCACCATCGACGCCACCTGCCCCCTCGTCACCAAGGTCCACAAGGAAGCCGTCCGGTACGCCAAGGAGGACTACGACATCCTCCTGATCGGCCACGAGGGCCACGAGGAGGTCATCGGCACCTCCGGCGAGGCCCCCGACCACATCCAGCTCGTCGACGGCCCCGAGGACGTCGCCAAGGTCGAGGTCCGCGACCCGTCCAAGGTCGTCTGGCTCTCCCAGACCACCCTCTCCGTGGACGAGACCATGGAGACCGTCGACGCCCTGAAGACGAAGTTCCCCGGGCTCGTCTCCCCGCCCAGCGACGACATCTGCTACGCCACGCAGAACCGGCAGCTCGCCGTGAAGCAGATGGGCGCCGACGCCGAACTGGTCATCGTCGTCGGCTCGCGCAACTCCTCCAACTCCAAGCGGCTGGTCGAGGTCGCCAAGCTCGCCGGCGCCCGCGAGGCCTACCTGGTGGACTTCGCCGACGAGATCGACGAGGCATGGCTGGAGGGCGTGACGACCGTCGGCGTCACCTCCGGCGCCTCCGTGCCCGACGTCCTGGTCGAGCAGGTACTCCAGTGGCTCGCCGAGCGCGGCTACGGCGACGTGGAGATCGTCAAGGCCGCCGAGGAGTCGATCACCTTCTCGCTGCCCAAGGAACTCCGCCGCGACCTGCGCGAAGAGGCGGCGGCGCTGGTCGCCGAGCGCGGCGGGAGCGGCACCTCCGTGGCGTGACCGTCAGTGGTCCGTCGTAACGTGGTGCCATGCAGATCTTCGGCGTGGACATCGGCGGATCCGGCATCAAGGGCGCCCCAGTGGATCTGGACCGGGGCGACCTGGCCCAGGAGCGCTGCAAGGTGCTCACCCCGCACCCGGCGACGCCCGACGGCGTGGCGGACGGGGTCAGACAGGTGGTGGACCACTTCGGGTGGACGGGCCCGGTCGGCCTGACCTTCCCCGGCGTGGTCACCGGCGGCGCCACGGTCCGTACGGCGGCGAACGTCGACAAGAGCTGGATCGACACGGACGCGCGCGCGTTGTTCAGCGGCCGGCTCGGCGGCCTGCCGGTGACCGTGGTCAACGACGCGGACGCGGCGGGCGTCGCCGAGATGGAGTTCGGCGCCGGCCGGGGCCGCAAGGGCACCGTCATCCTGCTCACCTTCGGCACGGGCATCGGAAGCGCCGTCTTCGTGGACGGCGTCCTGCTCCCCAACAGCGAGCTGGGCCACCTGGAGCTGGACGGCCACGACGCCGAGAAGCGCGCCTCCAGCAAGGCCAAGGAGGACCACGACCTCAGCTGGGAGCAGTGGGCGCACCGCGTCCAGAAGTACCTGGCCCACGTGGAGATGCTGTTCTCGCCGGAGCTGTTCATCATCGGCGGCGGGGTCAGCCGCAAGGCGAACAAGTTCCTGCACCTCATCGAGGGCGTCAAGGCCGAGATCGTGCCCGCCCAGCTGGAGAACAACGCGGGGATCGTGGGCGCGGCGATGAGAGCGGCCCAGCGCGCCTAGGTGCGCCGTCCCGGGGCGGGGCCGGCGGCGTCAGCTCCGTCGCCGGCGCCGTCGTACCCACCGCACCCGGCGGACGAGCACGATCACCCCGGCGGCGAGTGTCCCCGTGTACAGCCAGCCCGCCTGGGTGGCGAGCCCGGTGACCAGCCCCATCAGGCGCCCGAGCAGCCCCCCGCCGCCCTCCGCGACCGGCAGCAGCCCGACGGTGAATGCGATCGGTACGACGACGGGCGCGGTCAGCACGTCCCCGTCGCGCACCCACAGCGCGGTCAGCACACACACCGGCAGGAACAGCACGCCGTAGACCGTCGGGGAGGCGCCGAACAGCAGCTGGTCCAGCCAGCCGAGCAGGAACATGGCCGCGAGGCAGAACAGACCGGTGCCGAGCCCGGTCAGCCGCGGGTTGGGCAGCCGCCCGCCCCCCGCAGCGGGCCGTGCTTCCCGCACCGGCCGCGCGGCCGGTGCGCCACCCGGCGCGGGCCGGCGCGCACCACGGGGCCCACGCCGGACGCCGCCGAGCGCGGGTCCGCCGCCGGGCCCGTGCTCGCCGTCCGCCCGGCGCCGTCCCTGGGCCGGCAGCGGGGCCGACGGGGGCGTGCCGCGTCGCGGTCCGTCGTTCGGGGGTCGCGATCCGTATTGCTCCACAGGGACCAACCTAGGTCTGTTTATGTGCCGAATCGGCCGTGAGACACGCCGATGGCCAGAGCTTGGCCGGGCGATCACCGCTGTCGTGAGGCGGGCGCGCGGGACGCCGTAAACTGGTGGATCGGCCAGTGTCGGTCTCTGGCCCCTGGCAGCCCCTGGCCCACTCAACTACGGGAAGTCGCAACGTGTCGCTCACGATCGGAATCGTCGGCCTGCCCAATGTCGGCAAGTCGACCCTGTTCAACGCCCTGACCAAGAACGACGTGCTGGCGGCCAACTACCCGTTCGCCACGATCGAGCCGAACGTCGGCGTCGTCGGCGTGCCCGACGGCCGCCTCGCCCGGCTCGCCTCGATCTTCAAGTCGGAGCGCATCCTTCCGGCCACGGTCGACTTCGTCGACATCGCCGGCATCGTGCGCGGTGCCTCCGAGGGCGAGGGCCTGGGCAACAAGTTCCTCGCGAACATCCGCGAGTCCGACGCGATCTGCCAGGTCATCCGTGCCTTCAAGGACGAGAACGTCGTCCACGTCGACGGCAAGGTCTCGCCGAAGGACGACATCGAGACGATCAACACCGAGCTGATCCTCGCCGACCTCCAGACCATCGAGAAGGTCCTGCCCCGGCTCCAGAAGGAGTCGCGGATCAAGAAGGACATCGCGCCCAAGGTCAAGGCCGTCGAGGAGGCCAAGGAGATCCTGGAGAAGGGCGACACGCTCTTCGCGCACGGCATCGTCCAGGGCAGCGAGCGGGCCGAGCTCCTGCACGACCTGCACCTGCTCACCACCAAGCCCTTCCTCTACGTCTTCAACGTGGACGAGGACGAGCTGGTGGACGAGGACTTCAAGAACGAGCAGCGCGCCCTGGTCGCCCCCGCCGAGGCGATCTTCCTCAACGCCAAGCTGGAGGCCGACCTCGCCGAGCTGGACGAGGAGGAGGCCCTGGAGCTCCTCCAGTCCGTCGGCCAGGACGAGCCCGGCCTCGCCACCCTCGCCCGCGTCGGCTTCGACACCCTGGGCTTGCAGACGTACCTGACCGCCGGACCCAAGGAGTCCCGCGCCTGGACCATCAAGAAGGGCGCGACGGCCCCCGAGGCGGCCGGTGTCATCCACACCGACTTCCAGAAGGGCTTCATCAAGGCCGAGGTCATCTCCTTCGACGACCTGGTCGAGACCGGCTCGGTCACCGAGGCCCGCGCCAAGGGCAAGGCCCGGATGGAGGGCAAGGACTATGTGATGCGGGACGGGGATGTGGTGGAGTTCAGGTTCAACGTCTGAGCGGATGGAACAACGACACGTCGCTGACGTGGCAAACACGTAGGTCAGGAGGGGCTGGACTCTTGAGGGCCGGCCCCTTCGTCGATTCCGTACTGGATATTCTGACGTATGGTCAGCGGCTGATCGGGCGCCGTGAACGGTGGATCGGGGTACCACGCGAATGACCCGGACCGCGAGTTGTTCAAGAGGTGGTCGTGGCGAGGGTCGCCGTGGAGGCGATCTACGGGAGTCTTCGACCAGGTACGCCTCAAGCGCATTCCAGTCGAGTTCCCAGCCCAGGCCGGTGCCGGAGACGCCGTACGTGCGGTCGGCGTCTACCCGCCAGAACTGGGCGTAGAGGATCACCTGGGCGTGGTCGGCCAGGTCGTTGATGATCTCGGCGAAGTGGGCCGAGGGCCATCCCGAGGCGCATTCCTCGGCTGCCCAGTCCTCGAAGGAGTTGCGTCCCAGGTCGATGGGACGCCAGGCGGGGGCGGCGGGCGCAGGCCAGAAGGGGGGCACCCCCCGGAGCGGCTCCTTCTTCTTCTCCGTGCTGGAGCGGCGGATCGCCCGTCGGTCATCGCCCCTCCCCCGATGGTGCGAGAGTGGTACGTTATTGGGTACCACTTGATGGAGAGGTCGGGACATGTCTATAACTGCGAGTGAAGCCCGCAGGGAACTGTTTCCGCTGATCAAGAAGGTCAACGAGAACCACGAGGCCGTTGAGATCGTCTCGAAGCACGGCAACGCCGTACTCGTCTCTGCCGAGGACTATGCGGCGCTGCGCGAGGGCTCGTACCTGTTGCGCTCGCCGGCGAACGCCCGGCGGCTGCTCAAGGCATACGAGAACGCTTTGTCCCACATCAACGTGTCGGAGCGTGAGTTGATCGATCTGGGTCCGTCGGATGCTGGTGCGGGTGTCGGGTGAGGCTTGTCTTCGAGGATCAGGGCTGGGAGGACTACACGTCCTGGCTCAAGAACGACCGGAAGATGCTCGCTCGGATCAACAAGCTCATCGAAGATGTCAGGCGTGATCCCTTCACGGGCATCGGCAAGCCGGAGGCGCTGAAGTATCACCTGCCTGGGGCCTGGTCGCGACGGATCGACGACGAGCACCGCCTCGTCTATCTGGTGGCGGACAAGGAGATCGTCATCCTCGCTGCCCGGTACCACTACTGATCAGTGAGTGTCCGGTGTGCTGGGACGTCACTTCCATGATGGGATAACCCAATTCAAACCTCGCTTTTCGCAAGTGGGAACCCTGTGTTCGACGCACCGCTCGGCTGTGGCTGAGTTCCAGCTTTAACCTCTCGTGTGGCGAAATGGGGAGTCGCTGAATGGCTGATGTTACCTTTTTGAGTCAGGCCGAACCAGTTGATGAGTACGGTCGTGCTCTCTACGCGGTATCGCGATCAATTTTGAGGGCCCATTTTGATGAATTGTCGCAAGCAGACCTCGAAGACCTCAATTGTGATCGGGTGGAGGTAACATTTCGGCAGCTCGCTAAGCTCGCTCGCCTCCACCGCGACAAGGGATCGCGCGGAGATGGGTTTGAGTGGGCCGTTCACGAGGCGATTGTCGGCGGCGAACCACGCGTTACCGATCTGGTTAGCGAAGCGCTCAGGAAGGTGAGTCCTAGGGCATTCGCCGACTTGGACAGACCGACGTCCCTGATGTTCGGGCACGAGCGTGCTCGCCATCTCGGGTTCACTGAGGCCGTTGTCAACAATGCGAGTGGCGATGCGGTGTTGTTGCCTGACGGGTCGGGTCGGCCGTTCGCATTTGGATCCTGGGTGCCGATCGCTGCTCGCGGTGTCGCCGCCGAACCGGATCTGCGGGAACGGATCAAGAAGGTGTGGAAGACCGACCTGTTCCTGAGCAGTACGGAGAAGGCGCGGTTTGCCGCCGCGACTATCAAGAGTAATTGGCATCAACTCGAAGATGGCAAGGGGCTCCGAGTGGCAATTGTTCCGCAGGCCCTGGACCTTTCGGCGGGGTATCAGAGGTGGAAAAGTCTCCATCTGATTGCACTGCCAGACCCGGACGGCTTCATGGGCTTGTTCAACGATGCGTATGAGGCAGTTGCTGAAGCGATTCTGACGGTTGGCAGGCATGATCGCGCCCCCTATTATTATAAGCCGAGCGCGAAGGCCCAGAAGATCCAGGCGCAACTGGAGAAGTATGGGAAGGTGAAGGTGGTCGACATACTTGACGCCCTGAACGAAGCGGCGCAGCAGAATCTGATCAGTGTTGATCGAAAGCTCATGTCGGTGGAAGCTCCGACATGGCTCAATATCAATGAAAAGCGCACGCCCATTATCGCGCCAAGGCCGGCGTTTGAGAAGCTCGACTGATCGCGGAGGTGGTGAAGGTATTGTCCGGTCGATGGTCTCGAAGTCGATTCTGACCTCATCCAGTGGTGCGTCGGTCTGGCCTTTATTGCCTTCATTGGCAGGAAGCTGAACCTCCCGCGTCGCCAGGGAGATCCGCCAGCTGGGGGTGTGCTTACGCTCGGAAGGCGGTCCGGTACTCACTCACCGCCTACCAGCGTCTCCCTCAGGATGCCCTCGATCGGTTGGTGGTGGGCAGATTCTTTGTCGCGATCGCGGTCGCGCGTGCTGGATGTGCTGGGTGACCGGGTCCATGAGCGGCCCTGGAGCGTAATGGCGGGCGCGGGCCTTGCCAGGGGGACGAGCCATCCGCGGGTGACGAGCTCTCGGATGTCGCGGATGGCTTGCTGGTCGCTGGGTCGGCGCGGCGGACCTCCGCGTCCGAGAACGCGGGCAGCAGGGCGTAGGCGACCCGTTCGTCCAAGCCGGTTGCCCAGACGCCTTCGACCAGGCGGGTCCAAGCTCGCGACCTCACGTCGAAACGGCGCTGGGCCTGCTGGCCTGGCGTTGCTGGGCGGTCAGGCACAACCGGATCCAGTGCCGGGTGTCCCGCTCCGGCCTCCAGCGTGGGCCCCCACGTCCTCCAGAGCCTGGCAGTAGGCGTACGTGTTCTGACCCCTGCCGAGCCACTCCTCGATGGAGAAGAAAACGGGGCGGCATCAGAGCCTCGCGGCGCGCGACGGCACGGCAACCACTCAGGGAAGGTCGCAGTCCTCCCTCTCTGGGTGGGGAGCGTGTCCATCGCGCGGCAGGCGCGGGCAGGAGAACCTCTCAGCTCGGCTGGCCCGGCCGCGGCCTCCTCGCCCAGGAGCGGACCGGACGCGCTTCCGGCCCCATCGGGTGCCGGAAGGGGCGCAGTGGATCGACCTCGGCCCAAGGGGTGAGCGCGGTCGCCGGGTCGCCGCGTTCGGGGAGCCAGGGGGCGAGCCGTCGCCAGACCTCGCCGGCGTGGGGCGGGCGGTCGTCCGGTGTCTTGGCGAGAAGTTCGAGTACGAGGGCTTCCAGGCCCTCGGGGGCATCGGGGCGCAGGTCGCGCAGGGGGATCGGCGGGTGGTCGAGGATCAGGCCGGGGAGCATGAGTTCCGAGCGGTGCTCGAAGACGGGCTCGCCGGTGAGCATCTTGTGGAGCAGGCAGCCGAGCGCGTACAGGTCGGTGCGCTGGTCGATCGGTTTGCCCAGAATCTGTTCGGGCGCCATGCACTCCAGGCTGCCCGGCCGCTCGCCTGTGGTGGTGAGCCTGGCGGTGCCGGGTTCGAGGAAGGCGGCGACACCGAAGTCGAGGACTTTGACCACGCCATCGGTACGGATGATGACGTTACGGCCCTTGAGATCTCGGTGGACGACGTCACGAACGTGCACGGAGGCGAGGACCGAGGCGATCTGCACCCCGATCGAAGCTGCCTCCTCGATGCTCAGCTGCTCCTGTTCGGCGATCCGGTCCTCAAGGTCGATGCCGGTCACGTACTGCATGACCAGGAACCGTGTGCCCCGTTCCTCGCCGAGGTCGTAGACGGTTGCGATGCCGGTGTGGTCGAGGCGTGCGGCGGCGCGGGCCTCGCGCCGGAAGCGCTCGGCGTCCCTTGTGCGCTGGTCCTGCGTCAGGCCCGGGGGCGTGTTCATGGTCTTGAGTGCGACATCGCGGCCGAGGTGTTCGTCGTGGGCGAGCCAGACGACTCCCATGCCACCGGATCCGATCTCTCGCTTGATCCGGTAGCGCTTGGCGATCACAGGTCCGATGTCCATGTGCGGGGCGACTCCGTCCGCGTCCGTCTCCGTGTCCCGACGCGTCCGCCGGGCGGGCGCCTCACACAGAGTGTGGCATGAGCACGTTGGTTTCGTGAACTCATCTACTGGAGATAATTATCCATTGACTGAGTTCACAATCACGTGCTCTGATGTGCGACGTACGATCAAGGGGAGTGTGGCGCACCGCGGCCGACGGGTGGCTACCGTTGCTCCGGACCGCCTCGGGAACAAGTGGGGAACACGTGGACGTCTTCAAGGTGCACCAGCGGCTCATCCAGGACTACAAGGAGTACACGTCCGGGTCGGTGGTGATCGACGACCGGCGTATCGACGCCAAGGTATCGAAGTCGCTCGCCGACGGAGACCAATGGCCCGACCCCTACCTCTCCCTCAACCCGAGCTTCGCGCCCGGCGGTTCGGTCGAGGATCTCGCGCGGCCGGAAGGATTGCTCCACCCGGCGTGTGCGGACATCTTCCGGACGGGCAAAGACGAGCGGGGCGCCACCGTTCGCCCGATCCACTTCCACCGGCACCAGCTGGAGGCGATCAAGGCGGCCGACTCGGGGGAGTCGTACGTCTTGACCACCGGCACCGGCTCCGGCAAGAGCCTCGGCTACATCGTGCCGATCGTCCACCGCGTGCTCCGCGAGAAGGAGGCCGGCGCCGCGCCCGGCATCAAGGCGATCATCGTCTACCCCATGAACGCCCTCGCCAACAGCCAGGAGCGGGAGCTGGCGAAGTTCCTCACCGCCGGGTACGGCGAGGGGAACGAGCCGGTCACCTATGCCCGCTACACCGGTCAGGAGAAGGAGGACGAGAAGGAGGCCATCCGCGAGGCCAAGCCCGACATCCTGCTCACCAACTACGTGATGCTGGAGCTGATGCTCACCCGGCCCAAGGAGCGCGAGAAGCTCATCGGGGCGGCCAAGGGGCTGCGCTTCCTCGTCCTCGACGAGCTGCACACCTACCGGGGGCGGCAGGGCGCCGACGTCGCCGTGCTGGTGCGGCGCGTACGCGAGGCATGCGAGTCACCCGGCCTGCAGTGCGTGGGTACGTCCGCGACGATGGCCACCGGCGGCACACCCGCCGCGCGCCGCCGTGAGGTCGCCCGGGTCGCCTCCACCCTCTTCGACACGGAGATCTCCCCGGAGCGGGTCGTAGGCGAGACCCTGGTGCGGGCGACCGGGGACGCCGCGCCAACGCCGTCCGAACTCGCGACGCGGGTACGGGAGAACAACCCGCCGGCCGAGTACGGGCGGCTGGCCGCAGATCCGCTGGCCCGCTGGATTGAGACCACCTTCGGCCTGGTGGAGGCCGAGGACGAGGACGGCAGCAAGCTCCTGGTCCGCGCCGAACCGGTCACCGTGGAGGCCGCCGCTCTGCGCCTGCGCTCCGAGGCGTTCGGCATCGAGGAGACCGATCCGGAGAAGCGCTGGTACGAGGCGTGCGCGGAGGCCATCCGCGCCACGCTCCAGGCCGGGGCGGCCGTCCGCAGCGAGGAAGGCGGCCGTCCGCTGTTCGCCTTCAGGCTGCACCAGTTCCTGTCCAAGGGCGGATCCGTCTACGTCTCCCTGGAGGGAGAGGTCGACCGCCACATCACCCGCACCTACCAGCAGCGCGTCCCGAACGCCCCCGAGAAGCTGCTGCTGCCGCTGTCCTTCTGCCGCGAATGCGGCCAGGAATACCTGATGGTCGCCCGCGATCAGGGCGGCGACGGCAGTATCGCCTTCCGTACGCGCGAGGACGAGGACGACGAGCAGGGGTATCTGTACATCTCGGCCGCCAACCCGTGGCCGGAACAGGTCGGCGACGCCATCGAGCAGCGGCGCTTCCCCGACAGCTGGCTCACCTTCGACGAGCGCAAGGGTGCCCCGGTGCTCACCGCGAGCCGCAGGAAGCGGGCGCCGCAGCCGGTGTGGGTGCGCCCGGACGGCACCGCCGGAGGAAAGGCGAACGGGGGGGTCTACGCGGCGTATCTGCCGGCCCCGTTCCTGTTCTGCCTGGAGTGCGGTGTCGGATACGAGCAGGTCAAGGAGCGGGATTTCGCCAAGCTGATGACCCTCGACCAGGAGGGCCGTTCGACGGCCACCTCCGTCATCAGTGCCTCGATCGTGCGTCACCTCAAGAGCATCCCCGAGGGCGAACTCAAGTCGGACGCACGGAAGTTGCTCACCTTCGTCGACAACCGGCAGGACGCGAGCCTGCAGTCGGGGCACTTCAACGACTTCGTCATGGTGACGCAGCTGCGCGGCGCCCTCTACCGGGCCATGGTCGCGGCCGGCGGCAAGGGGCTGCGCTGGAAGCGGCTCGGCGAAGAGGTGGTGGCGGCGATGGGGCTCTCCCCGCACGAGTACGCCGCCAAGCCCACCGAGATCGAGGAGCTGGCCGAGAGCACGCTGGAAGCGCTGGCGGCGATCGCCGAGTACCGCCTCTTCCTCGATCTGGAACGCGGCTGGCGCGTCACCATGCCCAACCTGGAGCAGACCGGGCTGCTCGGCCTGGAGTACGCGGGCCTGGAGGCGGTCGCCGGCCAGGAGGACCGGTGGCGGGAGACCGCGGGCCCGCTGCGCACGGCCACCCCCGAGGTACGCCATCGGCTCTCCACGGTCCTCATGGACGAGCTGCGTCGCCAGCGCGCCGTGGACACGCCCTACTTCACCGAGGCCAAGTTCGCCGAACTGCGCAAGGAGTCGGCCAGGCTGAACGACGCGTGGGGGATCGCCGACACGGAGGCGGCGCCGCCTCCGGCCGGTGTCGCCGTCGCCCGAGCCGGACGCCCGGGCCGTACCGGGCGCGGTCGCAGCGAGCTGAACCTCACCGGCCGTGGCGCGTTCGGCCGCCACGTCCGCAAGAGCGGCACCTTCCCTGACTGGGGACAGGGACTGTCCCTGGACGAGGCCCAGGATGTCATCCGCGACCTGCTCCGGGTCCTGGCCGACGGCGGGGTCCTGACCGAGGTCTCCCAGGGGCGGGGCGAGGAGCCCGGCTACCGGATCAACCACACGGTCATCCGCTGGCACGCCCGTGACGACGACCACGGCGCCGTGGACCGGCTGCGCCGCACCTACCGCGACGAGCGCGGCCCCCGCGTCAACGCCTTCTTCAAGCGGCTCTACCAGGACATCGCCGTCACCTTCGCCGGTCTGCACGCCGCCGAGCACACCGCGCAGGTCCACCCCGACGTCCGCCAGGAACGCGAGGACCTGTTCGGCGAGGGCACCCGGCTCCCCCTCCTGTACTGCTCGCCGACGATGGAACTCGGCGTCGACATCAAGAGCCTGAACGCGGTCAACCTGCGCAACGTGCCGCCGACTCCCGCCAACTACGCGCAGCGCTCGGGCCGCGCCGGCCGCAGTGGGCAGCCCGCGCTCGTCACCACGTACTGCGCGACCGGCAACAGCCACGACCAGTACTACTTCGCCCGGCGCGCACAGATGGTGTCCGGTGCCGTCGCCCCGCCCCGGCTCGACCTTGCCAACGAGGACCTGCTCGCCTCCCACGTGCACGCGATCTGGCTCGCCGAGACCCGGCTCGATCTCGGCAGCAGCATGGCCAGGCTGATCGAGTCCGACGGTGACCACCCCTCGCTGGAACTGGCGTCGTCGGTGGCCGGAGCCATCGACGAGCCGGCTGCCCGGCGGCGCGCCCTGGCGCGGGCCCGTACCGTCCTGGACGGCTGTGGCGACCTGCTGCGTGGCACGTCCTGGTGGCACGAGCGGTGGCTGGAGCAGACCGTCGAGGCCGCACCGGGCAGCTTCCGCAGGGCCTGCGAACGCTGGCGAAACCTCTTCAGGCGGGCCCTCGAAGAGCGTGAGATCCAGCACCGCAACATTCTCAACCGCACCACCACGGGCCGCTCCAAGGACCAGGCCAAGCGCCGCCGCGCCCAGGCCGAGAGCCAGCTCGCGCTGCTGCGCAACGAGCAGGGCGGCGAGCGGACCGTGATGTCGGACTTCTTCCCGTACCGCTACTTCGCCTCCGAGGGGTTCCTGCCGGGCTACTCCTTCCCCCGGTTGCCGCTCGCCGCCTACATCCCGGGTACCGGCCGTACCAGCCGCGGCGGCTACGACGGCGACTATCTCCAGCGCTCCAGGTTCATCGCGATCCGGGAGTTCGGGCCCGGCGCGCTGATCTACCACGAGGGCAGCCGTTACAAGGTGGACCGGGTGCAGCTGCCGCCGGACACCGCGGGCGAGCTGACCACCGAGAGCGCGAAGGTCTGCGGGCGCTGCGGCTATCTGTCCCCGGAGGAGCAGCGCGAGGACGTCTGCGGAGGCTGCGGCAGCGGCCTCGGTGACGCGCGGACCGGTCTGCTGCACCTGCACACCGTCTTCACGCACCGTCGCGACCGGATCTCCTCCGATGAGGAGGAACGTCAGCGCACCGGCTACAAGGTGGAGATCTCCTACCGCTTCAAGAAGCACGAGGACGGCCGCGACGGATCACTGCGGGCCATGGCACAGACCGCGTCCGGCCGCGCCCTCGCCGAGCTGGCGTACGGCGACAGCGCCACCGTCCGGCTCACCAACCTCGGCTACCGCCGTTCCGTCGCCAAGGGCGAGATCGGCTTCTGGATGGACCCGGTGACGGGCGAGTGGCTCGCGGGCGGCGCGGCCAAGAAGGGCGGCCGGGAGACCCCCCAGGAGCAGGAGGGGCTCGCGGACGCCGAGAAGGCGAACCGCAAGATGCCGGTGATCCCGTATGTCCAGGACACCCGGAACATCCTCGTCCTTCAGTTGGCCGAGCCGGTCGACCGGGACACCGCCGTCACCCTCCAGTACGCGCTGGAGCGTGGCATCGAGGCGGAGTTTCAGCTGGAGGACGCCGAACTCGACACCGAGGAGCTGCCGCCGTACGACGGGCCGCGTGAGAGGCTGCTGTTCATCGAGAGCGCCGAGGGCGGCGCGGGTGTCCTCCGGCGTCTGCAGGCCGAGCCCGACGCTCTGGCCCGCGCCGCGCGCAAGGCCCTGGAGATCGCCCACTTCGACCAGCTGGGCCGGGACCGGGGAGACGAGAAGAGCAACGGCGACTCGTGCGAGAAGGGTTGCTACGACTGTCTGCTCTCCTTCGGAAACCAGCGCCACCACCGCGTCATCGACCGGCAGCTGGTACGCGGACTCCTGGAAGCCTTCGCGGACGGCACCGTCGGCGCCAGCACGCCGGGCCGCTCGCGTGACGAGCACGCCGACGCGCTGCGGCAGGGGGCCGACTCCAGCCTGGAGGAGCGCTTCGTCGAATACCTGAGGTCGCACGGACACCGGCTCCCGGACCACCAGCAGATCACGGTGCGCGAGGCCCTGTCCAAGCCGGACTTCGTGTACGACACCGGCTTCGGCCCGATCGCGGTCTTCGTCGACGGCCCGCACCACGACCACGACGACATCGTGCTGCGCGACGAGGAGGCGGAGGAACGGCTGAAGGACTTCGGCTGGGAAGTGGTCCGCGTCCGCTACGACGACGACTGGGCGAAGAAGGTCGCCGAGTACCCTCAGGTGTTCGGCGAACCCCGCGGCTGACCTGCTTCTCCAGACAGATCGGCCGACGGGTTCAGCGGCCCGTCGGCCCACCGCTCCGCTCCGTACGCACCCCACGTCCCCGCCCACCCGCACCCACCGGAAGGCCCGTATGACCACCGCCGCCGCGTCGGCACCCAAGTACGCCGTCGGCTCCCTCGTCCACGCCCGGGGCCGTGAATGGGTGGTGCTGCCCGACTCCACCGAGGACCTCCTCGTGCTGCGCCCGCTGGGCGGCGCCGACGTCGACGTCGCGGGGGTGCTGCCCGGCCTGGAGACCGTGGTGCCCGCCACGTTCGCCCCGCCCACACCCGGTGATCTCGGTGACCAGCACACCGCCGGTCTGCTGCGCACCGCCCTGCGGATCGGCTTCCGGGCCGGGGCCGGCCCCTTCCGGTCCCTCGCCTCGATCGCCGTGGACCCGCGTCCGTACCAGCTGGTGCCGCTGATGATGGCGCTGCGCCAGGATACGGTGAGGCTGCTGATCGCCGATGACGTGGGCATCGGCAAGACCGTCGAGGCGGGCCTCATCGCGGCCGAATTGCTCGCGCAGGGCGACGCGCGCGGTCTGGTCGTGCTGTGCTCCCCGGCGCTCGCCGAGCAGTGGCGGGCCGAGCTGCGGGGCAAGTTCGGTGTCGACGCGCGCCTGGTGCTGCCCGCCACGATCGGCCGGCTCGAACGTGAGACGCCGTACGGGCAGTCGGTGTTCCGCCCGGACGGCGCCTACGTCGTGTCGACGGACTTCATCAAGTCGCCCCGCCACCGCGAGGACTTCCTGCGCAACTGCCCCGACCTGGTGATCGTCGACGAGGCGCACACCTGTGTCGCGGACTCCGCGGCGCAGGTCTCGGCGCGCACCTCGCAGCAACGCTACGGACTGCTGCGCGCGCTCGCCGACGCCCCCGACCGCCATCTCCTCCTGGTCACCGCGACCCCGCACAGCGGCAAGGAGGAGCCCTTCCGGCGGCTGCTCGGGCTCCTCGACGCCCGCCTCGCCTCCGTCGGCTTCGAGTCCCGCGCGGGCCGTGAGCTGCTCGCCCAGTTCTTCGTCCAGCGCCGCCGCGCCGACATCCGTGAGGACTTCCAGGACGGCGCGCACTTCCCCTCCAGCCGGGACAGTGCCGAGGTCTCCTACACCCTGCACCGCGACTACCGCGCCCTGCTCGCCGAGGTCCTCGAGTACGCCCGCGAGACGGTGCGCTCCGCCGACGGTGCGCTCCAGCAGCGGCAGCGCTGGTGGTCGACGCTGGCACTGCTGCGCACCCTGTCCTCCTCGCCCGCTGCCGCCGTACGGTCCCTGAACACCAGGGCCGGCGTCCAGGAGGCGGACACCCCCGACGAGGCGGACCGCACCGGGCAGTCGACCGTCTCGGACCCGGCCGACACCGACAGCGCCGAGTCCGCCGACGAGGTACCGGGCAGCCTGCTGCCCACCGCGCCACCCGCGGCTGCCGGAGACGGCAGCGACGGGCTCGACGCCGACGAGAAGGCGCGCCTGGTCGCCATGGCCGAGGCCGCGGCCAGGCTCGCCGGGCCCACCCGCGACACCAAGCTGAAGAAGCTGGTGGCGACGGTCACCGACCTCCTCGACTCCGGCTACCGGCCGATCGTGTTCTGCCGCTACATCGCCACGTCCGACTACGTCGCCGACCACCTGAAGAAGGTGTTCAACAAGAGGGGCGCCGAGCATCCGGTGGCGGTCGCCTCCGTCACCGGCGAACTCTCGCCCGACATGCGCCTGAACCGGATCGCCGAACTCACCGGAACCGACGAGAACGGCGAGCCCGCCCCCGAGCGGCGCGTCCTGGTGGCCACCGACTGCCTGTCCGAGGGCGTCAACCTCCAGGAGTCGTTCGACGCCGTCATCCACTACGACCTGGCCTGGAACCCGACCCGCCACGAACAGCGCGAAGGCCGCGTCGACCGTTTCGGGCAGCGGACGGACACCGTGAAGGCCCTCACCCTGTACGGCGCGGACAACCCGGTCGACGACATCGTCCTGAAGGTGCTGCTGCGCAAGCACGAGCGCATCCGCCGCGCCACCGGCATCTCCGTCCCGGTGCCGCAGCAGGCGGAGAGCGCCATGCAGGCGGTCTTCGAGGAGCTGATCCTGCGCGGCGAGACCCCCTCCTTCGAGCAGCAGGGGCTGTTCGAGCGCGAACAGCTGCCTGCCGCCGAGCAGTTGGAGCTCGCCTGGGAATCCTCCGCCGAGCGCGAGAAGGCCTCCCGGTCCCTCTACGCCCAGAACCGGATCAAGAAGGAGGACGTGGCCGCCGAGGTCGCCGAGATCCGCGCCGCGCTCGGCACCGGCGAGGAGGTCAGGGAGTTCACCCGCCGCGCGCTCGGCGCGCTGCGCGGGATGCCGGCCGACCGCAAGCAGGGCGGGTTCACCGCGCACACGGACGCCCTTCCGCAGGGCCTGCGCGACGCCGTGACCGCGGCGCTCGGCCCCCGCCACCCGCGCCCGGTCGTCTTCCACGACGCGCCGAGCGCCCCGCGCGGGGAGGTGGCGCTCACCCGCACCGACCCGGTGGTGGCCGCGACCGCCCGCTTCGTCCTGGACACCGCCCTGGACGAGAAGTTCCCCGCCTGGCAGCGCCCGGCCCGCCGCTGCGGTGTGATCCGCACCAGTGCCGTGCGGCGGCCCACCACGATGCTCCTCGTACGGCACCGCTTCCAGCTGAGCCTGCCCACCCGCGACGGCGGCGTGCGCACCCAGCTCGCCGAGGACGCGCGGGTCGTGGCCTTCCACGGCAGGCCCGAGGCGCCGCAGTGGCTGCCCGAGGAGGAGGCCCTGGCCCTCCTGGAGGCCCGCGCCACCGGCAACTCCGACCCGGGCTTCGCCACCGACCACATCGCGTCGATCCTCGCCGCCCTCGACACCGGCCTGATGGACGAACTGCGGCTGCGCTCCGAGGCGGCCGCGAAGGAGCTGGAGGCATCGCACCACCGGGTCCGTACCGCCGCCCGTGCTCGCCTCGCCGGTCTGAAGGCCGTCCCGCAGGGCGACCCGGACGTCCTCGGTGTCTTCCTCTACCGCCCGGCCGCCACGATTCAGCGGGGAGCCGACGCATGACCACTGCCAGGACGCTGGTCACCGACACCGTCGCCACGGTCGGCGGACTGCTGCCGTACGACCTCCTCGTCCGTATCAAGGAGGGCAAGGAGCAGTCCGGCGCGAAGCCCGCCGACTACCGGCTGTTCGCCAAGGGCGAGTCGGTACGGGACGCCGCCGAGCGCTCCTGGGGCTATCTGCGCGGCGTGTGGGCCGCCTACCAGGACGCGCTTGCCCGCGACGGAGCGGACGACGATCCCGGTGTGCACGCGGTGGGGCTCACCGTCGAACGCTGGCTGCTGCCCCTGTTCGAACAGCTCGGCTTCGGCGCGCTGCCGGCCGTGCCGGAGCCCGGCCTGCCCGCCCACGACGAGACGAAGGACTTCCCGGTCAGTCACGCGTGGGCGCACGTGCCCGTGCACCTCACCGGCTGGAACGTCCCGCTGGACACCCGCACCCCCCACGTGGCGCCGCAGGCCCCGCAGTCCATGGTTCAGGAGTACCTCAATCGCTCCGGCGACAAGACCCTGTGGGGTGTCCTGTCCAACGGCCGCCAGCTGCGGCTGCTGCGCGAGTCCGCCTCGCTCACCGGCGCCGCTTTCATCGAGTTCGACCTCCAGGCGATCTTCGAGGGCAAACGCTCCGACGACTTCGTCCTCCTGTGGCGCCTGCTGCACCGCACCCGCTTCGAGGGCGCCCCCGTCGCCTCCTGCCCGCTGGAGAAGTGGCGCACCGAGGCCATCGACTCCGGCACCCGCGC
This sequence comes from Streptomyces canarius, assembly GCF_014650735.1. Lineage (NCBI taxonomy): Bacteria > Bacillati > Actinomycetota > Actinomycetes > Kitasatosporales > Streptomycetaceae > Streptomyces > Streptomyces canarius. The sequence continues at coordinate 63,778 of NZ_BMVN01000038.1, forward strand.
TCTCAAGGAGCTTCGCAAGGGTGTCGAGACGGCCCTCAGCGTGATCGGCTCCGGGCTCATCGCCCACCCCGACAACGCGGAGCTGCGCGAGGCCCTGCGCACCCGCGCCCTCACCGTCCGCGACCTCCACCCTGCCCTGCTGCGGCTCGTCTACCGGCTGCTCTTCCTCTTCGTCACCGAGGACCGCGGACTGCTCCTCCACCCGGACGCCGACGAAGCCGCACGCGACCGGTACGAGAAGTACTTCTCCACGGACCGCCTGCGCCGCCTCGCCCGCCGCACCGGCAGCCCGCACGGCGACCAGTGGGAGGCCCTCACCCTCGTCATCAAGGGCCTCGGTGCGCCCGGCGGACGGCCTGAACTGGGGCTGCCCGCCCTCGGCGGCCTCTTCGAGCCCACCCCCGTGGATGGGAGGCTGGACGGTCTCGCCCTCACCAACGAGTCCCTGTACGAGGCGGTGCGTGCCCTCGCCGTCATCTTCGACGCCAAGCTCGGCCGGCCCCGCAAGGTCGACTACCGGCACCTGGGCGCGGACGAACTCGGCTCGGTCTACGAGTCGCTCCTCGAACTCGAACCCCGCCAGGACGACGACGGCTCCTACGTCCTGCGGAAGCTGGACGGCAACGACCGCAAGACCTCCGGCTCCTACTACACGCCCTCGCCGCTCATCGACTGCCTCCTGGACTCGGCCCTCGACCCGGTCATCGAGCGGGCCGTCCGCTCGGGCACGACGAAGGACGAGCGCAGGGCGGCGCTGCTCGCCCTGACCGTGTGTGACCCGGCTTGCGGCAGCGGCCACTTCCTGGTCGCGGCGGCCCGCCGCATCGCCCGCCGGCTCGCGGAGATCGAGACCGACGATCCGGAGCCGGCCGCCGAGGCCGTGCGTGACGCCCTGCGCGAGGTCATCTCCCGCTGCGTGTACGGCGTCGACCTCAACCCGATGGCCGTGGAACTCGCCAAGGTCTCCCTGTGGATCGAGGCCATGAAGCCGGGCCGCCCACTCACCTTCCTCGACGCGCACATCAAGCACGGCAACGGACTGCTCGGCACGACGCCCAAGCTCCTCGCGGGTGGTCTGCCGGACGAGGCGTTCAAGGTCCTGGAGGGCGACGAGTCCAAGGCCGTCAGGAACCTGAAGGCCCGCAACGCGAGCGAGCGGGAGCGGTGGCTGGCGGCGCTGCGGCACCACGCGAGCCAGGACGCCCTGTTCTCGGAGCAGCACGCGCTGGACATCTCCAACGCGGCGATCACCAGGAAGACGTCGGACATCACGGCCGCACCGTCGGAGGAGATGGAGGACGTCCAGAACCAGGCCCGCGCGTACCACGAGCTCACCACCTCCAAGGACTACCTGCGGGCGCTGGAACTCGCCGACGCGTGGTGCGCGGCGTTCGTCTGGGAGAAGACCGAGCGGACCGACGGGTCCAGGCGGGCGGACGAGGCCTTCCCGCCCGCGCTCACCACGGACTCCCTGCTGGCCCTGCACGCCGCGGACGGGGGCGCGAGCCTGCCGGCGGGCACGGTGGAGAAGGTGGCGCGGCTGCGCGCGGAGTACCACTTCTTCCACTGGCACCTGGAGTTCCCGGAGGTGTTCCGGGTGCTGGCCGATCCGCAGGCGCCGGGGGTGGACGAGCGGACCGGGTGGAAGGGCGGGTTCAGCTGTGTGCTGGGGAATCCGCCGTGGGAGCGGGTCAAGCTCCAGGAACAGGAGTTCTTCGCCACCCGTGACGCCTCGGTCGCGAACGCCGCCAACAAGGCGGCCCGCGAGCGCCTGATCGACGCGCTGGCCACCAGCGAGGAGGAGGCCGACCGGGCCCTGCACGCCGAGTTCATCGCGGCGCGGCGCCTCTCCGAGGGCGTCAGCCACCTGCTGCGTGGCTCGGGCCGCTTCCCGCTCGCCGGGCGCGGTGACGTCAACACGTACGCGGTCTTCGCCGAGGCCGCCTCGCTCGGCATCGCGCCTACGGGGCGTCTCGGTCTCGTCCTGCCGACCGGCATCGCCACCGACGCGACGACCGCGCCGTTCTTCTCCGACCTGGTGCGCACCTCACGGCTCGCCTCGTTCCTGGACTTCGAGAACGAGGCGTTCATCCTCAGCCGGGACGTGCACCACTCGGTCCGGTTCTCGCTGCTGACCGTCACCGGCCGGGGCGAGCGGGTGGACTCGGCGTCCTTCGCGTTCGGCACCCGGTACATGGATGACCTCGCCGAGCGCCGCTTCGCGATGCCCCCCGAGGAGATCCTCCTGGTCAACCCCAACACCGGCACGCTGCCGGTGTTCCGTACGCGCAGGGACGCGGAGATCACGCTGGGGATCTACCGGCGGGTCCCGGTCCTCAGACGGGAGCCGGACGCGGAGGGGAAGGGCGGCACGGACCCGTGGGGCCTGAGCTTCATGCGCATGTTCGACATGTCCAACGACTCGCACCTGTTCCGCGGCAAGGCGGAGCTGGAGGACGAGGGCTGGAAGCTGAAGGGCAACATTTTCACGCACCCGTCCGACGGGCGGCGCTATCTGCCGCTGTACGAGGCGAAGATGCTCCACCACTTCGATCACCGGCTCGGTACGTACGAGGGGCAGACCCAGGCACAGGCAAATGTGGGGACGCTGCCTCGGGTGACACCGGAACAGCACGATGATCCGGAGTTCGCGCCGATGCCGCGCTACTGGGTGCCGGAGTTCGACGTGGACTCGGGGAAGCGGGACAAGAAGCTGAACCCGATCATGTGGCCGGGGGTTGCTTCGCGGCTGGCTGAGCGAGAGTGGTGGAACGGGTGGTTGATGGGGTGGCGGGATGTCGCCCGGTCCACGGACACCAGGACGGTGATCAGTACTCCTCTTCCCGCGCATGGCGTTGGCCACAAGTTCCCGCTGATGTTCGTCCAGGCCGGAGCTGCGGCGTTGAGCGGGATTCTGGCTTCATACGTCTTCGACTACGTGGCACGGCAGAAGGTCGCCGGAACATCGATGACCTACGGCTACGTCATGCAGTTTCCTGTTCCGATGCCGGATGCCGACCTGCCGTTCAGCACTACGGATGTGGAGAATTTGGCGGAGTGGATCACACTCCGAGTGTTGGAACTGTCCTACACCTCCAAGGACATGGAGTCCTTCGCCAGGAGTCATGGGGACGAAGGAGCCCCGTTCCGCTGGAGCGTGGAACGCCGCGAGCTGCTGCGCGCGGAACTGGACGCCGCGCTGTTCCATGTGTACGGGCTCAGCCATGATGACGTGGAATACGTGATGGAGACGTTCCCCACGGTCAAGAAGAGGGAGGAGACCCTCTGCGGCACCTACCGCACCAGGGACCTCATCCTCGACGCCTACGACCGCATGGCGGAGGCCCGTGAGAGCGGCAGCGCGTACCAGACGCTGCTGGACCCGCCGCCGGGCAAGGGCCCCCGCCACGAGGGATGAGCCGGAAAGCCGGGGGCGTAGCCGGTCAGCTGATCCGGCTACGCCTGGTCTCGGCGACGAACCCGGCCCAGGCGGCCCGCGTGAACGCGAGCTGCGAGCCGCCGGGCTGCTTGGAATCCCGTACGTGGACGGTGATGGGGGCGGCGGCGACCTCTATGCATGCGTCTCCATCTCCGCCGCTGTAGCTGCTCTTGAATCAGTGCAACCGTTCGCCCTGTTCGCGCTTCATCATTCTCCCAGCAGCGTCTCGAAAAGTGCGCAGGAGTCGGACGGGCTCAACGCCTGTCCCCTGATGCTCCCGTAGCGTGCGGCCGGCATACGTACCTCATCCGGATCCGTGATGAGTCGGTTGACGCTCTCGAACTCGCCGTATCCCATCTGTGGCTTTCCTCGTGGGGTGAACTTGTTCACGCTGTACTTGCTCTCCGCCGATGGCCCGTAGCAGTACGGACTCCTCGATTACTGCTGTCACTGCCGGTGGTGGCCAATGGGTGAAGATCTGTTGGCGGTCCAGCCTCACGGCCACGCGTTGCTCGATGGTCTCCTCGTTCAGGAGCGGACGCCGCGCCGTGAAGATCGTCCGCGCGTACCCCTCCGTCTGCAACAGCCCCAGCATGGTCAGCGTGCTGTAGAAGCACAGCTCGACCGCCTGCGCCTCCATGCGTAATCCCGGAACCACTCCGGATGCCGCACCCTCTACCGCGCCTTCGCCCGCTCCTCGATTCCCCGAGTAGCGCCAACAGCGCACCGCACCGCAGGAGTTCATCCACCTTTACCAGGAAATCCGGCTGCGGTGTCCGCCGCCCCCGTTCGACCGAAGAGATCTGCTCCTCGCTCTAGCCGACCCGCTGCCCCAACTCCCGTTGGCTCAGTCCGGCCCGCTCCCGCGCGGCCTTGATCATGCGGCCGATGGCGCGGAGCAGGTCCGCGACCTCCTCTGAGTCCGCCGGGTCCTCAACACCCGCGTCGCTCCGCACCGCCGTCATCACCCATCACCCCGCTTGTCCGCGGTCCGCCGCGTACTCGACTCCGACAGCCCGTCCCCGTACGTCAGGGGCGGTCACCCGTACGACTCCCGTATAGGACGGCCGCCCGCGCGGACAGCCTGCCCGCGGCGCCGAACAGTCACTCTCCGTACTCTTTCGGTCACTTTCGTGAGTAGATCCATCACGCCACCCTCGGTGACGTGTCCCACGAAACAGAAAACGTGATTCGGCAGCCTGCTGCGCACAGGTCACGTAAGCCTCAGCACCCTCTACCCCACCACCAGGCACGGCGCGCACGCGGTCCGCCGCGCCGCAGAGCGGTGGCCCGCGGCGCACATGCCGCCCGGAGCCCCCGGCGCCGACGACCTCACTGCCACGGCCGCCCTTCTGCACGGCCGGGTGTGCGGACGTGAGGCCCGCCTGAAACTGAGCCTCGACGCGACCGAGCTGCGGATCGAGGTCACCGATGCCCGAGGCGACCGGCAGCCGGCGCCCCAGTCCGTCGATCGCGGCGACGAGTCGGGGCGCGGCCTGCTGCTCGTCGGGGCCCTGTCCGACGACTGGGTGCCCGCCCCCACTGCCCGGGCGGCAAGACGGTGTGGGCCGTGTGTCGCCGGTGAGGCAGCCGGGTGCGCGTGGAGGAGCCGCCCTGTCGCGAGCGCCACATTTCGCTGTAAACTCAGTCAACGTTCATTTGGTCGGCTGAGGAAAGGGGCGGGTCGGTGCCGCAGATCGCGATCACCAACACCTTCTGGGAGGGCGTGGACCGGCTCGACAAGCCGTCCCGCGCTCGGGTCCACAAGGCGATGGCGAAGTTCCAGCAGCTGACGGTCCACCAGCTGCACGCGGACAAGGGCCTGCACCTGGAATCCGTGGTCGGCTCCCGCGACCCGCGCATGCGCACCATCCGGGTCGACGACGGGCAGCGCATCGTGCTGCTCGCGCCCGACGACGGCAGTGACGTGTTCGTCTTCGTCCATGTGGTCTCCCACGACAAGGCGTACTCCTGGGCCAAGCGGCGGCTGTACTCCGTCAACGCGGTCACCCGCTGTCTCGAAGTACGTGATCTCACCGCCATGGAGCAGATCACCCCGCTCTTCGCCCGGGAGGCCGAGGCGGCGCCGAAGCTGCTCTTCGCCGGCTGGTCGGACACCGTGCTGCGGCACCTCGGCGTCGACGACGTCACGCTGCGCGCCGCCCGCGTCATCACCGGCAAGGCCCAGTTGGAGGCTTTCGGGTCGCTGATGCCGGAGGACCAGTTCGAGGCGTTGTGGCTGCTCGCGGAGGGGTTCGATCCTGACGACATCTACCGTGACCTCGTCGCGGCGCGGCAGGCGGTCGTCGTCGAGGAGACCGGGGAGAAGCAGGGTGAGCTGGCGGCTGCCGTCAGCCGTACGCGCAGCCGGATCGCCCTCGTCACCGGGCCCGAGGAACTCGCCGACATTCTCGCCAAGCCCTTCGACGCCTGGCGGATCTTCCTGCATCCCACCCAGCGGCGGGTGGCCTACCGGCCCGCGTACGCGGGCCCCGCCCAGGTCACCGGCGGTCCCGGCACCGGCAAGACCGTCGTCGCCCTGCACCGCGTCAGGCATCTGCTGGGCCGCTCACCCGACACCCGTGTCCTGCTCACCACGTACACCAGCGCGCTCGCCCGCTCGCTGCGCTCCGGGCTCGCCCTGCTCCTCGACCACGATCAGGCGCTCCTCGACCGGGTCACCGTGACCACGGTCGACGCCACCGCGCACCGCGTCGTGCGGGAGCTGCACGGAAATCCGGGGGACGTCCTTGGAGACAAGGACGAGCGGCGGCGCTGGCAGCGGCTGGCCCGCGGGCTCGACCTGCCGTGGTCCGACGCCTTCCTGGCCCAGGAGTACCGGCATGTGCTGCTCGCCCAGGACCTGCGTACCCGCGAGGAGTACGAGAAGTGCCTTCGGCGTGGGCGCGGCAGCAAGCTGGCGGCCGGGCAGCGCCCGCGGCTGTGGGAGGTGATGACACGCTTCGAGGAGGAACTCGCCCATGACCGCGCCTGCACCTGGCTGCAACTGTGCGCCCGGGCCGCCAGGCTGCTGCGGGACAGGCCGGGCGAGGGCCCCGGTTACGACCACGTGGTGGTGGACGAGGCCCAGGACCTGCACCCCGCCCAGTGGCGGCTGCTGCGGGCCCTGGTTCCCGAGGGGCCCGACGACCTGTTCCTCACCGGCGACCCGCACCAGCGGATCTACGACTCACGGGTCTCGCTGCGCTCCCTCGGCCTCTCCGTCGCGGGGCGTGGTGCGCGGCTGCGCCTCAACTACCGCTCCACGGAGGAGATCCTGCGCTGGTCGCGGACGTTGCTCGACGGGGAACCCGTGGCGGACCTGACCGGTGACGCACCGGATTCCCTCTCAGGGTACCGGTCTCTGCTGCACGGGGAGCGGCCCGTGTGTGAGGGGCACGGGACGGAAGCGGCCGAGGCCGACGCCGTCGTCCGCAAGGTGGGCGCGTGGGTGGCGGCCGGGGTCGCGCCGTCCGAGATCGCGGTCTGTGCCCGGTTCCACACGCAGACCGCGCGGATCGGCGACCGGCTCGCCCGGGCCGGGCTGCCCGTGGTGCGGGTCAAGGACGGGGAGTCCGACGACGCGGCCGGGGTGCGGGTGTCGAGCCTGCACAGTCTGAAGGGCCTTGAGTTCCGCTGCGTGGCCGTGGCCGGGGTGACCGCGTCGGCGTTCCCGTTCCCGCCGGCGGTGACTCCTGCGGAAGTCGATCCGCTGCAGAACGCGACGGACCTCGCGGCCGAACGGTGCCTGCTGTTCGTGGCGAGCACCCGGGCGAGAGAGGCGCTGTACATGTCGTACAGCGGACGGCCGAGCATCTTCCTCGACGGGGTGAGGTAGCGGGAGGGGCGGTGTTCGCGGTTGGCCTGTGAACCGAGTCAATGCTCGCGCCTCGCCGTAGTAGTCTGCCCGACGCGCGGGAGGGGGAGAGTGGCTTGATCACGCGCCTTTAGGTGGGGGAAAGTCCGCTTTCGTCAAGAATGTCCAGGGAGTTCAGATGTCCACGCCCGGATCCGTACCCGTGTCTCTGGCGGAAATCGCTCGCCTTGCGGGCGTCGGGCGGGCCGCTGTCAGCAACTGGCGGCGGCGTCATCCGTCGTTCCCCGCCCGGATCGCTGGCACGGACGTTAACCCCCAGTTCTCCCTCACCGACATCGAGAATTGGCTGCGTGACAACAAGAAGCTCAAGAAGTCCGCCGAGCGCGAATGGCTCTGGCCCCGGTTCGAGGCGCTCGGCGGACGCGACGAGACGGGGATGGCGGTCGCGGAGGTGGGCAGGAGGCTCGCCGGGCGGGGTGCGGCAGGCGAGTCCGCCTTCCCGGAAGAGGCGGCGGCGCTGATCGAGCGGGCCGTGGACCTCGGGCGGCGCGAAGGAGACCCGGAGACCTTCGCCTTCCTGTTGCGCCGCTGGCTCGATGTCCACGTTCGCCAGATCGCCACCACACCCGAGCCACTGGCAGCGCTCATGGCTGAGCTCGCCACCGGCATCGCGGACGTGGACGGCGGCGTCACGGTGATGGATCCCGCCTGCGGCACCGGCCACCTCCTGATGGCCGCGACCGAGGTGGTCAAGGCGGCAGGCGGTGGGGCGCTGACCCTGCTGGGTGACGACCGTGATCCCGTACTCGCGGCACTCGCCGAAGCCCGCCTGAGCCTCGCCGTGGACGCATTGGAAAGAGAACCCACGCGTATCGACGTACGCGCGGCGGACTCCCTGCGCGACGCCCCGTTCGCCGGAGTCCCCGCCGACATCGTCCTGTGCAACCCGCCGTTCAACGAACGGGACTGGGGGTACGAGGAGCTGGCCACGGACGTCCGCTGGAGCCACGGGCTGCCTCCGCGTACCGAACCCGAGCTCGCCTGGGTTCAGCACTGCCTGGCCGGGCTGCGGCCCGGCGGCGCGGCGGTGCTGCTCCTGCCCCCCGCCGTGGCGGCGCGGAAGGCGGGCCGGCGCATCCGCGGATCGCTGCTGCGCACCGGCCAGCTGAAGGCCGTCATCGCGCTGCCGCCGGGCTGCGCCGCGCCGCACAGCGTCTCCCTGCACCTGTGGGTGCTGCGGGCGCCCGTACCAGGTGAGGAGCCACATGCGGGAGCCCACCTGCTGGTGGCCGACGGCGTGTCCCGCTTTCCCCGGGACCAGGGCCGCGAGTGGGCCCCCGACTGGGCGGCGATCGGCGACTTCGTGCGCGAGGCCGCCGCGGCGACGGATCCGGCCAAGGTCTCTCCCTTCGTACGACGCGTACCCGTCATCGAACTCCTCGACGACGAGGTCGACCTCACTCCGGGACGCCACATCACCCCGTCCCCGGCGGACACCGCGCCCCGACTGGCGGAATCCTGGCGGGAGTTCAAGGGCCTGGCCGCCAGGGTGACCAGGTCGGCCCGGCTGCTCGCATCACTCGAACTGACCTCCTCCGCACAGGACTCGCCGACAGCGACCACCGTCGCCGAACTGGCGAGGGCCGGCGCGCTCATCCTGCGCAGCGGCCAGCAACCACCGGAGGCGGCGGTCCGCACCGGGCCGCCGTCCGCCGAGGATGTTCCGCTCCTGACGGTTCCCGACCTCCTGTCGGGCGGCGAACCCAGGGGAAGCCTCGCGGCCGGCGACCCCGCGGTGCGCGAGGCCGTGATCGCTGAGCCCGGGGACATCGTGGTGGTGGGGGTGGCGCGGGCGTTCTCCGCCTGGGTCCACGAAGGACCGCCGACCGCCCTGGGCCCCCAGCTGCACGCCGTACGGGTTCAACCAGAGCAGCTCGACGCCTGGTTCCTCGCCGGTTCGCTGCGCGCCCCGGCCAACGTCCGGCAAGCCGGTACGCACGCGACGAGTTCCTCCCGCATCGATGTACGGCGGCTCCAGGTCCGCCAGGTACCGCTGCGTGAACAACGGCGTTACGGTGAGGCGTTCCGCGAGCTCGCCGCCTTCGAACAGCTGGCGCGGCGCACCGCCGAACTCGGTGCGGACCTCGTCCACGACCTCGGCGACGAACTGGCGGCCGGGCGGCTCGCGGGCGGGGTGTAGAACGCCCGAGAGGGGCAGGAGCCGTGCGGCGAGGTGAGGCGCGTCACGTCGCTCCGCCGCGGTCAGACCCCGGCCCGCCCTGGTCCCCCCGCGTCCGCGAGCCGGGCCGAGAGCTGGGCATCGACCTCGCGCCGCACGGACTCGACCTGTACGGCGAGCTCGCGCGGCAGGCCCGCGGCCGTACGTCCCGCGGCGTCGACAGCGAAGACGGCGGCGTCCAGCTCACCGAAGGCGAGACGGCATTCGGCCACCCGCAGCCGCACCACCGCGCGCTCCGCCCGCTCGGCCGGGCCGTCGCCGTGCAGGAGAGTGCCGTCGATGCCCTGGTAGAGACGGGCCGCGGAGCCGAAGTCCCCGGCCAGCCGGAGGCCGTCCGCCGCTCCCCGCCACACGCGGCGCACCAGCGGGCGGCGCGTTCCCCACTCCCTGCGCACCCGCTGCGCCAGTTCGTGCAGACGGCCGGCCGCGTCCCCCGGTTCGCCGACGGCGATCTCCGTCTCGGCTCGTGTGCAGAGCAGCTCTACCGCGCGGGCGTCCAGCCACTCCTCTTCGCCTGCCACCGGGGACGTGAGACGCGGCGCGGTGGGAGCGCGGTGCGTGCGCGGAGCCCGGTCCGCAGGTCGGCGGAGCGGGGTCGTGGGGTCGGGGTGGGTGCGCGGCCGGGGCTCGGGGTCGCCGGGCCGGGGGCCGAGGGGGGCGAGTACCGCCAGGACCTCGTCGACGGGCGGACGCTGTCCGGGCTGCTTGGCGAGCATGCGGATCACCAGGTCGTCGATCGCCTCGGGGATACCCGCGGCGTACACACTCGGCGGCAGCGGCTCCTCGTAGAGATGCCTTTCGGTCAGACCGGAGTCCGCACCGAGCGGGAACGGCGGGCGCCCGGTGAGCAGTTCGTAAAAGACGCAGCCGAAGCAGTACACGTCCGTACGCGCGGTGGGCTCGCGCTCCAGGAGCTGTTCGGGCGCCAGGTAGCCGCGGGTGCCCAGCGTGGAGCCGTGCGCCGTGTACCGGGTGGCGTCGGCCCGTAGCGGCTTGGCGATACCGAAGTCGATGAGGACGACCGCCCCCTCGTCGTCGATCATGATGTTGGGGGGCTTGAGGTCCCGGTGCACGACGGGCAACGTGTGCGCGCAGGCCAGTGCTCCCGCCATCTGTACGGCGACGGCGATCGCCGTCGCGGACGGCAGCGGTGTGTGCTCGTCGAGGAAGGTCCGCAGACTCACCCCGGTTACGAGGCGCATGGCGATGTACGGCACACCCCGGTGCGATCCGCTTCCGTACAGCTCCGTGATGCCCGGGTGGTCGAGCGCGCCCAGAAGAGTGGCCTCGCGCCGGAACCGGGCGTTCCTTACGGCGAGTTCGGCCGCCCTCTCCTCCGGGCCCAGGGCGTACAGGGCCTCGGAGTCGTGGCGCAGGAACTTCACTGCGACTTCGCGCCCCGCGGAAACCTCATGAATTTCGGGCGCCTCGTGGCCGGGGAAGACCTCGCGTGCGCGCCAGACCTGGGCCATCCCGCCCTTGCCGAGCGACTCCGTCAACTCGTAGCGCCCGTCGATCAGATCACCCGTGCCGGGCCTGTACATCTCCGCGTACGAATCCGCGTCCACGCCGCGCAGCTCCTTCGCCTCCCGCACCATTCAGCACATCAGAGTAGCGTGAAGTGACCCTCTTGCGAGATGTTCATGGACTTAGTTCACAGATTCATGTCATGCTGGGTCGTGTCCGGGACTTCATGTGAGCGGGTACGGAACCCGCCGTTCCCGGACGTCCTCCTGCCCATGCCGCCCTCCACGGGGGTCACCATGCAGAATCCACCGGGCGTCGCCGGAGACGACTGGCTGATCAGGGCGAGTCCGCGGACGGCCCGGCCCGACGCCGCGGCCTGCCCCACGCACCGCCGCATCGCGATGAGGCCCCAGCTCGTGGCCGAGCCGGCCGTGCCGTTTCTGCCCACGCCGTACGAGGAGTTCGGGTTCGGCCCGCTCTTCACGGCGCTCGACCTCGTGGAGCACCACGGCTGGTCCGTCGAGCGGGTGCGTGCGGAACTGCGCCGCAGCCGCGGGCCGTTCCGTGGCCGGGGCGCGCCGGTTCACCCCGTCCACCTCGCGTGGACCGCCCACGCCCTGGAGCGGTACGTCACGGCCCGCACCCGGGAGCAGGCCGCCGCCGAGAAGTCGGGACTACCGCCGACCGCAGCGGTCGAACACCCATGGACGTGGCGCACGCGCCGCACGGACGTACCCGACTCGCGCGGTGCCCGGCAGTACGAGCACACCCTGTGGGGCCGCATGTACGCCTCCGCCGACGGGACGGTGCGCGATCTGTGGCTGCCCTCGCTGGGCCGGGCCAAGAGCAGTCGCCCCGATGCCGAACTCGGAGCCGTGGCACAGGTGATGGCGTACGGGACGCCCGCGCCCCGGCGTAGGGCGCGTGACGAACCCCCGGCCGAGGCTGGCGACGCCATCCGCCCACCTGACCTGGTGCGCGTCTTCGACGTGGGATGCGCCGACGGCTCGGTGGAGCCGTTGCTCGGCGTGGCTCCACGGTTCGGCGAGAGCCCCGTCGAGGCGAGGAAGCGGTTCGAGGGCGACGCGGTGCCGGCGTTCCTCGCCGCCACGACCGCGACCGGCACCCGGCCCGGCGAGAGCTGTGTCGATTGCAAGGCCATCGCCGGTTGTACGGACCTGGGGCGCGCCCCGAGCCTGTGGGGAGGGCGACCCCCGGCCGTCGCACGCAAGCGCCGCTCCGTCTCCGTCTGGGACCTCCGGCTTCACGCGCAATGCCCCGCCCAGTACCACCTGGTGCGGCGTCTGCATCTCAACGATCTGTCCACCGAGAACGAGGGAGCGCGGCGCGGGAGGGCCGTCGACTCCTGGCTGGACGCGCGACACGGCGAACGGCCGGTACGCGGCTGCCGGGACCGCGCGGCCCCCCACCCGGACGCGCTGCGGTCCGGGACCGGTCTGGACGACGCATCCGCGCGTGAGGCCGCCGGGATGCTGGCCGAGCACCGGCTGCTGTGCCCGCTCAACGGACTCGACGCCGACGAGCGCGTGCTCGTACAGCACCGCGTGACGGCCTACGTGCCGGAGCTCGATGTCGTCGTCCTCGCCGTACCCGATCTGGTGTACACCCATCGCGGCCGGTGGATCTGGCGCGAGACGAAGACGTCTGCCCTTCCCCTGTGGGAGCGGGAGCCGCTCCTCCGCAGGTACCCGCAACTGGCCTTGGGCGTGCTGCTGTTCCACGCGGGGGCGCTGGGCGGCGACCCACGCCGCTCCTGGGTCGAACTGGAGCATCTGCGCGAGGGCCACGGAGAGAGCAGGCTGGAACGCGTCGACCCCGGCCGTACCGAGATCGTCGAAGAAGCCCGGGACGTCATCGCCGGCCTCGCCCAGCCGCTCCTGGACGACACCACGTACGAACCGAGGACCGGGCGCCACTGCCACGGCTGTCAGGCGCGGACCTGGTGCCGGCCCGGCACCGCCTACGTCACCGACCATCCCCTGCCACACGGCGCCGACGTGCCCTCGCGCGCCGACGACCCTGAGCCGGGCGTCCCACCACAGTCGCGAGGAGGTGTGCCGGTCCATGACTGACCAACAGCTCGTCCCGGACTGGCTGTCCAACCCGGAGGTCGTCCTGCTGCGGGACGTGGCCACCGCCGTCCTCCATCTGGCGGCCGTCGGCGACCTCGACGCCTTCGCCCTGCCCTACCCGTCCAGCGCGCAGCGCGCCCTGGACGCCCTGGTTCTCCAGTGCCTGCGCAACGGGGCCACGCCCCCGGCCGGTGTCCCCGAGATGATGCGCTGGGCCCGCGCCCGGCCGCTCAGCAGTTGGCCCCTCGACCAGTTGCCCCCCGACCTGTTCGACACCGCGGACCGGCTGATCGACGAGGGCTCGGGGGAACCTGCACAGCTCTGCCACGAACTCGCTGTACGCGGATACGGCGACAGTACCGGGCGACAGTACGACCGCCTGGTCATCCACGAGGCCATGCGAGCCTGCCGGGCCATGTCAGCGCCCGAGTCGTACACGGCCTTCCGCCGCCTCCTGGTCACCCGGCCCGTTCTCACCGAGGAGGAATGGGTCGAGGTCAGCTGCGACCTCTTCCTCGACCCGGTCCGCTTCCTCGTCGAGGAGATCTACGCCCCCGTCCCCGCCGGGTTCCGGCGGGACGGCTCCTATATGTGCTGCCACCGCTGCCTGACCCTGCTGCACCCGGTGTCCGACACCGGGTGGTGGTGCGAGCGGGACCAGTGCCGGCACCGGGGTCCCGCGCCGCATGGCCGGGAACTCGTGGCGGCGCAGGTGGGAGAGCTACGCCAACTGCGCAAACCACTGCGGCTGTTCGTCACCGGACCAGGACAGGCGGAGACCTCCCTGGAGAGCGAGCTGCGGGCGCTGGGGCTCACCGTCGAGATGTGGCCCAACTTCGACTCGTACGACGTGCGTGTCACGTTCCCCGACGGCCATGTGTGGGCCGTGGACGTCAAGGACTGGGCGCATCCCGCCTTCCTCGGCCGCAGCGCGACTGCGGTGCGCGCCGAACCTCCCTACGACGAGGCCTGCTGGGTCGTACCGGAGTTCAGGGTCCGCGCACGCCGCGACTACCTCGGCAGCTATGCCAGGGAACGGGGCGCTCAGGCGGGTGGACTGAGGCTGCTGACGGACAGACAGCTGGTGCGGGCCGCACGGCTGCGTCTGTCAGGTGACCGCGGGCCGGACGCCTTCATCGGCCCGCTTCCCACCGGAACGGAGGAGCCGTCGGGCCCCGGCCGACGAGCCACCGGGAACCGCCCCGCGGACAACACAACGCCGGCCGAGGACGCAGGGCAGGACGGAGTGGACGATGCGTGACCGCAGCAGCTGGTACCAGCCGGTCGTGGCCGCGTTGGGACCCTGGCCCGAAGAACACGCCAGGACCCGGCCCGCTCTGCTGTGCCAGGTCGAGCTCGCCCTGCGGCTGATGGAGACCGTGGCGCCCGGCCACGCCGCCGACGGAGCGTGGACGCTCCTGGGCGGCTACGGCCTCGCCTTCGCACGCGCCGCGAAGCTGTCCGTCGGTGAGGCGGAACAGGTCGCGCTCGCCGCGGCCCGGCACCTGCTCTGGCCGATGCGCCGCGGGCGGATGTGGCGCCAGTCCCTAGACGCGTACCTGCAACTGCCGGAAAGGCTGCGCGCGTACCGTGTCCCGGCGGCGGGGGAACCGGCGTACCGGCTTCCCCTCGTGGTCGCCGCCGACCGCTTCGCCGCGTACGACGAAGCGCTCGCGCACCTGCCGGGCTTCACCGTCAAACCGCTGGAGCAGGCGGCGGCAGGCGAGCACCGCTTCATGGACCGCCGCCACCGGCGCACCTCCGTCACCATCCCGGCTGACCTCGTACGAGACCCTCTCCCGGGCCACTCCCTCACCACGGAACGCCCGGCCACCGCAGGCCCTCTGGACGTACCACTGTCCGAACTGGCGCACGTGGCACGGTGGATGGACGAGGAGGAGTGGCGTCGCGGCCGAAGGGCGGGTAACTGGGCACAGCGCCTGAACGACCTCGATCTCGACACCCGGGACGGGACCGCCTTCGCACCGGCATCCGCGCTGCCGCTCGACCGGCTCACCCACCTCGTCGGCATGGTCGGCGCCGGCAAGTCGACCCTGATGACCCTGCTCGCCGTCTGGGGGCACCACAACGGCCTGCGCACCACACTCGTCGTCGGTGACCTGGCCGAACAGCTCACCCTGACCGAACTCTTCCGCGGGCTCGGTCTGAGCGCCGCACCGATCCAGGGCGGCACCACGCGGCCTCAGCACACCCAGCGACTGCATCGCAGGCTCGCCGCGCGCGGAGCGCACTCGCTCCTCGCCCACACCGACGCGGCCTTCAGGCACCTCAGCACCGCCTGCCCGCTGGACGCGCTGCGCGCGCTCGACACATCGGAGCCGCTGCGCTACAACGACGCACCGTGCGGAGGTCTGCACCCCGTGCGGCCCGCCGCCCACTCCGGCGACGCACCTGATGGGCTGGCGGTCGAACACGCCGTACGCGCACTCGAACGCGCCCGTGGCGCCGCCGGGAGCCGCCCCCCCGAGGACGACAGCGACGAAGAGGAGGAGTGGGGCACCCCGCATGCCTGCCCGTTGTGGAGTGCCTGTCCCCGCCACTCCGCCGCGCGTGACCTCGTGGACGCGCTGATCTGGGTGGCGAACCCCGCCAGCCTTGTCCAGACGCCCGTCCCCAGCCAGCTCAATGCCGAACGCCTGCGCTACCTGGAACTGGCGTGCCTTCGCAGCGACATCGTGGTCGTCGACGAGGCCGACCGCGTACAGATGCAGCTGGACCAGATGTTCGCGCCGTCGGCCACTCTCGTCACCACCGGCGTCTCCGAATCCTGGCTCGACCAGTTGCAGACCCATGAGATCGCCGAACTCGCCCGGCAGGGGCGGCTGCAGCTCTCCGACCAGGACGTGGAACGGTGGTCCGCCGCCCTGGACATCGTCGGCTCCGCGGCGGACCGGCTGTACGCCATGCTCATCGACGACGAGGGGCTGCGCAACTGGGCGCAGATCGACTACTTCAGCGCATGGACCCTCCAGGAAAAGCTGCTGAACGCCTGGTATCCGCTGACGCCCGGCCGGTCCGTCCGGCATCCCGACGGCACGGAGGCGGGGGACGTCGAGGACGAGAGCGCGCTGTACGAGGGCGAGGGGGACGTCGAGGGCGACGGCGAAAATGAGCCGGGACAGCAGGGGCTCCCTGAGCCGGAGGTGCCTTGGGCGCACCGACGCGGCGAGATCACCGGGTTCTTCGACACCTTCCGGGACGATCCACTCGGTGGGCGGGGCCCCTATCTGACGCCCGCCGACGACCTCACCGCCCTCGCCCACGACGTCCTGCACACCCTCGACGAGAAGCGGACACGCGGCCGGGTCCGCGCGCTCCTCGACTCCTTCCTCGTCGGAGCGCCGGGTCCGCAGCAGCGCCCGCCATCCGCCGCCCGACAGGGCAGGGAGCCTGCGCGCGAGGAGGTACCCCTTACCGAGGAGTGGCGCGAACTGAACGCGCGACGAATGGAGTTCACCCTCGTGCTCGCCGCTCTGCACCAACGCCTGGACCGGGTCACGTTCCTGTGGCCCCAGGTGGAGGCGGCGCTGCGGCTCGACGCGGCGAGCCACGAACTGACCCGCCGACCACCCCTCGACTACGCGCCCCTCCTGCCCGAGGCACCCATGGGCAACGTCCTGGGCTTCCAGTACCTGATCGACGAACGGGCGGCCGCCCGCGACAAGGACGGTCGCCGCACCGGGACCCTGCGCTTCTTCCGCTGCGCGGGCGTGGGCCGCGAACTGCTCCTCGGCCTTCCCCAGCTCGGCGCCGATCCCGGCCGGGGGAAGGCCGGTCCGCACGTGTTGCTGATGTCGGGCACCAGTTGGGCGGGCACATCCACCCGCGCCCATGTCCTCGCTCCCGTCCGGGCAGTCCTCAAACCGCAGAGCAAGGCGTTGCGGTCCATCCGGGACACCGTGTTCCGCACCGAGTTCGTCCACGACGCGGCGGGACAGCCGATCCGCCTCTCCGGACAGGACCCCGACAAACGCGAGGACGTGCTGCGCCTGATGATCGACCGGCTTGCCCGTCCCCGCAGGGACGGAACCACCTCCCCGCTGCAAGGCGAACTCGCCCAGATCCCCGACGAGCGCCGCAGGCGCGCCCTGCTTCTGGTGGGCAGCTACGCGGAGGCCGGGGTGGCCGCCGCGGCCTTGGACGAGATCCCGCGCTGGCGCGGCCGGGTACGCGTCCTGGCCGCCGACGACGCGGAACTGGAGGCCGCGGTCGACGGTGCTGCGTCGGCGGGGAGCCTGACACGGAGCACAGGGGCGGTGCGGCGCGGAGACCTCGCCTCCTTCGCCGAGGACCCGGATGCCGAACTGCTCGTCGCCCCTCTGCTCGCCGTCGAGAGGGGGCACAACATTCTCACCATCCCCCAGCGCCCCGGCGAGGAGAGGGTGGCGGCGTTCGGAACGGTGTTCTTCCTGGTCCGTCCCCACCCTCGTCCTGATGACCTGTCCCTGGCGGTGTTCGCCATCAACGACTGGGCGAGCCGGTTCGTACGCGGTCACCTGACGAGCCCCGAGGGAACCTTCGGTGAGTTGGTGACAGAGGCAGACGGTCTCGACGCTGCGGGCGGCACCTTCCGGACCGTCGCCCGCCGTGTCTGGCGGCACGTGCTGTCCCGCCCCTACGTCTACTCCTCGCTCTCCGACGACGAGAAGGAGTCCTTCGTCTGGGACCAGCTCGTCACCATCTGGCAGGTCATCGGCCGTCTCGTCCGCGGTGGTGTGCCGGCCCGCGTGGTTTTCGTCGACGCCGCCTTCGCACCGCGGCTGGCGGCGGCGCAGGCACCCGTCGCCGACAGGAGCAGGCGGTCCGGCACCAGCGACCCGGGACTGCTGGTACGCCTTCGGGACGTCCTCGACCCGTACTTCACCGGCACCGGTACCGCGGACACCACCGACGGCACCGATCCCGACCCGGCCGACATCGAACTCGTCAAGCTGCTCTACCGGCCCTTGTACGAGGCGCTGTGCGACCTGGGTGCTCCGCCCAGGCCGCGCGGCACCGAGTGACACACCGACGACCCGCCACTTCCAGGGCCGTCGAAGACCTGGCGCGCGACCGACCACGTACGACATCGCAGGGAGAACGGACATGTATCAGCACATCCGCCGATCCGCGTACCACCTTGCCGAGGGCAGCGAGCCCTGGACCGAGGACTACCGCGCACTCGCCTTTCCGGAGCACTGGCACGCGGACCTCCTCGCACTGCACAACCACGGGCGGGACGAGGAGAAGCGGCGGCTGACCCTGCCCACACGCCGGCTCGACGGCGTATTGCAGACCCTCGCCCCCGACGTGATCGTCCGTCCCCGCCCTCGTATTCCCGTCGAGCCGGGACCGGAACAGGGCTCCCCGATCAGCGAGGACTTCTGGATGTACGTCCCCGCCGCGGCCCCCGATCCTCTCCCGGACCGCTCCATCCGGCAGCTCCTGGACGCCTGGCTGCGCACACTCGGCCCGAAGGGCGCGGGGCAGGATGCCGGATTCCGCTCGCTGCTGCTCGCGAGCAGCGCCGACCTCAGGCGGAACCTGCCCGATTGGCAGCCGGTCACCGGCGTCGAACTGCTCACCGCTCCCGTCACCGCCGGTGGTACCGCAGCCCCCGAGCCCCGGCAGTTCCAGCTCGCCACCGACGCGTTGGCCCGCCGCATCCTGTCTCTCGACCCCTATCCCTTCGAAGGCGGCGAACTGCGCTTTCGCGCGGTGCCTCGCGGACCTCGCGACCAGGGCGCCGAACTCATGTCGCAGCCCCTGCCCCGAACGGTCAAGCGCAAGGAGTGGTGGTTCTCCGTCGTACTCAACATCTCCCTGCACACCACGCCGTTCGATCCACGACCGCGTCTCCATCTGCACTGGGGCGTACGCCGATGGGCGACGCATCCGCGGGCCGCCACCAAACGCCTCAACCTGCCCTACCAGGAAGCCACCACGGTCTACTTGCGGCCCACCATCCCCTGGCTGCCCGGAGCGCCGGCCACCGAGCGCTACGCACTCGCCCGACTGCGCCGGGACCGGGCAGCCGAGGCCTTCGCCTGGTCGGAGAACGATACAGCCGGCATCCTGCGCGGGCTCAGCCTCGCCGGAAACTTCCCCGACCCCGAACAACTCCTCGCCGAACCGGGTTCCTGGATCGGCGAGGGCCGCGGCGTCCGCGCCGCAGTGGTGCACAGCACCAGGATGGGAAAGCACGAAATCGGCACGGGCTTCATGCCCAACCAGCGTGCCCAGTTGACCGAATGGGCTGAGCAGGCCCTTCCGGAGACGGTGGTACGGGTACCCGATCTGACGCGGGGACGCGGCAAGGGCATCGGCGCACCGGACAACCGGCGGCCCAAACCGAGGACCGACGAGGCCAAGAAGACCGAGCTGCTACGCGAAACGCGGGCGCGTAGGGAGAACCTGGCGACTCAGGTGCGGATCGCCGGCCGACACCCGCACCGCAGTGGCCCGCCGCTGGTGGAGGTCCGGTTGCTGTGGCAGTCACCGGAGGTGCGCAAGGAAGCAGTGACCCAGTTCGCACAAGCCCTGGGCCTGGACGGGGACGGCGGTGTCTCCGCCGCCGCGATCACGGACCGGGACTTCGACGAAGCCAGGCCCGGAGCACCGGTCGTTCTCGAATGGCGGACGGAGGAACTCACCCTGCGACTGCGCTGCCTGCCCCTCACCGATGGGCTCGGAGACCGGCTGGTGCCCGACCCGGCCGTCAGCGCGAAGGGTGCGGCCATGGCGACGGCCATCGGCGAGCGCCGCCGTGCCCTGCGCTCATGGCTGAGCGCGGACGGCGCCGACCCCGACCACCCTGAACTCGCCCTGGTGGAGATCGCCCACCGCAGCACCTTCCGCCCGCCGACGAGCGACCCTAAGTTCGCCGTCCGCCTGGGATGTGCCGACGCAGGTGTACTGACCCAGTTCGTCGTGACCCCGTCCGCCGACCGGCAGATCGACAACGCGGACAGCATCGAGCACCGCACACACAGCTCCTGGCTCGACGGACTGCGCCAGCTCGGCGTCCGCGTACTGCCGCAGCACACGCTCGGCGACGACCTGCCCGCAGGACTTCAGTACGCCGCGATCTGGATGGTGAAGCGCCGCAAGGACGGCCCGACCCGGCTGCCCAAGCACCTGCCCGTGGCCGTCCTGGCCACCCCGCTGCCGGAGGCGGCGGGCCTGGCGGCCGTACGCGGCTGGGACGACGCCACGGGGGAGTGGGTGCCGTATCCGCGCTTCCTCCTCGGCCTGGTGAGGCAGGCCGAGATCGATCTTGAGACGTGCGCGGAGCCCGCCCCGGAGGACAGCGGCCCGCATTCCAGGAGCCCCCGTTTGACCGGCAAGCAGTGGCGTACCAACCTCGCCCAGCAGCGCAAGGAGACCGCGGCATTCCTCCAGCGTGTACTGCACTCGCTGCGCGGTCAGCCCACTGTGCTGATCACCCACGCGCAGAACAGCAGGCTGCACTGGCCGTGGCTCCAGGACGGCCGGATTGAGCGGGATCTGATTCAGGCAGGTCACGCTCCCGCGGGGCGGCTCGACGACGAACTCCGCCTTGTGCGCGTCCGCGGCTGTGGCGGACGGGAGTCCGCGCAGTGGTGGGGGCTGGCGAAACCCGGTAAGCCACACGGACAGCCGGCGGGCTTCTGGGCCCAGACCGCCCCGCCGCAGGGCGGGTCCGCCTCACGTGACCGGATCTTCTACAGCACCACGGAACGCCCCGGTACCCATGCGGTGTCGCCCGCCCTCGACCGCTTGGCCACCCGGGTCAACGCCGCAGGCAACCTCACCTCACAGGCGGGCACCAGCGCCTGGAACCCGACCTTGGTTGAGATCGCGGTTCTCGGCTGTCACGCGGAGGGCGACTCGGCCGTCCCCGCCCTGGGCATGCCGGATGAGGCCGAGGCTCTGGCCCTCGCCGTGCACCAACTGCGCCAGGCGCCGGACTATGCCGCGGCGCTGTCCCTGCCGCTCCCCCTTCACCTGGCGGGACTGGCCCAGGCGTACGTCCTCCCGATGCTCGCGGAGAGTGATGGGAGTCCAGGAGGGGCGACGGCGGAGTCCGTTGTGGAGCGGGAGCAGTGGAACAGGACGGAGGACGATCCGGACCCGGACCTCTTGGACGCGGCCGGGCTGACCATGGAACCCGAGAGGGAAGACGAGGATGGGTGAAGCCCTTTTACGGCGACGTGCTGAGCTGGGGCAATGCGGTTCTGTGTGGGGTACGGTCGGTGACCTTGCGGTTCATCGTGCCCACTGGCGGCGCCCGTGCTGGACAGGTGCTGGATGCCGGCACATCTCGGCAGGTAAAAGCCTTGTCGTGGAGTTCAGATTCAACGTGTAGCGGGTTACTCGGCACTACATCGCTGATCTGGCAAACGTGCAGGCTGGGAGGGGTCCGACTCTCTGAGGTCGGACCCCTATGGCTTCCTTCATGCAGGCGCTGTCCAATACTCAGCAGCGGTTCGTGTCCTAAGCTGGTGGTTGCCGTTGTCCTGGCATGGAGGCGGTGACTAAGTCACCTACTGGGCTGCGGAGTTGTAGTCGGTATACGAGCGGGTGGCGGGTCGGTTCGGTCGGGCGGATCTGCGGCGGCGAATGCGGGACTATGTCCGCGGTCTGCTGGGCCAAGCGGCACGCAAGAACGGCTGACAGCTTGCGGAATGGGCACGCCACCGCACCGCACTCCGGACGGCTTTCAGCGGCTGTTGAACAGCAGCGTCTGGGACGCGGACGCTTTCCTACCCCATCCACGAGCCGACCGCGATCCCGTCACCCATGCACTGAAGTGGTCGGCCTGGGGAAGATGCCGCCAAGCCGTTGCCCGCCGATGCCACTTCCGAAAACGCAGCTTACTGATCTTTTCGTAAGTTCGGTGGGTGTGGTGGCCGTGTGGGTGGGAGGCTGTCGGGGTGG
>NZ_BMVN01000039.1:0-84630 GCF_014650735.1 Streptomyces canarius
AGCGCGGTGGAGATCAGCACCCAGAGCATCTGGTACCAGTAGAAGAACGGGATCCCGATGAACGCGGGATCCGTCTTGGCGTACGAGCCGACCCACAGCATCGCCACGAAGGGCGCGACGAGACACAGGGCGATGATCACCCGGACCGGTGTCACCACCGGTGGTCTCACTTCAGGCGTTTCCGACATGCCACGGGCTCCGTCCCCTCGCTGATCACCTGTGTAATGAGCAGGCAATCTAGGTGACGCTGTCGCGAGAGTGGAAGACCTCGTCCGCATATCGGTATATCGATTCGGCGAAGGTGCTGGGCACCGGCCGGCCGGCGCCTACTCCACCGGCCGCTTGAGCCGGGCCACGAACTTGTAGCGGTCCCCGCGGTACACCGACCGCACCCACTCCACCGGCTTGCCCTCGCGGTCCAGCGAGTGCCGGGAGAGCATCAGCATCGGCAGGCCCACGTCGGTGCCGAGCAGCGCCGCCTCGCGCGGCGTGGCCAGGGAGGTCTCGATGGTCTCCTCGGCCTCGGCGAGGTGGACGTCGTAGACCTCGGCGAGCGCGGTGTACAGGGACGTGTACTTCACCAGCGAGCGCCTGAGGGCCGGGAAGCGCTTGGCCGACAGGTGGGTGGTCTCGATGGCCATCGGCTCGCCGTTCGCCATGCGCAGCCGCTCGATGCGCAGCACGCGCCCGCCGGCCGTGATGTCGAGCAGCTCGGCCAGCCGGTCGTCGGCGGTGACGTACCCGATGTCCAGCAGCTGCGAGGTCGGCTCCAGGCCCTGCGCGCGCATGTCCTCCGTGTAGGAGGTGAGCTGTAGCGCCTGGGAGACCTTGGGCTTGGCCACGAAGGTGCCCTTGCCCTGGATGCGTTCGAGCCGCCCCTCCACGACCAGTTCCTGAAGGGCCTGGCGGACCGTGGTGCGGGAGGTGTCGAACTCGGCGGCCAGCGTGCGCTCGGGCGGGACCGGGGTGCCCGGCGCCTGCGTCTCCGTCATGTCCAGCAGGTGCTTCTTCAAGCGGTAGTACTTCGGCACGCGCGCGGTACGGGTGGTGCCGGCCTCGTTCTCCGCACTGCTGACGTCGGTGCTCATGCTCTGCCTTCCCGGCTCCGAATGCCGAAAGCGACCGACATCCCCATCGGCCCACGGCTCACATCGTGGCACGGGTTGTTGTGTCAGCACTCCACCCGCACG
Organism: Streptomyces canarius; assembly: GCF_014650735.1. NCBI lineage: Bacteria > Bacillati > Actinomycetota > Actinomycetes > Kitasatosporales > Streptomycetaceae > Streptomyces > Streptomyces canarius. The sequence continues at coordinate 1,191 of NZ_BMVN01000039.1, forward strand.
CTCCGTGATCTCCTCTATATACCGGTGCGCCCGCTGTTGGTCTAGTCCATCGGGAGTGTGAGCCCGGCGGGCCCGCGGGGCCGGGGCCGCCCTCCCGCCGGGCGCTCCGGGCTAGATCCCCTGCCAGTCCGGCTTGTTGGCGTAGGTGTGCCGGAAGTAGTCGGCCAGCTTCAGCTTGGACGCGGCGGCCTCGTCCGCGACCACCGTGGCGTGCGGGTGGAGCTGGAGCGCGGAGGCCGGGCAGACGGCCGCGACGGGGCCCTCGACGGTCGCGGCGACCGCGTCCGCCTTGCCCTCGCCGGTCGCCAGCAGCACCAGGTGGCGAGCCTCCAGGATCGTCCCGATGCCCTGGGTGATGACGTGGTGCGGGACCTGCTCGATGTCGCCGTCGAAGAAGCGGGCGTTGTCGATGCGGGTCTGCTCGGTCAGCGTCTTGATCCGGGTGCGCGAGGCGAGCGAGGAGCACGGCTCGTTGAACCCGATGTGCCCGTCGGTCCCGATACCGAGCAGTTGCAGGTCCACGCCGCCGGCCTCGGCGAGCGCGCGGTCGTACGCCTCGCACGCCGCCTGGATGTCCTCGGCCGTGCCGTCCGGTCCCATGAACGCGTCCATGCCCATGCCCAGCGGCTCCAGCACCTCACGGCGCAGCACCGAGCGGTAGGACTCGGGGTGGTCGGCGGGCAGCCCCACGTACTCGTCGAGCTGGGCGATCCGCGCGCGTGAGGCGTCCACGGCGCCGGAGCGCACCTTGGCGGCCAGCGCCTGGTAGACGGGCAGCGGGGTGGAGCCGGTGGCCACGCCGAGCAGGGCGTCGGGCTTGCGTCGCAGCAGCTGTGCCATGGCCTCGGCGATCAGCTCGCCGCCCGCCGCGGCGTCCGGAACGATGACAACTTCCACGCTGGGCCTGCCGTTCTGAAGAGGGCTCTGTGCGTCTCTATGTGGTTTAGACCAATCTAACAGTATCGATGTTCGGGAGCGCGGGGAAGACGGGGAGGAACAGGCGGAAGGAGGGGGCGGGGGAGGGGCGGAGAGAGGGCCGGAGGGAGGCCGGGGAGAGAGGCCCGGGGTCCTCAGGTGAGGGAGCCTCCCGTCGCGTCCAGCCAGTGCCCGGTCACCCAGCGGCCGTCCTCCGAGACAAGGAAGGCCACCGCGTCGGCGATGTCCGCCGGCGTGCCCACCCGGCCCAGCGCCGAGTAGCCGGCCGCCCGCTGCCACGCCTCGTCGCTCGTGCGCAGCCAGGGGGCGTTGACGTCGGTGTCCACGATGCCGGGTGCCACCGAGTTCACCGTGATCCCGCGGGGGCCGAGCACCTTGGACAGGTCCCGGGTGAAGACGTCCAGGGCCGCCTTCGTCATCGAGTACGCCATCAGGTCGGGCATGGCGGCGGTCCGGGAGAGGCCGGACGATATGGTCACCACCCGCCCGCCGTCCCGCAGTCGCTCCGCCCCGAGCCGGGTGAGGAAGAACGGGGCCTTCATGTTCACCGCGAAGAGCCGGTCGTACTCCTCCTCGTCGATCTCCGCGAACGGGCGGGTGGTGCCGATGCCCGCGTTGTGCACGAGGATGTCCAGCCCGTCCGCGTGCCGGTCGAACTCCGCCCACAGCCGCTCGGCGTTCCCGGGCGCCCCCAGCTCCACCCCGAGCGCGAACGCCGAGCCGCCGGCCGCCTCGATCGCCGCGACCGTCTCCTTCGCGGCGGTCTCGTTCCGTCCGTAGTGCACCGCCACCCGCGCCCCGTCGCGCCCCAGCCGTTCGGCGATCCCCCGACCGATGCCCCGGCTCGCGCCCGTGACCAGCGCCGTCTTCCCCCTGAGCACGCCCATGTCTGCCCCCTCCAGATTTGTCTAGCGGTCGCTACAAAAAAACCGTACACCAGCCCGCCGACAATTTTCTAGGGGACGCTATAAAATAGACCCCATGGCGATGGATCAGGACACGCGGGCGCAGGGCGGCACGGGGCGGACGCGGGGCAGGCCGCGCTCCTTCGACCGGGCCACCGCGCTGGAGAAGGCACTGATGGCCTTCTGGGAGCGCGGGTACGAGGCCACCTCGGTCTCCGACCTCACCCGGCTCATGGGCATCGGCACGCCCAGTCTGTACGCGGCCTTCGGTGACAAGCGGACCCTCTTCGACGAGGTCGTCCGGGTCTACGCCGGCTCGCACGGCGCCTTCACCGACCGCGCCCTCGCCGAGGAGCCCACGGCCCGGGCGGGCGTCGCCCGCATGCTCCGCGAGGCCGCCGCGGAGTACACCGACCCCGCCCACCCGCACGGCTGCCTGATCGTCCACGCGGCCACCAACTGCACCAGCCCCGAGGTGGAGACGCTGCTGCGGGACATGCGCAACGCCGCCATCACCGCCGTCGAAGACCGGATCCGGGCGGACATCGCGGCCGGGCTGCTGCCCGCCGGCACCGACGCCGCCGCCCTCGCCCGGCACACCGGCGCGATGATCCAGGGCATGTCCCAGCAGGCCCGCGACGGCGCACGCCGGGAGGAACTGGAAGCACTCGCGGAAATTGCCATGGCCATCTGGCCCCATGGCTGACCCGCTCGGGCTAGGCTGCCTGGCATCGCGTGCCGGTGCCCCTGGCGGCGCGGACGCCTCCGCACCATGGACACGCCGTCGTGGTCTAGTCCACAATCGAGAACAACACGCTTCCGCCCTCCCCGCACAGGAAGGCGGATCGAGGAACCGGCGCTCTCTGCCCTGACTGCCCCGGCTCCTCGGCCTTCGGCCGACCGGGACCGCACACCCCACGGCCGATGATGCTCCGGGCTGCGGTGCCGGGAGGGTTGAGGGTCCCTTCCAGGCGCCGCGGCCCGCGGGTGTTTTTCGGCCACCCGCGAGGCCCCGGGTACGCTCGCAGACGTGCCCTCCATGAACGAACTCGTACGCCAGCACACCGCCCTCGACGACTCCGACCTCGAGTGGCTCCACCTGCTGGTCTCGGAGTGGCAGCTGCTCTCCGACCTCTCCTTCGCCGACCTGGTGCTGTGGGTCCCCACCCGGGACGGCACCCGGTACGTCTCGGTCGCCCAGATGCGCCCCAACACCGGTCCGACCTCCTACCAGGACGACATGGTCGGCCACCTGGTGCCGCGCGGCCGGCGGCCCATGCTGGACGCGGCCCTGGACGAGGGCCGGATCGTGCGCGAGGGCGACCCGGAGTGGCGCGAAGAGGTCCCCGTACGGGTCGAGTCCATCCCCGTACGGCGTGAGGGCCGCGTCCTCGGCGTGATCGCCCGGAACACCAACCTGCTCACCGTGCGCACCCCGAGCCGTCTGGAGCTGACCTACCTCCAGAGCGCCTCCGACCTCGCGCAGATGATCGCGGCCGGCGCCTTCCCCTTCCCGGACCAGCAGGTCGACATGGACGCCTCCCCGCGCGTCGGCGACGGCCTGATCCGGCTCGACGCGGACGGCATAGTCCAGTACGCCTCCCCGAACGCCCTGTCCGCCTACCATCGGCTCGGCCTCGCCGCCGACCTCGTCGGCCACCACCTCGGACAGACCACCGCAGAGCTCGCCCCGACCCGGGGGCCGGTGGACGAGGCACTGGCCAAGGTGGCCAGCGGCTGGGCGCCACGCGAGTTCGAGATCGAGGCCCACGACGGGGTCATCCAGTTCCGGGCCATCCCGCTCAAACCCAAGGGCACGCGCATCGGTTCGCTGGTGCTGCTCCGGGACGTCACCGAACTACGACGCCGCGAACGCGAGTTGATCACCAAGGACGCCACCATCCGGGAGATCCACCACCGGGTGAAGAACAACCTCCAGACGGTGGCCGCCCTGCTCCGGCTCCAGGCCCGGCGCATCGAGTCCGAGCGCGGCCGGGAGGCCCTGGAGGAGGCGGTCCGCCGGGTCGGCTCCATCGCGATCGTCCATGAGACGCTGTCTCAGAACCTGGACGAGCGGGTGGAGTTCGACGACATCGCCGACCGGGTGCTGGCGATGGTCGCCGAGATCTCGCCGGGCAAGGTGGCCGGCCGGCGCAGCGGACGGTTCGGCATACTCGACGCCGAGGTCGCCACCCCGCTGTCCATGGTCCTCACCGAGGTTCTTCAGAACGCCCTGGAGCACGGCTTCCGTGAGGGCGACACCGGCACGGTCGAGGTCTCGGCGGTGCGTGGCGGCACCACCAAGGAGGCCCGGCTGCTGGTCACCGTCCAGGACGACGGGGTCGGACTGCCCGAGGGCTTCGACCCGCACCGCTCGGGCAACCTCGGCTTGCAGATCGTACGGACACTGGTGGAGGGCGAGTTGGGCGGCTCGTTCGACATGGTGCCGGCGCCGGAGCGCGGGACGCGGGTGATCCTCGACATTCCGGTGCGGGCGCAGAAGTGAGCCGGCGGGCCCGGCGCGCGACGCGCGCCGGGGGAGTGTGCGCAGGGGGGCGGGCGCCGGGGGAGCCGGTGCAGCAAAAAGCCCCGGACCGCGTTGGTCCGAGGCTGATGCTCGTTGCTGCTCTGCTTGTATCGCTAAGCGCATCGGGGGAACTGCGCGCTGCGGCTCGGGGGCGGGAGATGCGTACGTGCTGTGCGCGCCGCCAAGCTCAGGCTGTCAGCAGGGGTGGGTATGTCAGGCGGAGGCCTGACGAGCCCGGTTGCGAGCGGCGCGGCGCTTCATGGCGCGGCGCTCGTCCTCGCTGAGACCACCCCAGACGCCCGAGTCCTGACCGGACTCAAGCGCCCACTGCAGACACTGCTCGATCACCGGGCAGCGACGGCAGACGGCCTTGGCTTCCTCGATCTGCAGCAGCGCAGGACCGGTGTTGCCGATGGGGAAGAAGAGCTCGGGGTCTTCCTCGCGGCAAACGGCGTTGTGACGCCAGTCCATGGCTGCTACCTCTCCTTGGTATTACGTGCAGGTTGCTTGTGAATGTGAACGCTTTCACGAATCCCTCAACAAGTGAAGGGCCGACCGCCGAGTCTTCACCCGGCGTGGTCCTGTGTTTGAAGAGGGGTTCTGGTGATCAGCGGAGGCCGGTGTTGCGGGCCGTCCCGATCGCCACGTAGAGACTCGCAAACCTCAGCGGCGGATACAACCCCTTCCCGAAGATTTTTTTTGATTCCTCGGTGTCGACTAGGTCACAGCCGTACTTCCATGGGGTGGACCCTGGTCTAAACGTTCGAGTGAAAGGACTTTCGCCCGTTCCGCTCACACAATCACACGCAGTGCACGGCGTACGCCTGTGAACGTCACGCTCGTACGCAGCCCGAGATGGTCACCGTCCATCTGAAGGGGGAGAGGTACCTTCGAATGCAAGGTGAACTGGTCCAGGTCGTGCAGGGAGACGGCGTGCCTCCCCTGCGGTCCCCGCTCGGGGGACGAAGTGAGCAACTGGGTGCCATACCGGGCAACCGCGGCCGTGGACAGGCGGCTGAGGCCGAGCACGTCGATGCCTGTATCGAACGAGGCCTTAGGCGACGTGTACATCGGGCGATTGCCGAGATACGTCCACGGGGACGTGTTCGAGATTATGGCGACGACCAGATCCTCGATCGGGTCCTCGCCGGGCTGTTCGAGCGTGATCATGCCGTGCCGACGGTTCGGCTCGCCGAGGAACTGTCGGACCACCTGCCGGACGTACAGCGCGTGCGTCGACTTCTTGCCGCGCTCGCGCTGTTGCTCGACCCGGCCCACCACGCCCGCGTCGAAGCCGAGCCCGGCGTTGAAGGTGAACCAGCGGGCCGGCACCGCCTCGTCCTCGGTGCCCGGCGTGCCCGAGGTCAGGCCGAGGCCGACGACCCGCTCGGTCCTGTCGCGCAGCGCGTCCAGCAGCGCTCCGGTGGCCTCGACGGGGTCGTTGGGCAGGCCCAGCGCGCGGGCGAAGACGTTCGTGGAGCCGCCGGGGACGACGGCGAGACCGGGGAGGCGGTCCGGGGCGGGACCGGCGTGCAGGAGGCCGTTGACGACCTCGTTGACCGTGCCGTCGCCGCCGAGCGCCACCACCAGGTCGATGTCATCGCTCTCCGCCGCCTGCCGGCCGAGGTCGCGAGCGTGGCCGCGGTACTCGGTGGTGACGGCCTCCAGCTTCATCTCGCTCGCCAGCGCATGGATCAGTACGTCACGTCTGCGTGCGCTTGTGGTGGTTGCCGCCGGATTGACCACGAGAAGTGCACGCATGCATGGCAGCGTACCTACTGGGTGGTACTCGGCCCAGACCGAGTTAGGGATCCGGTAAGAGAGCGGGGCGTGAGCCTGGACACTCGGGGGCGCGGGGCGCGGCAGCGCGCCGGAGGGGGAGGGCTACCCTGCTGAGGTGAGCAGTCAGCAGAATCCCGCCCCGCACACCGCCGAAGCCGTCACGGCCGACGCGACCGACCCGGCCGCCGGGCCGCGTCCGCGCCGGCTGACGTACGCGGCGGCGCTGGCCGCGCTGGAGGGCACGGCGCTGGTAGCCGGCGGCCTGTGGGTGCTCGTCCTCGGGCTCACCAGTGACCCGGACGACCGGCAGCAGGCCGTGACCCTGGGCATCACCCTGGTCGTCCTCGCGCTGCTGCCGCTGCTCGCCGCGCGCGGTCTGCTGCTGCGGCGCGGCTGGAGCCGGGGGCCCGCGCTGATCACCCAGCTCATGGCCCTTCCCGTGGCCTACAACCTGCTCCGGGCCGACAGCATGGCCATTCCGGCAGGCATCGCGCTCGGGCTGGTCGCCGTGGTGGCGCTGGTGCTCCTCGTCAACGGAGAGACGACCCGGGCCCTTGGTATCAAGGGACCGGGCCGGGGCGAGTAGGGCTCACCGGGCGGGGCCTGTTCTGACGGCGCTTCGCCGAGCAGGGCTCACTGCCTGCCCACTCCTCGCTCACTCCTCCACGAGGAGCTTCTCGCGGAGCTGGGCCAGGGTGCGGGCCAGCAGACGGGAGACGTGCATCTGCGAGATGCCGACCTCCTGCGCGATCTGCGACTGGGTCATGTTCCCGAAGAAGCGCAGCAGCAGGATCCGCTTCTCGCGCGGCGGCAGGTCCTCCAGCAGCGGCTTGAGGGACTCGCGGTACTCCACGCCCTCCAGCGCCTCGTCCTCGGCGCCCAGGGTGTCGGCGACCGCCGGCGACTCGTCGTCCGTGTCGGGGACGTCCAGGGACAGCGTGGAGTACGCGTTCGCGGACTCCAGGCCCTCCAGGACCTCCTCCTCGGAGATGGCGAGCTTCTCGGCCAGCTCGTGGACCGTCGGGGACCGGCCGTGCAACTGGGACAGCTCGGCCGTCGCGGTGGTCAGCGCGAGCCGCAGTTCCTGGAGCCGGCGCGGCACGCGGACCGCCCAGCCCTTGTCGCGGAAGTGCCGCTTGATCTCGCCGACGACGGTCGGTGTGGCGTAGGTGGAGAACTCCACGCCACGCTCGGGGTCGAACCGGTCGACGGACTTGATGAGACCGATCGTGGCGACCTGGGTGAGGTCGTCCAGCGGCTCGCCGCGGTTGCGGAACCGGCGTGCCAGGTGCTCCACGAGCGGCAGGTGCATACGGACCAGCTGGTTGCGCAGCTCCGCGTACTCCGTGCTGCCTTCCGGCAGCGCACGCAGCTCGACGAACATCGCCCGCGCCCCGCTGCGGTCCTGGGCGTCGTGCTGAACGGCCTGCACGGCCTCCTTGCCCAGCGCGTCGTCCTCGGCGTATCGCTCGTGCTCGCTCATCGTCCCGCCCGTAGCCCTTCCCCGAGCCCTGGCCCCCGCGCGGACGGCGGGTCCGGCGCCGCCGCGTGCCTTCGGTGGCGTGCCCGTGGCATCGTCACCGCCGACCCGCGCGGAGTCGTCCTCCGGGTGCGGTCTGGCCTGCTCGGGGATGCCGTCGATGCCGTCCGCCATGCGCCGGGAACCGTCCCGGGGGCCTGCCCCGGAGGTCTCGGCATCGCCCGACCAGGAGGCACCCCCGCCCCCGGTCGGCAGCTCCCGTGTGCCGCGCTCTTCGTCCCGCACCGGCCCGTCCCCGTTCCTCACGCCGGCCCGGGGCCGGCGCCACGCTGTTTGTAGAGGCTGATCGACACCGTCTTGTCCTCGTCCACGGCGGACGAGACCTTGCCCGCGAGGGCCGACAGCACGGTCCAGGCGAAGGTGTCCCGCGAGGGGGCGTGGCCGTCCGTGGTCGGCGCCGACACCGTGACTTCCAGTGAGTCGTCGACGAGCCGGAAGACACAGCTGAGCACCGAGCCGGGCACGGCTTGCTGGAGCAGGATCGCGCAGGCCTCGTCCACGGCGATGCGCAGGTCCTCGATCTCGTCCAGGGTGAAGTCCAAGCGGGCCGCGAGACCGGCCGTGGCCGTCCGCAGCACCGACAGGTAGGCACCCGCAGCCGGCAGCCGGACTTCCACGAAGTCCTGGTTCGCCACGGGCTCGCCTGCGATCTGGGACACCCTCACCTCCATGGTGGTACAAGCTTTACGGGGCCGAGGGTCGCCCCCCGGGGTAACGCGCGAGTGGTTCAAGCGGTGACGCTATCGCGCTCCGAACGTTTCTGTCCCCGGGACCCCAACCCCCTGGCGTCACTCACAGTAAAGCTGTGGATACGCTCCGTGTCTAGAGGGTTTGCGGGCCCAAATGGGAAGAGCGCGCGCCGGGTTGACGTACCCAGACGTCGGACGCTCGAACCGTCGTACGGCAGCCGCCGCATGCAGTGTCACACGAGAACCCGGTCGGACGGGACGCTCTCGCGGAGAACGCTCTCGACAGACGCGGTCGAAGGGCGGTCCGGGACGGTGCTCGAAGCACGCCCGGAAACGGCCGGGACAGGCTCAGACGAGGACGTGGTCCACGAAGCACCACCGCCAGTCCTCGCCCGGCTCGAATGTCCGCATCACCGGATGACCGGACTGCGCGTGGTGCTCCGTCGCGTGCCGTCCGGGCGAGGAGTCGCAGCAGCCGATGTGGCCGCAGGTGAGGCACAGCCGCAGCTGGACCGGGTTCGTACCGTCCCGCAGGCACTCCGGACAGGTCTCGTCGAGCGGCTCCGGTTCCGGGTGCGGCAGCGCGTCGGCATGCGTGCACTGTTTCATGATTGCCAGATTACGACGGTTGTGCGGGTTGCCGCGCGAAAGATGAGGGTGGGCGAAAACCATGGACGTGATGCCGCTGCTGTTGCTGGTGGCGGGGAGTGCCGCGGTGGCCGCGGCGGCCCGGCGTACCCCGGCGCCGGCGCCCCTGCTGCTGGTCGCGGTCGGTCTGGCGGTCTCGTACATCCCCGGCGTGCCGTCCTACACCCTCGATCCGCACATCGTCCTGCCGCTGCTGCTGCCCCCGCTGCTGTACACCTCGGCGAGCGACAGCTCCTACCTCGACCTGCGGGCACAGATGCGGACGGTGTCGCTGCTCTCGGTGGGATACGTGCTCTTCGCGACCGTGGTCGTCGGCTGGGCCGCCTACCTGATCATCCCCGGGCTGTCGCTGACCGCGGCGCTGGTGCTGGGCGCGGTGGTCGCACCGCCGGACGCGGTCGCCGCCACGGCGGTCGCGCGCCGGGTGGGCCTGCCGTCCCGGATCACCACCATCCTCCAGGGCGAGTCCCTGCTGAACGACGCCACGGCGATCACCGCCTACAAGGTGGCGCTCGGCGCCGCCGTCGGGGAGGGGGCTACCTGGGGAGGCGGCATCCGCGAGTTCGCGCTCGCCGCGGTCGGCGGGGTAGGGATCGGTCTCGTCCTCATGGCGCCCCTGCACTGGCTGCGCACGCACCTGACCGAGCCCCTCCTCCAGAACACGCTCTCCCTGCTCATCCCGTTCGTCGCCTACGGGGTCGCCGAGCAGGCGCACGCCTCCGGGGTGCTCGCGGTGGTGGTCGTCGCCCTCTACCTCGGCCACCGCGCGTGGGAGGTCGACTTCGCCACCCGTCTCCAGGAGGGCGCGGTGTGGAAGATGGTCGCCTTCGTGCTGGAGTCCGCGGTGTTCGCCCTGATCGGTCTGCAACTGCCGATCGTCCTGAAGCGGCTCGGGGAGTACGAGGGCACCTCCGCCGTCTGGTACGCGGTCGCCGTCTTCCTGGTCGTGGTGGTGGCCCGGTTCGTCTGGGTCTACCCGGCCACCTTCCTGCCCCGGATCCTGTCGACGCGCATCAAGGAGCGCGAACAGGACCCCACCTGGCGGGGCGCGATGGTCACCTCGTGGGCCGGCATGCGGGGCGTCGTCTCCCTGGCCATCGCCTTCGCCATCCCGCCGACCATGCCCGCCGGCCCGCGCAACCTGATCCTCTTCCTGACCTTCACCACCGTCATCGGCACCCTCGTCGTGCAGGGCGTGACGCTGCCGCCGCTGATCCGGCTGCTGAAGTTCCCCGGCCGCGACCGGCAGGCCGAGACGCTCGCCGAGGCCAACGCGCAGGCCCAGGCCTCCCGGGCCGCCGAGGCCCGGCTCGACGAACTCCTCGCCGACGAGCGCAACGCCCTGCCGCAGCCGCTCGCCGACCGGCTCCGCATGGTCCTGGAGCGCCGCCGCAACGCCGTCTGGGAACGGCTCGGGCAGGTCAACCCGATCACCGGCGAGTCCGTCGACGACACCTACCGGCGGTTGTCCCGCGAGATGATCGGCGCCGAGCGCGAGGTCTTCGTCAGGCTCCGCGACCTGCGCTACATCGACGACGAGATGCTGCGCGCCCTGCTCAGACGCCTGGACCTGGAGGAGGCGGCGGCCTACCGGGAAGCCGGTTAGCGCTCCGGGGCGGCTGCCGCGGGTTCCGGGAACGGCCGTCCCGTGACCACGGCGGCGATCGTCGTCCCGCGCGCGAAGGCGTTCTCTTCCGCCAGGGCGACCAGTCCGAACAGCAACTTGGCGACATACAGGCGCTCCACGGGCAGCCCGTGCCGCTGCTCGAAGTCCTGTGCGAACGCCTCCAGTTCCGGTGTCGTACGGGCGTAACCACCGCAGTGGAAACGGTCGTCCAGGGACCAGGTGCCGCTGCGGGCGCCGAAGGCGTGTTCTTGCAGGGCCTCTACGTCGGCCTCCAGGAAGCCGCCCTTGAGGACCGGTACGCCGAGCGCGCGCTGGCCGGCCGAGAGTCCGGCGGCGAGGCCGGCGAGGGTGCCGCCGGTGCCGCAGGCGACCGCGACGACATCGGCCTGGCCGCGCAGTTCCGTGCCGAGGGTGCGGCAGCCGCGTACCGCCTCGGCATTGCTGCCGCCCTCGGGGACGACGTACGCGTCCTCTGCGCCGGCCGCGCGCAGGATCCGCGCCAGGGTCTCCGGATCGGTCTTGTGGCGATATGTCGATCTGTCGACGAAGTGCAGTCGCATGCCGTCGGCCGCGCACCGGGCCAGGGACGGGTTGAGGGGGCGGTCGGCCAGCTCCTGGCCACGGACCACGCCCGTGGTCGGCAGGCCCAGCAGGCGGCCCGCGGCGGCGGTGGCCCGCAGGTGGTTGGAGTAGGCCCCGCCGAAGGTGACCAGGGCGCGGCCCTCGGCCGCCGCGATGTTGGGCACCAGCTTGCGCCACTTGTTGCCGATCAGCTGCGGGTGGATGAGGTCGTCCCGCTTGAGCAGCAGCCGGAGCCCGCGGCGCTCGAACCGGCCGTCCCGCGCCTCGTGCAGGGGCGAGGGGAGGCGGGGGCTGAGCGGGTCGGGGCTGGACACGGCTTCATTGTCGCCCGGTACGGACGCCGGACGGGGGCGGGGTCGCTCGCCGGTGCCGGCGGGGTGCCGCTGGGCGGTCCGAAGGGGGCGGGCGGAACCGCGCGACCGGCCACGGCGGACCGGCGACCCGGGTACGGCCCCGCCCGCGCCGCTAGTCCTTCAGCCGTTCCCGCACCCGCTCCCTCAGCCAGGACATCTCGAAGCCCCGGGGGTCCACCTTCCCCGGCTGCCATTCCCGGTGGCCGATGACCGACCGTTCCGTCCACCCGTGGTGCCGGCACAGCGCGGCGGCGACCCGCTCGATCGCCTCAAGCTGTTCGTCCGGCCACGGGTCCTCCCCGTCGCCGAGGTTCTCGCACTCGAAGCCGTAGAAGTACCGGTTGCCGTCGGTGTTCGCCTCGTTGTCCGGCGGCAGCCCCTTCTCGGCGATCACCGCGCGCAGCACCTCGTCGTCCCCGAGCCCGGCGTGGTTGGCGCGGCCGTAGCCGACCAGGTGGACCGTGCCGTCCTTGGTGATCACGCCGTGGCAGAGCGGCCCCGGCAGGCCAGGGTGGCCGTCCCGGCACACCTCCACCGTGCGCGCGCTGCCCTTGGTCACCGTGTGGTGGATCATCACGCCGTGCACCGGCCCCCAGGGGCCCTTGTGATTGCGGTTGTGGTGCTGCCAGTCGCCGACCTCGACGACCGTGACGCCCTCCGCCCTGAGCGCGTCCAGAAATCCGCTCGCCGACATGGGTGGGGCCATGCCCGACTCCTTCGTGCCGTGCCCGTGCCGCCGCCGGTCGCGGCTGCCGGATGTCCTGCCTGCTTCTACCGAAACCGGACGTCCGGGAACACATCGTTCGTACGGTGTGCGAGCCGATCCGGACAGACGGGGGCATGCCGTGCGGGCCGGGACGAGGTCCCCCATCGTGCCCAGTAATCCGATGATCCATTCCCCCTCTTTCGGGTAATGGCGCGCACACGCTCCGTGCTGGGACGCTCGATGCGAGACCGGTGCCCGGTGCACTTCGGCACCGGGCATACACGGGAGGTCATTTCTCTATGTCGGTAGGCGAAGAGGTCCGCACGGATCAGGGCAGGCCGCAGCAGTCCCTCGGGACGGCGGCCGCGCGGAACCTGGCCACCACCACCAAGTCCGCTCCGCAGATGCAGGAGATCAGCTCCCGCTGGCTGCTGCGCACGCTTCCCTGGGTGGACGTCCAGGGCGGCACGTACCGGGTGAACCGGCGTCTCACATACGCCGTCGGCGACGGCCGGATCACCTTCGTGAAGACCGGTAACCAGGTGGAGGTCATCCCGGACGAACTGGGCGAGCTGCCGGCCCTGCGGTCGTACGAGGACGAGGAGGTGCTGGCCGAACTGGCCCGCCGCTGCCGGCAGCGCGACTTCGCGCCCGGCGAGGTGATCGCCGACTTCGGCAACCAGACGGACGAGGTCTACCTGCTCGCCCACGGCCGGGTGGAGAAGGTCGGCACGGGTCCCTACGGCGACGACGCCGTGCTCGGTGTCCTCGCCGACGGCGCCTACTTCGGCGACCAGGCGCTGCTGGACCCGGAGGCGATCTGGGAGTACACCGTCCGCGCGGACACCTCGACCACGGTGCTGATCCTCAGCCGCCAGGACTTCCAGCAGGTCGCGGAGCGCTCCGACTCGCTGCGCGCGCACCTGGAACGGCTGCGCTCGATCCCCGAGCAGCGGACCAACAAGTACGGGGAGAAGGAGGTCGAGCTGGCGGCCGGCCACTCCGGCGAGCCCGACATCCCGCACACCTTCGTGGACTACGAGCCACGGCCCCGCGAGTACGAACTGAGCATCGCCCAGACCGTGTTGCGCATCCACTCGCGCGTGGCCGACCTCTACAACCAGCCGATGAACCAGACCGAGCAGCAGTTGCGGCTCACGGTCGAGGCACTGAAGGAGCGCCAGGAGCACGAGCTGGTCAACAACCCGGAGTTCGGTCTGCTCAGCAACTGCGAGTACGACCAGCGGATCCAGCCGCACGACGGTGTGCCGAGCCCGGACGACCTGGACGAGCTGCTCAGCCGCCGCCGCGGCACCAAGCTCCTCCTGGCCCACCCGCGCGCCATCGCCGCGATCGGGCGCGAGCTGAACAAGCGGGGGCTCGTCCCGGAGACCATCGACATCGCCGGCAACCGCATCCCCACCTGGCGCGGGGTGCCGATCTACCCGTGCAACAAGATCCCGATCAGCGAGGCCCGCACGACCTCCATCATCGCCATGCGTACCGGCGAGGCGGACCAGGGCGTCATCGGCCTCAGGCAGTCCGGCATCCCGGACGAGATCGAGCCGAGCCTGTCCGTCCGGTTCATGGGCATCAACGAGCAGGCCATCATCAAGTACCTGGTGACGGCCTACTACTCGGCCGCGGTCCTGGTGCCCGACGCGCTCGGCGTGCTGGAGAACGTCGAGATCGGTCGATGGAGGTGACGTTTCCGCACGTCGCGGCCGTGTCCCCGCCCCCCGGGGCGGGTAGGCCCTCGGGGTACGCGTCCGGCCGGGCCGGTGACGTCGTACTCCGCGGACCTGGCGAGGGGGAGGCATGGCCGAGTTCATGACGGAGACCGAAGAGCGTTCCTCCGGTGTGCCGCGTCCCGGCACACCGGGGGAGCCACCCGAGAAGGCCGGGGACGGCGCCGCCGGTCCGCTCGACGGACACGAGGCGGCGGCCCAGCTGGAGCGCGCCCGGGCGCTGGTCGACCCGGAGCTGCGCGCGGCCGTGGAGTCGCTGCCCGGTTCCATGCGCCGGATCGCGAGCTACCACTTCGGCTGGCAGCACGCCGACGGCACCCCGGCGGCGGGCAACGCGGGCAAGGCGATCAGACCCGCGCTCGTGCTGGCGGCTGCCGCCGCGCTCGGTGGCCCGGCGGCCCGGACGGCAGCCGTCCCGGCGGCAGCGGCGGTCGAACTGGTCCACAACTTCACGCTGTTGCACGACGATGTGATGGACCGGGACGCCACCCGCCGCCACCGGCCGACGGCCTGGACCGTCTTCGGCGACGCCGACGCGATCCTCGCCGGGGACGCCCTCCAGGCGCTGGCCCTGCGGCTGCTCGCCGAGGCTCCGCACCCGGCCTCCGTGCCGGCCGCGGCCCGGCTCGCCGCCTGTGTCGTGGAGCTGTGCGAGGGCCAGCACGCCGACACCGACCTGGAGCGGTGCGCGCCGGACGCGGTCACCCTGGACGAGGTGCTCGCGATGGCCGAGGCCAAGACCGGTGCTCTGCTGGGCTGTGCCTGCGCGCTCGGCGCGCTGTACGCGGGCGCGGGCGAGGAGGAGGTGGCCGCGCTCGACGGCTTCGGCCGGCAGGCCGGGCTCGCCTTCCAGCTCATCGACGACGTCATCGGCATATGGGGAGACCCGCGGCACACCGGCAAGCCGGCCGGCGCGGATCTCGCCGCCCGCAAGAAGTCCCTGCCGGTGGTGGCGGCGCTCACCTCCGGCACCCCGGCGGCGGCCGAGCTCGCCGCGCTGTACGGGACGCCGTACCGCGAGGAGGAGGCGGAGGCCGGGGAGATCGCGCGTACGGCGCTGGCGGTGGAGCGGGCGGGCGGCCGGGACTGGGCGCAGGCCGAGGCGGCCGACCGGATGGCCCGGGCCATGCAGGAGCTGGCCCGTGCGGTCCCCGATCCGGAGGCGGCGGGCGGTCTTCTGGCGCTCGCCGAGTTCGTGACCCGGCGCACCAGCTGAGGGCCGCCCGTCCCGGCGGCCGAGCAGAACCCGGAGTCCCCGGGCCCGTGCGGCTCCTGACCCCGCACGGTCACCGGGGGCTCCGGCCAGGCGGCCCCCGCACACTCCCACAGGGTGCGGGGCCGCCGATCCCTCGGCGACGGACGTCGAGGCCGTCGCGGGAAGGAGTGCGGAAAGAAGCGTTGCGGGCGCCACCGATCTACCCTGGAGGACATGGACAGCGAGGAACACGCCTGTCCCGTCTGCGGACAGCCCGTGGAAACGGTCGTCAAGCGGCACAAGACCCTGGGCGCCTGGGTGCCGGTCTGGGGCCCCGGTCCCTGCCGCGACCCCGACTGCGCGGCGTACGCCGAGACCGGCCTCCGGCCCGCGGGGCAGGAGCGTTCCGCCGGTGCGCGGGCCCGGCCGGGCGGCGGCAGCGGTCCGCAGGACCCGTCGGCGGCGGGCACCGGGAACAGCGCCGTCTGAGCACGTCGTCTGAGCACAGGGGGCGGGCGGGGCGCCGTAGCGTGGGCGCATGCCGAAACTGCCGTACATCCTGCACATCACCGAGCGCTCCCTGTGGGAGGCGGCGCGCGAGCGCGGCGCCTACGAGATGTCCACCCGGGGCCGCACCCTCCAGGAGGAGGGCTTCATCCACTGCTCCACCCGCGAGCAGCTCCCGCGCATCGCCGACTTCCTCTACGGCGGTTACGACGGCCCGGACGAGCTGGTCGTGCTGGTCGTGGACCCGGCGCGGGTCGGGGCGCCGGTGAAGTACGAGTCCGTCGAGCCGGGAGGGGAGGAGTTCCCGCACGTGTACGGGCCCGTACCGGTCGAGGCGGTGGTGGACGTGGAGTCGTTTGGCTGAGCCGGGAGGCGGAGACCGGAGCTTGAGCCGGGGGGCGGAGAAGGCAGTGCACGAACGGTTCCGCGTGGCGGCTTGGCCGCCGCCGGCGCGCAGCGGGACCGCACCCAGCTCCTCGTGCCGTGCTCGGACGGTGTCGTACCGGGACGGCGGGATGTCGAGGGACACCTGGTCCAGGTGGCTGCCGGACACCACCGGCGGCCGTACCGTCTCCCCGTGCCGGGGCGCGGTGCAGAACAACTGCCCCGCCGGGGAGCGCAGTACGGCCCAGTCGCCGTGGTCCGCCACCAGACCGGCGCCGAGTCGCCGGGCGAGTGCCGTCCACTCCCGTTCGTCCTCGGCACCGGGATCCGTCCCCTCTGGCAGCAGGGTCACGGACTCGCCGTGCTCGCCACGGAACGTGGAGAGCCGGGTGCCGGTGACGGCCGTCCAGAAGGCGTACGCGTCGTCAGTGGGCGGCGTTCAGACCGTGGGGCGTTCGAGGAAGCGGAGCTGGTTGCCGGCCGGGTCCCGGAAGGCGCAGTCGCGCACTCCGTACGGCTGGTCCATCGGCTCCTGGAGGACGTCGGCGCCGGACTCGCGTACCCGCTCGTACAGCGCGTCGCAGTCGGGCGTGGTGAAGATGACGCCGCGCAGCAGGCCCTTGGCGAGGAGTTCGTTGAGCGCCTGCTTGTCGGCGGGGGAGGCGTCCGGGCTCGCGTCCGGCGGCTCCAGGACGATCTCCACGTCGGGCTGGAGCGGAGAGCCCATGGTCACCCAGCGCATCCCCTCGAAGCCCACGTCATTGCGGATCTCCAGACCGAGCACATCGCGGTAGAAGGCGATGGCCTTGTCGTGGTCGTCCACGGCAAGGAAACACTGCGCGAGTTTCACGTCCATGGAATCACCCTAGAGCCGAGGGGCGGGGTCGTGCCTCAGTACGGGCGGCGGCGCGGCCGGGTCAGCCTGCGGGCCACACAGGGCGGGACCGCCGCGGTCTCCTCGTGATCGCGGGCGCGGTAGGCGCTCGGCGACTCGCCGACCAGCTCGGTGAACCGGGAGCTGAAGGAGCCGAGCGAGGTACAGCCGACGGCGAGGCACACCTCGGTCACACTGAGATCGCCCCGGCGCAGCAGCGCCTTGGCCCGCTCGATCCGCCGGGTCATCAGGTAGCTGTACGGCGTCTCCCCGAACGCCTTGCGGAAGCTGCGCTGGAAGTGGCCCGGGGACATGAGGGCGTCACGGGCCAGCTCGGTCATATCGAGCGGCTCGGCGTACTCGCGGTCCATGCGGTCACGCACGCGCCGCAGCCGTCTGAGGTCCTCCAGGGCGGTCACCCGCTCAGCTTCGCACGGACGGTGCCACAGAGTCCCACGGGTTCGACGGACCTGCTCCTCCGGTTGTCCGGGCACCGGCCTGCCCTTGCCCGCCCCGGGGCTCGCGGCGTCCTCGTCCGGTCCCCGCATGTGCCGACAGGCTGGCTCGTACACTCCTGACGTGGCATTCATGAGCACCCCGCACTGCTGCTTCCTGTGATCGGAAGGCGTTGAGGGCGATACCGAACGGCATCGCCCTCCTTGGTGTGCCTGCTGCGTGAACCACGTTCCCACACGGCTCGCTTCCTCCTGAGGAAGCGACGCTCCGAGCGCGCGCAGGCACGGTCCTTCCCTTCATTTCGCCAGGAGTCCTCGTGCCCGTGTCGCTTCCCCCTGCCCTCGAACTGTCCCTGGACCTGCTGCGCTGCCCAACGTGCCGCACGCGTCACCTGCATCCCGACCACGGCGCACTGCGTTGTCCGGTGGGCCACACCTTCGACATCGCCCGCCACGGCTACGCCGGCCTGCTGACGGGCACCCGCGCCACCAGCGGTGACGATGCGGCCATGGTCCAGGCCCGGGACCGATTCCTGTCCACCGGCACCTACGCGCCCATCCGCCACGTCGGGGCCGCCCTGGCCGCCGACGCCGTGTCCGAGCAGGCCACGGTTGTGGACGTGGGGTGCGGCACCGGCTACTACCTGGCCGGCGTACTCGATCAGCTGCCGGGCGCCCGTGGTCTGGGGCTGGACACATCGGTGCGCGCGCTACGCGCGGCAGCCCGTGCCCACGACCGAGCCGCCGCGGTGGCCTGGGACGTCTTCCGTTCCTTCCCGCTGGCCGACGGGGTGGCCGATGTCGTGCTGAGCGTGTTCGCCCCGCGCAACCCCGCCGAGTTCCACCGGGTGCTCTGCCCAACCGGCCGGTTGATCGTGATCCGTCCTACCGGGCGGCACCTGGCCGAGCTGCGCGGCCGGTTGCCCGGGATGGTCACGATCGACCCGGCCAAGGAACAGCGTCTGCACCGGGCGCTGGACCCCTTCTTCGAGGCCGCCGTCAGCGAACAGGTGGAGTACTCCGCGACCCTGACCAGGCCGGATGCCGTGGATCTGATAGCGATGACACCGAGCGCGCGCCACGTGAGCAGTGCGGACCTGAACGATGACGGCCTCCTGCCCGATCAGGTCACCGTCTCCGTGCTCGCCACCGCCTACCAGCCTCGGTGACCATCAGCGGGCGCACGCGCCGCTGACCGACGAGCAGTGGCCTGCCAGCCCCGAGTCGGTTCCAGGCGGGAGATCTTGATGGCCAGGACACCGAGGGCTTCCTTCTCAGGTGGGTAGATGGCGCGGATGTTGCCGAGCTGCTGGTCGCGGCTCGCGGTGGGGTTGACGTTGACGGGTCCTTCACCGTCGAGCAGGGCTTCGAAGTCGGGATACTCCGTGACCCGTTTGACCTTCACCTCGCACGTCTCGTCGGTGCCCTTGATCCGGAAGCGGATGGTGTCGCCTGCCGCGAGATCGGCGAGGTGCGGGTATTTCACCCGCACCTCGATGGTTTTGGTGCCCGCGGCGACGAGGTCGAAGTACTGGCGGTAGAGGCTGAGTTCGTGGACCCGAGCGGTGGGGTCGGTCATGGGGCGGGGATGCTCCTGGTGGCCGGTGCGGTCATCAAGCGGCCGATCTCGCTCGCCGAGTACGCGCGGAAGAAGTGGCGGGGCCGGACAGCAAGGTATCGGTCATGGACAGCAACTGCTCGGCGTACTCCGGAGCGATTCCGGGCCACTGCCGGGCATCTTCGCCCTTCCGGCTGCCAAGCAGTTCGCGTAGGCAGCGACGAGCCACCTGGCCGTGGGCGGGCGGGAGCACGTCCAGCGGGCCATCGCCTGCGCGGACACCGCTATCCGGCTCTACCGCAGCGCCGAAGACGACGACCAGTCGGCCGGTGACCTTTTCGCCACCCATGTCGATCTTGTCGGCCGGCATCGTGCGCCGGCTCACTGCTCCGGACCATGAGCTGACACGCGAGCCGCAATACGGTGAAGCCGCGCAGACCGCACACCTGCGCGAACGACTCCAGCACAGGCGAGACGGCCTCGGTCGGTGACGGCGGCGTCGTGTGCGGCGGTCGACGCGCTTCTCACCCGGCTCGCCACCCCGCCCTCGTCCTCGGCCACGCGTCCGCTGTGACCACGCTGCGGATCCACGCCCGTCTGCGGCCGGGCGAAGAAGACCGCACCCGGTCCGTCAGGACGCCGTGGGCGGCGGGCTGGGGGCCGGGTGCGGTCGGGGAGATGCTGCGATCACAGGAACCGCAGGTCAGAAGGCGTGAGGAGAGATCAGGCCTTCTTGGTCTCCCAGAAAATCTTGTCGATCTGGGCGATGTAGTCCAGCGCCTTCTGGCCCGTCGCCGGGTCGGTGGACGCCTTGGCGGCCGAGAGGGCCTTCAGGGTGTCGTTGACCAGCTGGTGCAGCTCCGGGTACTTCTCGAAGTGCGGGGGCTTGAAGTAGTCGCTCCAGAGCACGGAGACGTGGTGCTTGGCCAGCTCCGCGCGCTGCTCCTTGATGACGGTGGCGCGCGCCTGGAAGTGGGGGTCGTCGTTACCGGCCATCTTCTCCTGGACGGCCTTCACCGACTCCGCCTCGATGCGGGCCTGGGCCGGGTCGTACACGCCGCAGGGCAGGTCGCAGTGGGCGCTGACCTTGACCTTGGGGGCAAACAGGCGGGAAAGCATGGAGCATTCCTTCCTCGTGATCGTCTTCTCAGGTGCGACATTACTCCCTGTGGAAGGCGATTTCTCGGGTGCCCCCTAGGGCTTAGGACAAAAGTCCAGGGTGAGACTGAGACTGGTGGAGGAACGGACCGGGGAGGTGCCGGGGATGCCGGAGCTGTCGCAGGAGACCGAACGGGGGAGGGCCGTGGCGCCCTTCGGGCTGGCCGAGGTGACCGGCCCGTCCATGGTGCCCACGCTGCATCACGGGGATCAGCTGCTCGTGCGGTACGGAGGTGTGGTCAGGCCCGGGGACGTCGTGGTCCTGCGTCATCCGTTCCAGCAGGACCTGCTGGTCGTCAAGCGTGCCGTGGAGCGGCGCGAGGGCGGCTGGTGGGTGCTCGGCGACAACCGGTACGCGGGCGGGGACAGCACCGACTACGGGGTCGTGCCCGAGGAGCTGATCCTCGGGACGGCCAGGTTCCGGTTCCGCCCGCTGCGGGCCGGTCAGCGCTCGCCGCTCGCGCTGCTGCGCTGGGCGCTCTCGGCGGCGAGGCCGCTGCTGCCCGACCGGTCGGCCTCCAGGCGCTTGCGGGCCCGGTAGGCGGCGACGTTGGCGCGGGTGGCGCAGCGGTCCGAGCAGTAGCGGCGGGAGCGGTTGGTCGAGGTGTCCAGGTAGGCGTTGCGGCACGGGGCGGCCTCGCACAGGCCGAGCCGGTCGACGCCGTACTCGGTGAGGTGGAAGGCCAGGCCCATCGCCGCGATCGCCGCGTAGCCGGCGGTGGCGTTGGACGGGTGGTCGGCCAGGT
Organism: Streptomyces canarius; assembly: GCF_014650735.1. Classification (NCBI taxonomy): domain Bacteria; kingdom Bacillati; phylum Actinomycetota; class Actinomycetes; order Kitasatosporales; family Streptomycetaceae; genus Streptomyces; species Streptomyces canarius. The sequence continues at coordinate 22,111 of NZ_BMVN01000039.1, forward strand.
GCATGTGCCACAGCGGGCGGCCGTCCTCGTCGCGGTGGTCGTGCCCGGAGATCTGCGGGCTGACCGGGAACTCCAGCAGCAGGGAGTTCAGCAGGTCCACGGCCAGGGTCTCGTCGCCCTGGTCGGCGGCCTCGAAGACCCCGCGCAGCCGCGCCCGGACCGAGCGGAAGCGTGTGACATCGGCGTCGGTGGCGCGGCGGGCCGCCGACGAATTGTCGCCGAAGAGATCGCGGACGGCCTCGACCGTGGTCAGGGTGTCCCTGCCCCGGGCCGGTTCCTCGCTGTTGACGAGACGTACGGCGTAATCCGAGTAATAGGCCAGTTCCACTTGTAGTCCTTACGGAGGCGCTTTATCGTCGGGTCTGCGGTCGGGTAACAGCCGGTCGTGCTTCCAGGGTATTACGCGAACCGAGGGGAGTCGGGGTTCCATGACGACGAGTACCGGAACCGACTGGGCGGCTTGGCAGGAGAGCTGGGACCGGCAGCAGGAGTGGTACATGCCGGACCGTGAGGAACGGTTCCGGATCATGCTCGACATGGTCGAGGCGCTCGTGGGCACGGCCCCCCGCGTGCTGGACCTCGCGTGCGGCACCGGCAGCATCACCGCCCGGCTGCTGCGACGCTTCCCCGACGCCACCAGCACCGGCGTCGACCTCGACCCCGCGCTGCTCGCCATAGCCCATGGCACCTTCGCCGGCGACGACCGGGTCTGTCTCGTCAACGCCGACCTCAAGGACCCCGACTGGCCGGCCGGGCTGCCGTACGACTCCTACGACGCCGTACTGACCGCCACGGCCCTCCACTGGCTGCACAGCGAACCCCTCGCGACCCTCTACGGTCAGGTCGCGGGGCTGGTCCGCGACGGCGGTGTCTTCATGAACGCGGACCACATGATCGACGACACCACGCCCCGGATCAACGCGGCCGAGCGCGCCCAGCGCCACGCCCGTATGGATCAGGCCAAGCGGGACGGCGCCCTGGACTGGGCGGACTGGTGGCAGCTCGCCGCCCAGGACCCGGTCCTCGCCGAGCCGACCGCCCGCCGCTTCGAGATCTACGGCGAACACGCGGACGGGGACGTGCCGTCGGCGGCGTGGCACGCGCGCACCCTGCTCGCCCAGGGCTTCGGCGAGGCCCGGCCGGTGTGGTGCTCGCCCTCCGACACGCTGCTCCTCGCCGTCAAGTAGACCGGCGCCCGGCACGCACAGAGGCGGTACGAGCAGTCGTACCGCCTCTTCCGCGTCCCCTGGCACCCGTCACAGCGGTCCCCGGCCGAACGCCCGTCTGACGGGCGAGGGCGGTACGGAGGTCCCGTACCGCCCTCGCCCGGTGTGGCCCGGAGCACCCGCGTCGGCGCACCTGTCCCAGAGCGCCTGTTTCAGAGCGCCTGTTTCAGAGCACCTTGGACAGGAACGACTGCGTCCGCTCGTGCTGCGGGTTCGTCAGGACGTCCCGCGGGTGGCCGGATTCCACCACCACACCGTCGTCCATGAACACCAGGCTGTCGCCCACCTCGCGGGCGAAGCCCATCTCGTGGGTGACGACGACCATGGTCATGCCGGACTCGGCGAGGTCCCGCATGACGTCCAGGACGTCACCGACCAGCTCCGGGTCCAGGGCCGAGGTCGGCTCGTCGAACAGCATCAGCTTCGGGTCCATCGCCAGCGCCCGGGCGATCGCCACGCGCTGCTGCTGGCCGCCGGAGAGCTGCGAGGGGTAGTGCCCGGACCGGTCGGCCAGGCCCACGCGCTCCAGCAGCTGCATGGCGCGCTCCTTGGCCTGTGCCCGGTTCGCGCCCTTGACCTGCACCGGCGCCTCCATGACGTTCTCCACGGCCGTCATGTGCGGGAACAGGTTGAAGCGCTGGAAGACCATGCCGATGTCCCGGCGCTTCATCGCGACCTCACGGTCGCGCAGCTCGTACAGCTTGTCGCCCTGCTGGCGGTAGCCGACCAGCTCGCCGTCGACGTACAGCCGCCCGGCGTTGATCTTCTCCAGGTGGTTGATGCACCGCAGGAAGGTCGACTTGCCGGAACCGGAGGGGCCGATGAGGCAGAACACCTCGCCCGGCTTGACCTCCAGGTCGATGCCCTTCAGCACCTCGACATGGCCGAAGGACTTGTGGACGTCCTGCGCCTTGACCATCGGGACGGTGCCCTTGGCCGGGGTGTCCTGGTTCTTGCTCAGCTTGTCGGTCATGCCATGCCTCCCTTAGGCCGGCCCAGGGAGAGCATGTTGGTCTTCACCTTCTGCCACGGCGTCGCCGGCAGCTGGCGGCTGGAGCCGCGGGCGTAGTACCGCTCGATGTAGTACTGGCCGACGCTCAGCACCGAGGTCATGATCAGGTACCAGGCCGCGGCGAGGAAGTACATCTCCACCGGGGCGCCGGAGTTCTGGCCGATGTCCTGGGCGTAACGGAACAGCTCGGGATACTGGACGGCCGCCACGAGCGAGGTCGTCTTCAGCATGTTGATCACTTCGTTGCCCGTCGGCGGCACGATCACGCGCATCGCCTGCGGGATGACCACCCGGCGCAGCGTCTTGCCGTGGCTCATGCCGAGCGCGTGGGCCGCCTCGGTCTGGCCCTCGTCCACCGCCAGCAGGCCCGCCCGGCAGATCTCGGCCATGTACGCCGCCTCGTTCAGGCCCAGGCCGAGCAACGCCGTCAGCAGCGGCGTCATGAAGTTCGACCAGTAGTCCTTGTAGAACGGCATCAGGTTGATGTACTCGAAGACCAGGCCCAGGTTGAACCAGAGGAACAGCTGGACCAGGACCGGGGTACCGCGGAAGAACCAGATGTAGAACCAGGCGATGGACGAGGTCACCGGGTTCTTCGACAGCCGCATCACCGCGAGGACGATGCCGCCGACGATGCCGATCAGCATCGACAGCACCGTCAGCAGGAGGGTCTTGCCGACACCGGTGAGGATCCGGTCGTCGAAGAAGTAGTCCGGCACCGCGTGCCAGTTGATCCGGCCCTGGCCGAACGCGTAGATGATCGCGACGAGGATCGCGATCGCGATGACGGCGGAGACATAGCGTCCGTAGTGCCGGACCGGAATGGCCTTGATGGCCTCCGCGCCGGCCGGGGGCGTGTCCACCGGCCCCGCCGTCTTGTCGATGTCAGTCACGGGAATTGCCTCTCAGTGGCCGCTTGGTACCGCGGGTCACTTACCGCCGTTGATCACGGACTCCTTGACGGCGCCGTCCTGCGCGCCCCACTTTTCGAGGATTTTCTGGTACTCGCCGTTCTTGATGATCGCGTCCATCGCGGCCTGGAGGGCGTCGCGCAGCTGGGTCTCCTTCTTGGAGACCGCGATGCCGTACGGGGCCGCCTCGACCTGGTCGCCGACGATCTCGAAGTCCTTGCCGCCGCCGGAGGTCTTCACCGCGTACGCCGCCACCGGGAAGTCGGCGGACACGGCGTCCGCGCCGCCCGAGCGCAGCCGGGTCTGGGCCTGCTGGTTGTCGTCGAAGGCCTCGATGGCGAGCTTCTTGCCGCTCGGACACTTCTTGGCCTGCTGCTTGGCCAGGTCCTCCGAGGTGGTGCCGCGCTGGACGGCGAGCTTCTTGCCGCACAGGTCGTCCCAGGTCGTGATGCCCTTGGTGTCGCCCTTGCGGGTGTATATGGAGACGCCGGCGGTCAGGTAGTCGACGAAGTCGACGCCCTCACCGACCTTCTTGCCGGTGTCCGGGTCGACGCCCTCCTGGCGGTTCTTGTTGTCCGTCATGGCCGACATGGCGATGTCGTACCGGTCCGAGCGCAGACCGGTGAGCAGGGCGTCGAAGGTGCCGTTCTGGAAGTCGAACGTCACCCCGAGCTGCTTGCCGAGGGCCGCCGCCAGGTCGGGGTCCAGGCCGACGACCTTGCCGGCGGAGTCCTTGTACTCCACCGGGGCGTACGCGATGTCCGAACCGACCCTGATCGTGCCCTTGCTCCGGATCTCCTGCGGGAGCTTGTCGGCGAGCGGGGCGCTGCTGGCGGAAGCGCTGCCGGAGTTCTCGTTCTTGTCCTTGGTCTGGTCACCGCAACCGGTGATCAGCAGGGCCCCTGCGACCGCGATCGCGCCGGCCGCGGCCAGACGGGAGCGCGCTGCGGTCGTACGACGGGTGGAGCTTGCGGTCATCGTGGTTCCTCCGGCGGATGGAAGAGTTGCCGATGGGTCGACGGAAACACACACCTTCGGGTGTCGCGACCTCGTGGGTTTACGGCATCTTGCCATTCGGTCTGCGCCAATCAGGGGCGTCGCCATGTCAAAATCGGATAACGGGTGACCCCCGAACCGCATCAGGTCGGTACATCCCTGGTCCATCGCCACCGAACCATCTACGGGAATCCAGCGCGCCGGCCGGAAAATCTTCAGCCTGTCTCAGGATGCGGTCACTCCTCCGCACGCCCCATCGGTCGCTCTCGGGTGTTTTCGGGCCATTCCGGTCCACCGTCGCGCGTCATCTGCGTGTCGCCTTCCGGTTCCGGGATGTGACCTTGCACCTAATGGACTCGTCGCGGGCGCCGTCCGTCCGGTAAGAAGGTTCTTTACACCCCTCATCCGGGGCTCAGGGCGCGTGTGCGGCGCGCCCGTCGCGTATGAGCTCGTACGTATCCGCAATCGAGCCGTGCGCGGTGCCCGCCCACCCCTCACCAGGAGTGGTCGACCCTCAAACCATGCATACCTAAGGGGTAAAACAAAGTGGCAGCGGAGATCGTCAATCCTCGCAGCGACGGCACAACGGACCAGGACGGCGGGGCGGAGCCCCTCGATTCCTTCGATCCGGCGTTCGCGCTGCACCGCGGCGGCAAGATGGCCGTGCAGGCCACCGTGCCGGTCCGCGACAAGGACGACCTTTCCCTCGCGTACACGCCCGGCGTCGCTCGCGTGTGCACCGCGATCGCGGAAGCGCCGGAGCTGGTCAACGACTACACATGGAAGTCCAACGTGGTCGCCGTCGTCACCGACGGTACGGCCGTGCTCGGACTCGGGGACATCGGTCCCGAGGCATCCCTCCCCGTGATGGAGGGCAAGGCGATCCTGTTCAAGCAGTTCGGCGGCGTCGACGCGGTGCCGATCGCGCTCGACTGCACCGACGTGGACGACATCGTCGAGACCGTCGTCCGGCTCGCTCCGTCCTTCGGCGGAGTGAACCTGGAGGACATCTCGGCGCCCCGGTGCTTCGAGATCGAGCGCCGGCTCCAGGAGCGCCTGGACATCCCGGTCTTCCACGACGACCAGCACGGTACGGCCGTCGTGACGCTCGCGGCGCTGCGGAACGCGGCGCGGCTCAGCGGGCGCGAGATCGGTCAGCTGCGGGCCGTCATCTCCGGTGCCGGAGCGGCCGGTGTCGCCATCGCCAAGATGCTGGTCGAGGCCGGCATCGGTGACGTGGCGGTGGCCGACCGCAAGGGCGTCGTGTCGGCCGACCGGGGGGACCTGACCCCGGTCAAGCGGGAAGTGGCCGGCTTCACGAACAAGGCCGGCCTCACCGGTTCGCTGGAGGACGCCCTCGCGGGCGCCGACGTCTTCATCGGCGTCTCCGGCGGTACGGTCCCCGAGGAGGCCGTCGCCTCCATGGCCGAGGGCGCCTTCGTGTTCGCGATGGCCAACCCGAACCCCGAGGTGCACCCGGACGTCGCGCACAAGTACGCCGCGGTCGTCGCCACCGGTCGCTCGGACTTCCCGAACCAGATCAACAACGTGCTGGCCTTCCCCGGGATCTTCGCGGGCGCGCTCCAGGTGCGGGCCACGCGGATCACCGAGGGGATGAAGATCGCCGCCGCCGAGGCGCTGGCCGCGGTGGTCGGTGACGACCTCGCCGCCGACTACGTGATCCCCTCTCCGTTCGACGAGCGGGTCGCTCCCGCCGTCACGGCGGCGGTCGCCGCCGCCGCGCGGGCCGCGGGCGTGGCTCGTCGGTGACGTGGCGCCGAGTGGCTTCGAGTAGCTCGGAGGAGCTTCGAGTAGCTGCGAGGGTAGCTGCGAGGAGCGCCTCGAAGTGCTGGGTGGTGCTTCGTAGAGCTGGGTAGTGCTGACCGGCCCCGTCCGTGCGGACGGGGCCGGTCCTTTGGTCCACCGCCCGCCCGTCCCGGGGTTCGGACGGTGCCGTTCGGGGGTGCCGGTGGTCGTGCGCCGCACGGGTGCCGTTGCGCAAGAGGGCATGTGTCACACGGGGGCCTGGTTCCGTCGGCTGCATCGCGCACCTATCGTCGGCAGCATGTTCGCCGTCTACGCCGCCCGAATCGACCGCGACCAGCCGCTCACCGGCCTTGAGTTGGGGGAGCGCCCGGCTCCCGAGGCCCGTCCCGGCTGGAGCACCGTCACGGTGCGGGCCGCTTCCCTCAATCACCACGACCTCTGGTCCCTGCGGGGCGTCGGCCTCCCGGAGGACCGGCTGCCCATGATCCTCGGCTGCGACGCCGCCGGAGTCGACGCGGACGGCAACGAGGTCGTCCTGCACTCCGTCATCGGCCAGACCGGCCACGGCGTCGGCCCCGACGAGCCGCGCTCCATCCTCACCGAGCGGTACCAGGGCACCTTCGCCGAACAGGTCGCCGTGCCGACCTGGAACATCCTGCCCAAGCCGAAGGAGCTGTCCTTCGCCGAGGCGGCCTGTCTGCCGACCGCCTGGCTGACGGCGTACCGGATGCTGTTCACCAATGCCGGGGTACGACCCGGTGACTCGGTCCTCGTGCAGGGCGCGGGCGGCGGTGTCGCCACGGCCGCGATCGTCCTCGGCAAGGCCGCCGGACTGCGGGTCTTCGCCACCAGCCGGGACGAGGCCAAGCGGAAGCGGGCCCTGGAGCTGGGCGCGGTGGAGGCCGTGGAGCCCGGGGCGCGGCTGCCGCAGCGGGTGGACGCCGTCATCGAGACCGTCGGCGCCGCCACCTGGTCCCACTCCGTGAAGTCCCTGCGGCCCGGCGGGACGCTCGTCATCTCCGGTGCCACCAGTGGGGACCGGCCCTCCCACGCCGAGCTGACCCGGATCTTCTTCCTCGAACTGAAGGTGGTCGGCTCCACCATGGGCACCAAGGACGAGCTGGAGGACCTGCTCGCCTTCTGCGCCGCGACGGGGGTGCGACCCGTCATCGACGAGGAGCTGCCGCTGGACCGGGCCCGGGAGGGCTTCGAACGGCTGGCTTCCGGGGAGCAGTTCGGGAAGATCGTGCTTACCAACTCCTGAGGTTCGGCGGGTTGTTGGGCTGAGGGGCCCAACGGTTGAGAGGCGGGTCCGGTATCTCGGGCCCGCCTTTTGCGCGGCTCGACTGTCAACTGGGGTTGACGCTTGAAGGGTGTCAACCTAGATTGACAGTATGAGTGAGGCAACCGATCTCGCCGAGCGCGCTGGTGACCGTGATCCACGGGTCGGGCTGCGGGCCGTGGCCGCGCTGCGCCGGCTGCTGGAGCAGCTGGAGGCGGTACAGGTGCGCAGTGCGCGCAATCAGGGCTGGTCGTGGCAGGAAATCGCCGCGGAGCTGGGTGTCAGCAGGCAGGCCGTGCACAAGAAGTACGGGAGGCATTGATGTTCGAGCGGTTCACCAAGGACGCCAGGGCGGTGGTCGAGGGTGCGTTCGTGCACGCGCGGAACGGCGGGGCGCGGTCCGTGGACGCCGAGCATCTGCTGCTCGCGCTCCTCGACCGGGAGGGCAGCCGGGCGTCCTTCGCGCTGTCCGCCCTCGGGCTCGCGGAACCGGAGGCGCGGGAGCGGGTACGGCGCGAGGTGGGGGAGGCCCGGCGGCGGGCCGGGCTGACCCGGGCCGACGCGGACGCGCTGGCCGGGCTGGGGATCGACGTGTCGGAGATCGTGGCGCGGGTGGAGGAGGTGCACGGCGTCGGAGCGATGTCCGGTGACCGGGGGCGGGGTGGGAGCCGGGCGGGGTGGCCGTCGGGCGGGCGACGGCCCGGCTTCGGCCGGGGGGCGAAGGGGGTGTTGGAGCGGGCGCTGCGGATTGCCCTGGCTCGGTGTGATCGGGGGATCGGTGATGAGCATCTGCTGTTGGCGCTCACCGTGGTGCCGGGGGTGGCGGGGGAGGTGTTGGCGGATCACGGGGTGACGTTCGAAGGGGTGTCGCGGGTTTGCCCGGCGGCTCGGGTGGCTGGGGGGTGAGCGTCGGCTTCGCCTCGGCAGTGTCTTCCCACCCGCCCGCCGACCCGGTCCGCTGAGAGGTGGGCGCCTCGGGGCTCCGCCCCGGACCCCGGATGCTCTCCCGACCGTCCGCCCGACTCGGTCGGCTGGGGAAGGGCGTCCGGAGGCTTCGCCTCGGGGGCGGGGTGACCGGCCGCCCCGCCCGGGTCGGGCGGGTCGTGGGGGGCCTCGGCCCGGCTCGGGCGGGTTGAGGTAGGGGCCTGTCTGGCTTCGACCGTGGGGAGGCTTCGGCGCCCGCCCGGATCGCTCGGGGAGGCTGGGCGGCTGGGCGGCCGGTCGGCTCGGTTGGTTGAGGTGTCAGGGCCTGGGCTGGGCTCGGTCGCCTGGGGTGTCGGAGTCCTGGCTCGGTCGGCTGGGCGGTCGGTCGGCTGAGTGCCAGAGTCCTGGCTCGGTCGGCTGGTGTCAGGCCTTGGGGGTGTGGAGCAGGGCCGCGATGTGGGCCGCCGCTGTGGAGAGGTGGTGGCGGGCCTCGCGGAGTTGGGTGGGGGTGACGCCGTGGTCGCGGGCCGCGTCGCGGATGTCGTCGCGGAAGCGGTCCAGGAGGCGGTCCAGGTCGCGGGCCGGGTCGCCGGTGGTGTCCTCGTGGGCCCAGGAGGGCTCGTAGTCGGCGGGGAAGTCCTCCCGGGGGGAGGTGTGATGCGGTTCTTCGGTGGGGCGGCCGAAGGTCCAGTCCCTGCTGAAGTCCTTGCTGAAGTCCTTGCCGAAGTCCCCGAGTTCCTTGGCCAGTTCCGTCAGGCCCTCGCGGACGCCGGTCGGCCAGTCGCCGCGCGTGAAGTGGTCCTGGACGCGGTCCTGGACGCGGCGGGCGATGCGCTGCATCTCCTCCTGCGCCTGGGCCCGCGCCCGTGCCTGTGCCTCCTGGGCCTGGCGGCGGGCCCGCTGGGCCTCCTCGCGGGCCCGGCGACTCTCGTCCTTGGCGCGCCGCGCCTGCTCCTTCCACTCCTGCTTGACCCGGCGCATCTCCTCCTTGGCGGTCTTCCAGGCCTCCTTCTCGCTCATCTCGCCGTACTCCCCGAAGGCGTGCTCGGCCCCGGACGCCTTGGTGCCACGGCGGGCCTCGGAGGCGGCGGCGCGCACCTCGCGGCGCAGGTCGCCGGCGGCGCCGCGCACGTCGGCCCTTATCTCGGCGGCCAGTTCCGCGACCGACTCGCGGATCTCCAGCTCCAGGTCGGCCAGCTCACCGCTGCGGTCGGCGAGTTCGGCGCGGCCCGCGTCCGTGATGGCGTACACCTTGCGGCCGCCCTCGGTGGTGTGCCGGACCAGGCCCTCCGCCTCCAGCTTGGCCAGGCGGGGGTAGACCGTGCCGGCCGAGGGGGCGTAGAGGCCCTGGAAGCGTTCCTCAAGAAGCCTGATCACCTCGTAGCCGTGACGCGGGGCCTCGTCGAGCAGCTTGAGCAGGTACAGGCGGAGGCGGCCGTGGGCGAAGACGGGAGGCATGTCAGAGCACCTTCTTGTCGGTCGTGCCGTCGGCCGGGTCGCCGGTGGAAGCGGTGCCACCGGTGGCACCGGTGGTGTCGCCTGCGGCGTCCTGGCCGGAGACGGAATTGTCTCCCGGGGTGCCGGGGGAGTGGTCGGCCGGGTGGGGCCCGGTCTCCCAGGGGGTGCTCTCGTCGTCGTCCCGGGGTGGGCGGCGCAGCAGGGCGATCGAACCGGAGACCGTGGTGGCACGCAGTCTGCCGGTGCCGGCGCCGAGGCGGCCGGTGATCTTGTGCGTGCCCCACTGGCCGTGCACCCGCAGACCCTCGAAGGCGTTGGAGATCGTGCCGCTCGCGGTGTTCGCCTCCACCTCGGCGTCGGCCGGGTGCGGCAGGCGGATGGCGATCTCGCCCGAGACGCTGGTGAGGCCGATGTCCGTGGGGCCGTCCGGGTCCAGGTCGACGATCATGGAGCCGCTGACGGTGTCGGCGCGCACGGAGGAGCCGGAGCCCTCGACCACGGTCAGGTCGCCGGAGACCGAGTGGTACCGCAGGTCGCCGGTGACCGCCTGGGCCTCCAGGCTCCCCGAGACGGTGTCCGCGCGGACCGGGCCCGACACGCCGACCAGGGTGGTGTCGCCGGTCACCCCCTTGACCACCGCGGGGCCGCGGATGCCGGAGACGACCGCGGCGGCGCCGACCACGCCCACCTCCACGCGCGTGTCGGCGGGGACCGCGAGGGAGACGACGGCGCTGCGGCGCCAGCCCTTCCGGTCGAGCCACTTGAGGAAGCCCTTCCAGGGCAGGTCCTCGTAGGCCACCGTGAGGGTGCTGCCGTTCCGGGTGACGATCAGGGGCGGGCCTTCCAGTTCCGAGACCTCCAGGCGGGCCGAGCCCTCGTCCGTGCCCACCACGTTCACCGTGCCGTTGACGATGCGGACCTGGAGGTCGCGCACGGGGGTGTCGAAGGTCAGCTTCTGGGGTTCGGTGACGGACCACTCGGGCATGGGGGGCCTCCTCGGCTGGCCAGGACACGTGCCGCGACGCGCCATATCGCGTTCTCCGAGAATCACGATATATCGTGGCTGCCGGAAGTCAAGGCGCCCATTCGGGGGACGCAGCGGCGGGGGCCGACCGAGCCCGGCTGTCCAGCCCGAGCCCGACTGGTCCCGGCCGAGTCCGTACTGGTCCGGCCGAGTCCGAACGGTCCCGGCCGAGCCCGGCCAGGATCCGGCGGCGACATAGGCTGGTGGGAGTTGTTGTCAGGCTGATGTATCTGCTGGAGATGGGCACCGATGTACTTCACCGACCGCGGTATCGAGGAGTTGGAGAAGCGGCGTGGCGAGGAAGAGGTCACCTTCGAGTGGCTGGCGGAGCAGTTGCGTACGTTCGTGGACCTGAACCCGGACTTCGAGGTGCCCGTGGAGCGCCTGGCCACCTGGCTCGCGCGGCTCGACGACGAGGAGGACGAGTAGGGGCGATCATCGGCCGTATCGTTCGCCGGCACCCCTCTTCCCCTCCCCCTCTTCCTCCCCGGGAGTTAGCCTTCTCCTCCCATCGGCGAACGGGGGCGTCATGGCTAAAGGAATCGAACGCGTGCGCCTGGACGACGGCACCGTCGTCTGGGCGAGGATCAGCGCCGCCGCCGAGGAGGCGCTGGACGAGGACGGCTACTGGGACACCGGGCTCGGCGACCGGGTCATCGACATGGCGGGGGGACTGGCCGGCACGGTCGGTGGCGTCGTGCGCTCCCTGCGCGCCGGTCTGGACACACCGGCACCCGTCGAGGTCTCCGTCGGCTTCGGTATCGAACTGACGGCGCAGTCCGGCAAGATCGTGAGTGCCATCGCCGAGGGCGGCGGCACATCCTCCCTCACCGTGTCCCTGACCTGGACCGAACCGGCCACGGCAGCGGACGGCGCGGACCCGGCGGCGGCGGGCGGCCCGGTCGTACCGCCGCAGTCCCCGGCTCCCGGCGCCGTATGAGCGCCTTCGACGAGATGGTGCGCCCCTCCCTCGCGCGCATCGGCGCACCGGGTGACGGGTATGCAACGGACCGTGACTCGTACTGGGGGTCGGGGTTCTTCATAGCCCCGGGTTGGCTGTTGACCTGCGCCCACGTCGTGGGGAAGGGGGGAGCCGCGGTGTGCCGAGGGCAGAGCGCCCTGAGCGTGACCTGGCAGGAGCGCACCGCCGACGGCGCCTGGGAGCCGCGCGGCGGCACCGGGACGGCCGTCGTCGTCGCGCCCCGGCCCGAGGCCGGGCGGCCGGTGCGTGACCCCTGGCCGTTCCCCGACCTCGCGCTCGTCCGGGTGACCGGCGCCGACGAGGTGCGCTGCCTGTGGCTCGGCGACCGGGAAGCCGGACCGCGCACCCCGCTCGGGCTGTACGGCTGGTCGGTGCAGACCGGCGAACTGGGCATCCGGCAGGGCAGCGGCGAACTCGCCGGTTCCGACGCCCGCGCCCTGCTGCTCACCGGCATCCTCCCCGTCGGCGGACTCTCCGGCGGACCGGCGCTCGACCTGCGGCACGGCTCCGTCATCGGTGTGATCAAAGGGCGCCGGCGGGAGGAGGGCGTCGCCGTACCGGTCACCGCGCTGTACGAACTGCTGGACTCGCGCGAGGCCGGGCGCGCGGTGCGTGAGGTGCTGCGCGCCCACGACCTCCACCACGCGAGCCTCCTCGGCGCCCCCTCGCCGTACCCGCACTGGACCGCCGTCCAGGCCACCCTGCCCGGTCACGCGTCCTCCGTCTCCGGGATCACCACCGAACTGCGCACACGGCTCTACGGCCATCTCGCGCACCTGCCGCCCCCGGCCGGGGCGGGTGAGGTCGTCCACCTCGTGGAGGACGTGAAGGAGCAGGTGCGGGGCGAACGGCTGCCGTCGCTGGTGCTGCGGAACGTCCGCACCTGGCGCGAGGGCGCCGCGCTGCTGTACGGCCTGCGCACGCTGAACCCCGGCGGCGGTGGCACGCTGGTCGACCTGGACGCCGTACTGCTGTTCGCCGCCCGGGTGGCCCGCAAGGCCGCGCGCGAGCACGCCGGGGAGGTGGAGGCGGGGCGGCTGCGGGCGTTCACCGAGTGGATAGCCGGGCAGGCCGCCGGCCACCGGCACTGGGCGGTCGGCGAGGCCATCCGCGCGCTGCTGGAGGGCGCCGAGGGGGCGGGGCCGGCCGACGGTCCGACCCCGGCCGTGTCCGGTGGGCTGTCCGGCGGCCGGCCTGACGGTCCGTACGACAGCGGGCTCCGTGGCCCGTACGACAGCGGGCTCGGTCGCCCGCCCGGCAGTCGGCCCGATGGCATGTCCGGTAGCCCCTCCAACGGAGTGCCCGTGTCGAACGGAGCGGTCGTGACTCCCGCGCAGGCCATTCCGGCGCAGAGCGGAGCCGTCGACGTGCCGACGCCGGTCGGCGCCCTGGAAGCGCCGTCCGCCGTCGAAGCGCCGTCCACCGTCGAGTGCCTCGGCATGCCGTCACCCACCCAGCCCGGCGCGGCGCCGCTTCCCGCGGGGTCGGCCCACCCGCCCGAGGGAGGCCGCGCGATCCAGCCGCACGTCACCGCCCCCTCCCTCCCCACCCCTTCCCCCGACACCCGTACCGACGTCCTCGTCAAGGTCGGCCCGGCCACCTACGGCCGGCACCCCTGGAGCGTGCAGCTGATCTACGGCGGGCAGGACGTCACGCCGGTCGACGGGGACGACCGGGGTGTGCGGGCCGAGGAGCTGGCGCGGGTGCTGCGGGAGCCGTTGGCCACGGCGCTGAACCAGGGGGACCACGGGGAGCATCTCGCCGCGATCGAGGTCTTCCTGCCCCGCAAGCTGTTCGACCTCCCGGTGGACGACTGGTCGTTGCTCCCCGGTCTGTCGGCCACCTCGGCCACCTCGGCCACCACAGCCTTCGAGGGCGGCGAGGACGACGAGGACGACGACCTCGTGGACGAGCGGGCCCTGCCGCTCGGGATGCGGCGGACCGTCGTCGTCCGGGACGTCCGGCGCAACGGCCTGCCGCCCTCCCCGGAGTGGCGCCGCCGCTGGAAGGGCGTCCTGCGCGGACCGCTGGCGCACGGGACGCTGCACGGGCGGCCCGCAGCCGAGGGGCATCCGCCGGGGGTCCGGGCCGGGGGCAGGTTCCCGTACTACGGCGCCCTGTCGGCGATGAGCGACGCATCCGTGCCCGTCTACTGCGGTCCCGTCGGCAGCGGTGAGGGGTACGCGGCGATGCGGGACGCGCTGCGGTCCGGGCACGCGGTGGTGCTGTGGCGCCGCGACCAGCACGATCACGACGAGTGCGGGGACTTCCACCGGCAGGCCGCCGACCTGCTGGGCCTCGCCGGGCACGCGGACGGGCTGCACGGTCCGGTGCGCGATCTGCGCATCCGCCTGGCCGACCCGGACACCGCCCGGGCGCACGGCCTGCGCGGCAAGATCGCCGTACTGTTCGACCCGCCACCGGACCGGACGCCGTACGGGACGGAGAGCATGCGACCGCCGCCGCTGGCCGCACCCGGCGGCTGACCCGCCGGCGACCCGCCGCTCCCGGTGGACATCCCGTCAACTCTGCTGAGTCGGACGGCTGTTCGGGGGAAGCGGGAGGGGGCGTCGTACGCCGCGAACCTCGGCGGGCGCGGCCGACGGGCGGTAGCCTCGTACGTCGGACGGCCGGGCCCGCTGCATGATCACCAGAGCCGGGAGGAGCCCAAGGTGAACGACTGGCGGATCTACCGCGGAGTGGGTCAGCCGCACGACGGCATGCGGCGGTTGCCGGCGCCGCCGCCCTGGCGTGACTTCGCCGCCTCCCGGGACGGCGCGGACAGCGGCCCGGAAGATCCCAGCAGCGCCCGCCGGCTCGGCGTGCGCCGCCGGCTGGTCGAGAACTACGCGCCCCGGCCGGCCGAGGTCGACGCGGTCAACGCGGCCCTCTATCTGCGCCGGCCCCTGCTGGTCACCGGCAACCCGGGTACCGGCAAGTCGACCCTGGCGTACGCGATCGCCCATGAGCTCGGTCTGGGCAAGGTGCTGCGCTGGCCCGTCGTCAGCCGTACCACCCTCCTGGACGGCCTGTACCGGTACGACGCCATCGCCCGCCTCCAGGACGTCCAGCTGGAGCGCGCCGGCGGGGGCGACCGCGCTGCCGCGGCCTCCGGGATCGGCTCCTACATCCGCCTCGGACCGCTCGGCACCGCGCTCCTGCCCGCCGAGCGGCCCCGCGTCCTGCTCATCGACGAGCTGGACAAGAGCGACCTCGACCTGCCCAACGACCTGCTCAACACCCTGGAGGAGGGCGAGTTCTCGGTCCCCGAACTGGAACGGCTGGCCGACCGGGAACCCGTCGTCGAGGTGCTCACGCACGACGGCGACCGGGTGGCCGTGCACGGCGGGCGCGTCGCGTGCACCGCGTTCCCGGTGATCGTGATGACCTCCAACGGCGAACGCGACTTCCCCGCCCCGCTGCTGCGCCGCTGCGTCCAGCTCGAACTGGACCCGCCCGGCGAGGAGCAGCTCACCGCCATGGTCGAGGCACACCTCGGCACGGACGGCGTCGCCGCCGGCGGCGACCTCATCCGCCGCTTCCTGGAGCGGGAACCCGGTGAGGTGCTCGCCGCCGACCAGCTCCTCAACGCCCTGTTCCTCACGCAGTACGATCCGCACGCGCAGGGCCTCACCCGTGAGCGGATCGCCGAGATGCTGATGCAACCGCTCGACCGTACGAGGTGAGAGGCGGATGCCGGGGATGCGCCTGGACGAGCTGATCGGCAAGCTGCGCCAGGGCGGGCTCCAGCCGACCGCCGAGGACGTGGCCGACGCGCTCTGGCTGGCCCGGCGGCTGGCCACGGGTACGCCCGGCGACCCCGACGACACGTCCGGCACCGGCCCCGACGGCCCGCCCGGCTCTTCCGGTTCCCCGGGTTCCGGGGGTGCCGCGGGTTCCTCCGGCCCCTCCGGCACGGGCGGCGCGTCCGGTCCGGGGACGCAGGACGTGCCCCCGGACGGCCCCGGCAGCCCGCAGGCGCTCCGCGCGGACGCGCCGGCCCCCGCCGTCCCGTTGCACACCCCGGGCTCCGCCGCCTACGCCCGTACCGACGGCGACCCCGCGGCCTTCCCGGTCCGCGCCCCCGCCGCCGGCGCGCTGCCCGGACTGCTCGGGCTGCAAAAGGCACTGCGTGCCCTCGGCCGCTACCGCACCGCCTCCGCACACGGCCGGGACGAGCGGATCGACGAGGCGGCCACCGCCGACCGGGCCGCCGCCAGCGGCATCCTGCTCCCCGTCACCCGGCCCGGCCGCGACCGGCGCTGCGACGTCCAGCTGCTCATGGACACCGGGCCCGCCATGGCCGTCTGGGGCGAGATGGTCGAGGAACTGCGCCAGGCCTGCCAGCAGTCCGGCGCGTTCGCCTCCGTCCGCGTCCACCAGCTCTACGCCGACGACTCCGGCACCCCCCTCGTCGGTACGACCGTCGGTCCCGGCCGGCGCATCCGGCTGCGGCCCGCCGACGAGCTGCACGACCCCAGCGGGCGCCGGCTGACCTTCGTCATCAGCGACTGCGTCGGCCCCCTGTGGCAGGACGGCACCGCGCAACGCCTGCTGCACGGCTGGCCGCGCACCGCCCCGCTGGCCGTGGTCCAGCCGCTGCCGCCCCGGCTGTGGAGCCGTACCGCGCTGCCCGCCGAGCCCGGGCTGCTGGTCCGCACCGGCGAG
This sequence comes from Streptomyces canarius, assembly GCF_014650735.1. Taxonomy (NCBI): domain Bacteria; kingdom Bacillati; phylum Actinomycetota; class Actinomycetes; order Kitasatosporales; family Streptomycetaceae; genus Streptomyces; species Streptomyces canarius. The sequence continues at coordinate 38,361 of NZ_BMVN01000039.1, forward strand.
TCGGGAGGGCGCCTCGACTTCCTGCCCGAGGACGAGCCGTGGGAGGAGGCGGAGGAACCGCCGCCGGGTGCGCGGCCCGTGCCGGTGCTCCAGCCCACCCCGGAGGCGTTCGCGGCCTTCGCCCGGCTGCTCGCCGGCACCGGGCCGACCCGCGAGCACGCCTGGGCCGGCTTCGCCCACCCCGCCACCGCACCGGGAGCCGTCCCCGCCGCGGCGCCGGCGCGCAGCGACGAGGAGCTGCTGCGTGCCTTCCGCGCCGGCGCCTCACCCGGCGCCCTCCGGCTCGCCGTCTACCTCGCCGCCGCGCCCCTCACCCTCCCCGTGATGCGGCTGGTGCAGCGGGCCATGCTGCCCGACACCGGTCCCATGGAACTGGCCGAGGTGCTGCTCGGCGGACTGCTGCGGCAACTGCCCGGCACCGAGGAGCAGCCGTGCTTCGCGTACTCGCCGCGCATGCAGGACCTGCTGCTGTCCTCCCTCGACCAGGACACCGCCGGGCTCGTCCTCAAGCACTGCTCGGCCTACGTGGAACGGCACTTCGGCAAGGGCACCCGCAACTTCGCCGCCCTGGCCGCGGCCCGGCTCGCCGACCACGACCCGGACGCCGGTACGGGGCGCTCCGCCGAGGACGGCGGTGCGCGGGACGGCGGCGGCAGCATGGAGGCCGAGCTGTTCGCCCGCATCCCCGCGCGCGTGCTGCGCTTCTACCTGCCGGACCTGGTCACCCCCGACCCGCTGACCGAGGCCGAGCGGCTGCTCGACCGGTGGCGGCAGCTGGCTGACCCGGAGATGCTGCGCCGGGCCCGGGAACAGGCCCGCGTCGCCACGGCGGGCACGGGCGCCGACGGCCCCGGCGGCCCCGGTCCCGTGGCCCGGGCGCGCCTGGTCCTCGGCCGCGTGCTGCGCGCGGAGGCCGGTACGGCGGGTGCGCGGGCCGAGGGGCGGCGCGCCGGGCTGCTGCGGGAGGCGGCGGCCGAACTCGCCGCCGCGTACGGGGTGGCTCCGGCCGACAGCCGGGAACGGGCGGAAGCGGCTCTGGAACTGGCCTCGTGCCGGCGTGAGCTGTGGCAGCTCTCGGCGGAGCAGGACCACCTGACGGAAGCGCTCGACACCCTGGACGGCGAGGTCCCGCCCTGGCCGCGCATCACCGCCGTCGCCCGCGACTGGCGTCCCGACCTCGGGGGGCCCGGGGGCGCGATCCCGGGTGACGGCAGCCCAGGCTACGACGGGTCCGGGGGTGGGCCCGGTGCCGGCGGGTCCGGTTACGACGGCGACGGCGACGGCGGCTCTGCTGACAGAGGGGTCGCCTACCCCGGTTCCGGTGGCGGCGAGGCCGGTCGGGGTGGTCCCGGTGACGCCGGGGGTACGGACGGCCGTACCGGTGGCGGTGGTTCCGGACACGACCTCGGCGGCACGGACGCCGTCGTACCCGCCGCCGCTGATCCGGAAGCCGTCTCCGCGAGCCGGGACGGCGTGCCCTGGGAGGTGACCGCCCACCGGACACGGCTGTTGCTGCGCGGCCGGGTCCTGCTCGATCTGCGGCGTCCCGGTGCCGCCGAGCCCGTACTGCGGGAGGCCTGCGCCGTGCTGGCGCGGGAGCGGGTGCCCGACGCCGTACGGGGGCCCGCGTTGCTCGACCTCGCGCGGGCACTGCACCGGGCCGACGTCGAGGACGCCGAGCTCCGGCGGGCGCTCGGCGAGGCGCTGGAGGCCGCCGGGGACGATCCGGACCTGTTGCTGCCGTGCCTGGCCGCGCTGGCCGCGTTCCACGACGCGGCCGGGGAGACCGGGGAGGCCGACGCGGCCTACGAGCGAGCCGCGCTGCTCGCCCCCGCCGACGGCCCGCTGCGCGTCCAGCTCCTCACCGCCTGGGGCGAGTCGCTGCTGCGGAGGGCCTCCGCCGGTGACGGGGCCGGTGTGGTGGACCGGGCCGAGTACGTGCTGCGCGAGGCGCTGAAGTCGCTGCCCGCCCGGTCTGCCCACCGCGGCCGGCTCCAGGGCCTGGTCGGCAGCGCGCTCGCCCAGCGCTTCCGCCATGTCGGCTTCCTGCCCGACCTGTTCGAGAGCCGGCATCTGCTCGGCCAGGCGGTGCGCGCGGCGACCGACGCGGCCGTACGGGCCGAGGTCTGGCTCCAGTTGGGCCGGGTGCGGCTGGAGGGCTGGTACCACGCGGGCGCGCCGGTGCTGATGGAGGCGTTGCAGGCGTACGAGAACGCCGAGCGGGAGGCGGAGGCGGCCCACGGCGGCGACCCCGGCTCGGTGACGGCCGCCCGCGCCCGGCACGGCTGCGGGGCGGTGCTGGCGCTGATGGGACGGCCCGGCGCGGCCCGTGGCGCGTTCCGGGCGGCCCTGGAGCAGTGGCAGCGGCTCGTCGGGGCGCTGCGCGAGGTCGACTGGGGCGATGTCGAGCTGACCCGGCGGGCGGAACGGCAACCGCCGCCCCCGGACGCCCGGTCGCTGCCCGAGCCGGACTGGCGGGAAACGGCCCCGCCGTGGTGGCCGTGGTCCCAGGAGTGGGCCGACGCGCGCGAACTTGACCGGAGTTGAGCCGTCCAGGGTTTCTGGTTCCGGCCTGTCGGGAAGAAGTGGGCAGCCACTGCGGCTGTGCGGGGCGGGCGTAGGGCAGGGAGGAGCCGAGGGTGGGGGAGCTTAGGACACGGGGGGCCGGCCTCGGCGAGGACGCTGAAGAGGCCGTGTTCCCGCCCGACCTCACCGACGTCGACCTGCGGACACTGCGTGCCATGGACGATCCGGCGGTGCTCGCCGCGGTCGCCGGGGTGCTCGCCGACCCGGACGGGCTGCGCCGGGTCTGGTACACCACCGGCGGGGACGACGAGATCACGCCGGGCCGGCCCGGGCGTGTGTTTTCGGCCGGTCCCGTGCAGGCCTTACGCGGCGAGGACACCGTGGCATGACCCCGGGAGCCGTGGGACCCCTGGGGGACATACGGCCGGCGGCCCCGGCCGCCCCCGCTCGCGGGCCGGTCCCGCCCGAGATCCTCGACGCCCTGGCCCGCACCCGGCCGCTGCCCGCCGCGACCGCGGCCCTGCGCGCCGCCCTGCACGCCCGGCGGATGCTGCTGCTGAAGTCCCTCCTGGTCCGCTTCGACCGTGTGCGCGGCACCCTGCCCGCGGTCGTACGGCGGCGCTTCGAGGACGACTGGGCGCTGCTGGAGCGGGCCGAGCGGTCCGACGCCCCGGCCGTCCGCGCCGTCCTCGACTATCCGACGACCGGCGCCTGGCTGGCCTCGGCGCTCGCCGCGCCCGACGGCCCGGAGTTCGCCGAGGGTCTCGCCGGACTGGGCGCGGTGGCCGTCGCCGCCGCCCTGCGCGCCGGCTGCCGCTTCACCACCACCCGGGTGCTGCCCGCCGGCACCCTGCCGCTGCCCGGTGCCGGGCTGCTGCGCTGCGCCCGGGGCCGGGCCCGGCTCAGCGGCCGGTCCGGAGTCCTCCGCATCACCGACGGAGCGGGCCGGACACTGCTGCTCCCCGGGGCCGCCCCGGCCGGACCCGGCACCCGGTGGACCGCCGACGGCGCCCTGGCCTGGTCGGCGCTGCACACCCTGCCCGGCGGCACCGCCGTACTCGACGACGTCGACCCCCATCGGGTGCCCCCGGGCGGCATCGGGCCGGCGGCACTGCCCGCGGCCGAGCGGCCGTACTCCGACCCGGCCGCGTGGGCCGCCCGCTGGCGCGACGCGCACGCCCTGCTGGCCGCGACGCACCCCGCGCGGGCCGCCGAGACCCTGGCGCTGGTGCGTGCCGTCGTCCCGCTGGTGCCGTCGGCGGGCGGCGGACCGCCGCTGAGCGCCACCGTGCGGACCGCGCCCGGCGCCGTCCTGGCCCAGCTGCCGGCCGACCGGCGCGAGCTGGTCGAACTGCTGGTGCACGAGACGCACCACACCAAGCTGGCCGTGCTGGACGAACTGGTCCCGCTGTGGCGGCCCGGCGGCACCCTGCACCGGGTGGGCTGGCGGCGGGACCCGCGCCCGGTGCCGGGCGTCCTCCAGGGCGCGTACGCGCACCTGGCGCTGCTGGACCTGTGGTGGCGGGCCCGCACCGGAGCCGCCTGGGTGTGGCGGCGGCGCGCCGCCGAGCGGTTCGAGGCGTGCCGGGAGCAGGTCGCCGAGGCCTTGTCCGTGCTGGCGGACTCCGATGAACTGACCCCGTACGGAAGGGAGTTCGTCCGGCACATGGGAAGCCACCACGCGCGCCTCGCGGGGAGCGCCCACGCGCCGGGCTGACGCTCCGTCGACGACCTATTGCGTTACGTTATGCGTGCGGCTGCGCAGGAGACCGGCGGCCGCGGTGGAAGCAGGGAGCGGCGATGGCGGAACAGCGGCGGCCGGGCGCGAACGGTGCGGCGGCACCCGAGCATGTGCTCGTGGTCTTCCCGGGGTACTACCGCTCGTGGGCGGCGTGGATCGCTCAGTGCCTGGAGCGGCACGGACACCGGGCCACCCTGCAACGCTGGGACCCGCCGCGCGAGGTCGAGCTGGAGGACTCGCTCGGCGACCTGCTGCTGGCCAGCGGAAAGGTGCTGCTGGTCCTCAACGACTGGTTCTTCGAACTGGGCCCCCGCCCGCCGGGTGAGTGGAACGACGCGCTGCGCGGCTTCGTCGCCGCCCACGCCGACCGGTTCGCGGCCGTCAACCTCACCAACCGGCCGCTGTTGCCCGCCACCGCCGTCCTGGAACCGGCCAGCCTGTGGGCGCTGAGCGAGGAGGCCGCCGAGGACCGCCTGCTGCGCCGCCTCGGCCTGGAGCCGCTCACCCGCCCCCGCACGCTCGCCGGCCGGATCCGCTACCCGGACGAGCGCTGCGAGATCTGGGGCGAGGTGCCGCGCCGCAACCCGCGCTTCACCGGCCGCGACGACCTGCTGGGCGAACTCCACCAGCGGCTCGCCGACGCCGAGCGCGGCGCCGCCGCCTGCACGCTCGTCGGCATGTCCGGCATCGGCAAGACCCAGCTCGCCGCCGAGTACGCCCACCGCTTCAGCACCGACTACGACCTGGTGTGGTGGGTCAACAGCGACGACCGCACCCTCCAGCGCGACCGCCTCGGCGAACTCGCCGTCGAACTCGGCCTGCGCATCGGCAGCGAGCCCGGCGAACGCATCCGCGCGGTCCGCAATGCGCTCAGGCGCGGGGAGCCGTACGGGAACTGGCTGCTGGTCTTCGACGGCTGGGACGACATCGACGGCGTGACCTCGCTGCTCCCGCAGGGCACCGGACACGTGCTGATCACCTCCCGCAACCGGGGCTGGAACGAGCACACCGACGTACTGGAGATCCCCGCGTTCCTGCGCCCCGAGTCCACCGCCTACCTGATGCGCCGCGCCCCGCACATCACCGCCCGCGAGGCCGACGAGGTGGCCGCCGAGTTCGGGGACGTGCCGCTGCCGCTGGTGCAGGCCGCGTCCTGGCTCGGCGAGTCCGGCATGGAGGCCGCCGAGTACCTGCGGATGGTGCGCGAACGGCGGCTGTCCACCGTCGACGAACCCGTCACCGGCGAGGGCTTCCCGCAGTCCTCCCTCACCTCCTGGGCCATACTGCTCAACCGGCTGCGCCGCTCCCAGCCGCAGGCCATCGAGGTGCTCGGCCTGTGCACCTCCTTCGCCCCCGGACGCATCCCGCTCGGCCTCATCCGCGCCTACCCGCGCGCCGAGCTGCCCGAGGAACTGCGCTGGATGTCCACCGACCTGCCCGCCTGGACCCGGGCCCTGGACACCCTCGTCAACTACTCGGTGCTCACCCGCGAGACCCGTGGCCCGCTGGCCGCCGAGATGGGCCCGCACCAGGAGTCGGTGCACATGCACCGGCTCGTCCACGACATCGTCTCCAAGCTGACCGGCGACGGCGGCCACGAACTGCACCGGCGGGCGGTGCGCACCCTGCTCGCCGAGGCCGACCCCGGCAACCCCGCCGACAGCCGCAACTGGCCGCGCTACGCCGAGCTGCTGCCCCACCTGGAACCCTCCGGCGCCCTGGAGAGCCGGCAGCCGCGCGTGCAGGAGCTGGTCCTGAACTGCCTGCGGTACTGCACCCGCAGCGGCGAGTACAGCGGCGGCCTGGAACTGGCGCAGCAGGTGCGCGAGCACTGGTCGCGGTTCATGGAACCGATCGACCAGCCGATGCTCGACCTGGCCACCCAGGAGGGCAACATGCTGCGCAACAGCGGCCGGTTCCGCGAGGTGTACGAGCTGCACCGGGGCGTGCTGAGACAGCTCCAGGCCGCGCCCCGGCGCAACGAGATCGGCGAACTCGTCAGCAAGAGCGCCATCGCCTCCGGCCTGCGCTCCCTGGGCCGCTACCAGGAGGCGTACGACCTCCAGCGCGAGGTCCTCGACGGCAACGAACGGCTCCTCGGCCCGGACGAGCCGCCCACCCTGGTCGCCCGGCACAACCTCGGCGTCACCCTGCGCATGCTGGGCCGGTACGCCGAGGCGCTGGACCTCGACCTGGAGACCCTGGCCCGGCGCGAGAGCGTGCTGCGCGCCCGGCACATCAACACGCTCCACTCCGGCAACGCGGTCACCCACAGCCTCCGCCTGCTCGGCCGCTACCGCGAGGCGCTGGCCCGTCAGGAACCCGTCGTACGGCTCCATGTGCAGGTGCTCGGCCCGCAGCATCCGCAGACCCTCGAAGCCCGCTCCCAGCTGGCCATGTGCCGGCGCCGGGAGGGCGGTCACGGACCGGACGTGGGCCCCGGCATGGCCAGCCTGCTGGACCAGCTGACGCAGCTGCACGGCCGCGAGCACTACCGCACGCTGGCGTTCCTCACCAACTACGGCAACTACCTGCGGGAACACGGCGATCTCAGCCAGGCCCGCGACCTCATCGACGAGGCGGAGGCCGGCTACCGGTCGCTGCTCGGCCCCGCGCATCCCGTGGCCACCGGCATGCTGTCCAACACCGGGCTGGTGATGCAGGCCGCGGGCGAGCGGGGCGAGGCCCTGTCCATGTTCGAGTCCGCCCTCGCCGGCCTCGGCGCCACCCTCGGCCAGGACCACCCCTGGGTCCTGGGCTGCGCCCTCAACGCGGCCGGCGCGCGCAACTTCAACGGCCGCATCGAGGACGCGGTGGAACTGAGCCGCGACACCGTGCGCCGGTCCCGGCACGCCCTGGGCCACGAGCACCCGCTCACGCTGTCGTGTCAGGTCGCGCTCGCCGCGGACCTGAGGGCGGCGCACGAGCAGGAGGAGGCCGGCAAGCTGGAGGAGGACGCCCTCCTGTCCCTCACCCGCACCCTGGGCGCCCAGCACCCCCACACCATCTCGGCCCGCGGGCGGGTCCGCCCCTACTGGGACTTCGAGGCGTACCTGGGCTGAGGACGCGCCCCACGGGCGAAGGGCCCGGCGCCGAGCAGGAACTCGACACCGGGCCCTCCTACCTGGCGGACCGCCGGAGGCTTACGCCTCGAACACCTCACGCACCAACTGCTCCTGCTCCGCCTGGTGCCGCTTCGCGGAGCCGACCGCCGGGGACGAGGAGTGCGGACGCGAGATGCGCCGCAGGCGCTCGCCGTGCGGGACGTCCGCGCCGACCGCCAGGTCCAGGTGGTCGATCAGGTTGAGCGCGATGAACGGCCACGCACCCTGGTTCGCCGGCTCCTCCTGCGCCCACAGGTACTTCTCGGCGTTCGGGTACTTGTTGACCTCCGCCTGGATCTCCGCACCCGGCAGCGGGTACAGCCGCTCGATGCGGATGATCGCGGTGTCCGTCACGCCCCGCTTCTGCCGCTCGGCCTCGAGGTCGTAGTACAGCTTGCCGGCCACGAACACGACCTTGTGGACCGCGGCCGGGTCCGCCGTCGTGTCCCCGATGACGGGACGGAACTGACCCGACGTGAACTCCTCCGTCTTCGACGCGGCGGCCTTCAGGCGGAGCATCGACTTCGGGGTGAAGACCACCAGCGGCTTGTGGTGCGGGTTGTGCACCTGCCACCGCAGGAGGTGGAAGTAGTTCGACGGCAGGGTCGGCATGGCGACCGTCATGTTGTTCTGGGCGCAGAGCTGGAGGAACCGCTCGACCCGGGCCGAGGAGTGGTCCGGGCCCTGGCCCTCGTAGCCGTGCGGCAGGAGCAGGGTGACGCCGGACGTCTGGCCCCACTTCTGCTCCGCCGCCGAGATGTACTCGTCGACCACCGTCTGGGCGCCGTTGACGAAGTCACCGAACTGCGCCTCCCACATCACGAGCGCGTCGGGGCGGGCCAGCGAGTAGCCGTACTCGAAGCCCATGACCGCGTACTCGGACAGCAGGGAGTTGTAGACGTTGTAGCGCGCCTGCTCTTCGGCGAGGTACTGGAGCGGGGTGTACTCCTCGCCCGTCTCGCGGTCGATGAGGACCGCGTGGCGCTGGCCGAAGGTGCCGCGCTGGGAGTCCTGGCCGGACAGCCGGACCGGGGTGCCCTCCAGCAGCAGGGAGCCGACCGCGAGGGTCTCGCCCATGCCCCAGTCGATCGTGCCGTCCTCGACCATCGCCGCCCGGCGCTGCAACTGGGGCAGCAGGCGCGGGTGCACGTGGAAGGAGTCCGGGATGTTGACCTGGGACTCGGCGATGCGCTTGACGACCTCCGAGGAGATCGCGGTGTTCACGGCGACCGGGAACTCCGCCTGCGGGTCCGACACGGGGCCGGTGGCCTGCTGGGTCGTGACGGCCTCGCGGACCTCCGTGAAGACCTTCTCCAGCTGGCCCTGGTAGTCCTGGAGGGCCTGCTCGGCCTCTTCCAGGGTGATGTCGCCGCGACCGATCAGGGACTCGGTGTACAGCTTGCGCACCGAGCGCTTCTTGTCGATCAGGTCGTACATCAGCGGCTGGGTGAAGGCCGGGTTGTCCGACTCGTTGTGACCGCGGCGGCGGTAGCAGATGAGGTCGATCACCACGTCCTTGTTGAACGCCTGGCGGAACTCGAAGGCCAGCCGCGCGACGCGGACCACGGCCTCCGGGTCGTCGCCGTTCACGTGGAAGATCGGGGCCTCGATCATGCGGGCCACGTCCGTCGCGTACATGGAGGAACGCGAGGACTCGGGGGCCGCGGTGAAGCCGACCTGGTTGTTGATGACGATGTGGACCGTGCCGCCGGTGCGGTAGCCGCGCAGCTGCGACATGTTCAGGGTCTCGGCCACCACGCCCTGGCCCGCGAAGGCCGCGTCGCCGTGCAGCGCGACGGGCAGCACGGTGAAGTCCGTCCCGCCCTTGTTGATGATGTCCTGCTTGGCGCGGGCGATGCCCTCGATGACCGGGTCGACCGTCTCCAGGTGGGACGGGTTGGCGGCCAGCGAGACCTTGATCTGCTCGCCGTCCAGGCCGGTGAAGGTGCCCTCGGCGCCCAGGTGGTACTTGACGTCACCGGAGCCGTGCATCGACTTCGGGTCGAGGTTGCCCTCGAACTCGCGGAAGATCTGCGCGTAGGACTTGCCGACGATGTTGGCGAGGACGTTCAGGCGGCCACGGTGGGCCATGCCGATGACGACCTCGTCCAGGCGGGACTCGGCGGCGGAGTCGATCACCGCGTCGAGCAGCGGGATGACGGACTCGCCGCCCTCCAGCGAGAAGCGCTTCTGGCCGACGTACTTCGTCTGGAGGAACGTCTCGAAGGCCTCCGCGGCGTTCAGCCGGCGCAGGATCCGCAGCTGCTCCTCACGCTCCATCTTGGCGTGCGGGCGCTCGACCCGGTCCTGGATCCACTTGCGCTGCTTGGGGTCCTGGATGTGCATGAACTCGATGCCGGTGGTGCGGCAGTACGAGTCGCGCAGGACGCCGAGGATGTCGCGCAGCTTCATCATCGACTTGCCGGCGAAGCCGCCGACCGCGAAGTCGCGCTCCAGGTCCCACAGCGTGAGCCCGTGCTCGGTGATGTCCAGGTCGGGGTGCTTGCGCTGCTTGTACTCCAGCGGGTCGGTGTCGGCCATGACGTGGCCGCGGACCCGGTAGGAGTGGATCAGCTCGAAGACGCGGGCGGCCTTGGTGACGTCGTCGTCGTGGGAGGCGTCGATGTCCTTGAGCCAGCGGACCGGCTCGTAGGGGATGCGCAGCGCCTCGAAGATGCCGTCGTAGAAGCCGTTCTCGCCGAGCAGCAGGTTGGCGACCTGGCGGAGGAACTCGCCGGAGGCGGCGCCCTGGATGACCCGGTGGTCGTAGGTCGACGTGAGCGTCATGACCTTGGAGATGCCGAGCTTGTTCAGGGTGTCCTGGCTGGTGCCCTGGAACTCCGCCGGGTAGTCCATGGAGCCGACGCCCATGATCACGGACTGGCCGGGCATGAGGCGCGGCACGGAGTGGACGGTGCCGAGGCCGCCGGGGTTGGTCAGGGAGACCGTGACGCCGGTGAAGTCGTCCATCGTCAGCTTGCCGTCGCGGGCGCGGCGGACGATGTCCTCGTAGGCCTGCCAGAACTCGAAGAAGTTCAGCGTCTCGGCCTTCTTGATGGCGGCCACGACGAGCTGGCGGTCACCGTTGGGCTTGACCAGGTCGATGGCCAGGCCGAGGTTGACGTGCGGCGGCTTGACGAGGGTCGGCTTGCCGTCCTTCTCGCCGAACGACCAGTTCATCGACGGCATGGCCTTGATGGCCTGCACCATCGCGAAGCCGATCAGGTGCGTGAAGGAGATCTTCCCGCCCCGGGCGCGCTTCAGGTGGTTGTTGATGACGATGCGGTTGTCGAACAGCAGCTTCACCGGGACGGCGCGGACCGAGGTGGCGGTCGGCAGCTCCAGGGAGGCGTTCATGTTCTTGGCGACGGCGGCGGCCGGGCCGCGCAGCGTGATCAGCTCCGGGCCCTCGGGGGCCTCGGCCGCGGCGGGCTTCGCCGTGGGCTGAGCGGGCGCCTGTGCGGGCTGCGCCGGCTTGGCCGGGGCGGGAGCCTTCGCCGCGGGGGCCGGGGCCGGAGCCGGGGCCTGAGCGGGGGCGGCGGCGGGCTTCTGAGCCGCGGGGGCGGCCGGGGCGGCGGCCTGGGGGGCCGGGGCCGCGGGCCGGGCCTGCGGGGCCGTGGTGGGGGTCTCTGCGGCCCCCGTGGCCGCAGTACCCGCCGGAGCCGGGGTGGCAGGAGCCCCCGGCTTGTAATCGGCGAAGAAGTCCCACCAGGCACGGTCTACCGAATTCGGGTCCTGGAGGTACTGCTGATAGATCTCGTCGACGAGCCACTCGTTCGCACCGAACGCTGCGGCGGGGTTCTTCCCGGCTTGGTCGTCGGTGGAGATGCTCGAGTTACTGGGGGACTGTGGCGACACGGCGGCAACCGCCCTCTTCCGCTTCACAAGGTGATGGACAGCGGGAATAAAGGCTACGCCTCCCTGGGCGGGAAGGTCAGGTCGAGCAAGGTCATCGTCGCGTAAGTCACATCAAGAATCTTGTTTCAGGGCTTGAAATGGCGGGAAACAAGCGTGGTTCCGCGGAGGGGAGGGTGTGGCGGCCCGGGCCCTGCGCGTCTTCGTCCGACGGGTGCCCGGGCCTGCCCTGATCACACGGGTCCAGCCGCGCGGACCGGCGGCGACGGACGTGGATCTTGTGGTTCCGCTCGGACTTTACGTCAACTTGGGGCGGAAGTCAGTCCCGGAAGAGTGACGATGATCCGGCAGCCCCGCTCGGATTCGGCCACACCGATCCGGCCGCCGTGCAGATCCACCGCCCACCGGGCGATCGCCAGGCCCAGCCCCGTACCGCCGTCGCTGCCCGGACCGTGCGGCCGGGTCACCGCGCCGCGGTTGAACCGCTCGAACACCCGGTGCCACTCCGACCGGGGGATGCCGGGGCCCTCGTCCAGGATCTCCAGCTCCAGCGAGTCCGGCTGCGGCCCGCGCCGCGCCCGCACGGTCACCCGGCCGTGCGGCGGGCTGTGCTTGACCGCGTTGTCGATCAGGTTCGCGACGACCTGGTGGATGCGCTCGGGGTCCGCGTGCGCGGTCAGCTCCGGCGGGGAGACGTCGAGGTGCAGGTGGACGTCCGTGCGCGTGTGGCTGCCGGAGCCGGTGGCCATGCCCGCGCGCGCGGAGGCGACCATGTTGGCCTCCTTCAGCACGCCGGACAGGTACGGCCACACCTCGAACCGCCGCAGCTTCAGCGGTACGACGCCGTTGTCGAGCCGGGACAGGTCCAGCAGGGTCTCCACCAGGCGGCCGAGCCGCTCGGTCTGCTTCAGGGCCGTCCGCATGGTCTCCGGGTCGGCCTCGGTGACCCCGTCGACGATGTTCTCCAGCACCGCGCGCAGCCCGGCGATCGGGGTGCGCAGCTCGTGCGAGACGTTCGCGACGAGCTCCTTGCGCTGGTTGTCCTGGGCCTCCAGCTCGTCGGCCATGACGTTGATCGTCTGGGCCAGGTCGCCGAGCTCGTCCCGGCGGTTCTCCCGCACCCGGCGGGTGTAGTCGCCCTCGGAGATGGAGCGGGCCACCGCGTTCATCTCGTCCAGCGGCATGGTGAGGGAGTGCGCCACGAACTGCGTGATCAGCAGGGTGGCGATCATCGAGAAGACCGTGATGAAGCGCAGCTCCGTCTTGGTGTGCACCGCCACGATCGACAGACCCGTGGTGATCAGCACGGAGATGACGACCAGCGCACCCAGCTTGGTCTTGATCGAGAACGGGCGCACGCCGCCCCAGGGGTTCTCGCCGACGGCCCCGGGGCTCCTCCGTGCGGCCTGGCGCCCGCCGCCGCTCATGGGGTCGGCGTCTCCAGCGCGTAGCCCACACCGTGCACCGTGCGGATGCGCTCCGCACCGATCTTCCGCCGCAGCGCCTTGATGTGGCTGTCGACCGTGCGGGTGCCGGAGGCGTCCGCCCAGTCCCACACCTCGGCCAGCAGCTGCTCCCGGGAGAGCACCGCGCGCGGGGTGTTCGCCAGGCACACCAGCAGGTCGAACTCGGTGGGCGTCAGGTGGACGTCCTCGGACTTCACCCGCACCCGGCGCTGCGCGTGGTCGATCTCCAGCTCGCCGAGCCGCAGGATGCCGGAGCGCGGGGTGGTCGCGGCCAGCGCGGCCCGCTCCACCCGGCGCAGCAGCACGTGCACGCGTGCGGCCAGCTCCCGCATCGAGAACGGCTTGGTCATGTAGTCGTCGGCGCCCACGCCGAGCCCGACCAGCATGTCCGTCTCGTCGTCCCGCGCGGTCAGCATCAGCACCGGCACCGGCCGCTGGGCCTGCACCCGCCGGCACACTTCGAGCCCGTCGAAGCCCGGCAGCATGATGTCGAGGATCAGCAGATCGGGCTGCCATGCCTCCGCGGTGTCGACCGCGGCCGGACCGTCGGCCGCCGTTTGCACGAGAAATCCCTCGGCGCGCAGCCGGGCCGCGATGGCGTCGACGATCGTGGGGTCGTCCTCGACGACCAGCACCCGGCGCTGCGCGCCCGGGGTGGTCGTCGCCGCGCCGCTCTGGGAGGTGTGTGTCTGCTCCATCGCCCGCCCCTGTTGTTGCTTTCCGGAATCAGTGGGGTGATCCCATGTCTGCGTTTGACGCTTGAATGATCGGCGTCAGGGCAGCACATTACGGTGACCGGCCGTGCTGTCGCTATCCAGGTCGGACGGCGAGGTGGATGGCGTCCGGAACGCCCCGGGCAACCGGCACCTCTTCGGTACGCACCTGTTGGAACCCGGCATTCCGCAAGCTTCCTTCAAATTCCGGAGAGGGCTCGGCCGACCACACCGCGAGCACCCCGCCAGGCCTCAACACCCGTACGCAGGCGGCGAGTCCGGCCGGTGAGTAGAGGCTGTCGTTGTCCTCGGTGACGGTCCAGCCGGGCCCGTTGTCGATGTCGAGACACAGCGCGTCGAACGTGTCCGATGTCTCATTGACGTACCGCACGAGATCCGCTTCGACGATCACGGTGCGCGGATCGGCGAGCGCGGCGGCGGACAGTTCGGCCAGCGGTCCGTCCCGGTGCCAGTCGATGACGGCGGGTTCCCGCTCGACCACGGTGATCCGCCCCCACCGCGGGTCGGCGGCGGCATGCGCCAGCGAGAAGCCCACGCCCAGCCCGCCGATCAGCACCTTCGGGGCGGGCCGCCCGTCCAGCGCGGCGCGGGCCGCGTCGACCAGCAGCCGCTCCGAGCGGCCGTCGGAGGTGTCCATCAGGAAGCAGCCGTTGGCGATGATCTGAAGCAGCGCACCGTGTCTGCGCAGCACCACCTCGCCGTACGGGCCGTCGCGTCGGTCCAGGACCACGGGAGTGTCGTACACGGCAGTCATGACCCCATCCTGCTTGAACGGAGCCTGGCGTTCACGGGAATTGCGCATGACGCCCACGGACGGGTGGTCCGCACCGGGGCCGGACGCGGCCGGCGGGTGAGAGGTCGCCGTGAATCCGCAGCCGGGTGGCGTCGGTCATAGACAGCGCCGTGCCGAGCACGAAGGGTGGGGCGCGACGGAAGGAGCGCCTCACCGTGGAACGGAGTACGACGGGCCCCACGCCGGACGCGTGCCCGCCCGCGCCGGGCACGCCCCTTCCCGACGGCGCCGCCGTCCCGGCCCCGGCCCTCGCCGGCCTGCTGGACGGCATGCCCCGCCAGCGCGCCGCCGCCCCCGGGGCGGCCCCCGACACCGCGGACCCCGCCCCGCTCCCGCACCGGCCGCTGCCCCGCCCGTGGCGCCTGCTGCCGACCCCCGTCGGCACCCCGTTCACCTTCGCCTACGCGGCCGTCCTGGCCGTCACCTCCCTGATCGCGACCCACGCCGACCCCGCCCTGGTGCAGACGCTCCACCAGGGCTCCAGCACCGACGTGGCCCACCTGGTGCGCACGCCCGTGCTGGTGCTGCTGGCGAGCGCGCTGTGGGTCGCGGGCGGGATCCTCTCGCCGTACACGGTCGCGTTCCTGCTGGTGCTCACGGTGCTGGAGCGGCGGATAGGCGGAGCGCGGGCCGCCTGTGTCTTCCTGGCCGGCCATGTCCTGGCCACCCTCGCCACCGAGGTCCCGGTGGGCCTCGCCGTCCTGCTGGGCCACCTGCCCGACACCTCGCTGCACCGCCTCGACTACGGCATCAGCTTCGGCGTGGCCACGAGTACCGGCGCCCTGACGGGCCTCCTGCGCCCCTGGCTGCGCTGGCCGTTGCTGACCCTGGCGGCCGGCGGACTGCTGAGCGACCTGCTGACCTACGCCGACCCGCTGACGAACTGGGGCCACGTCATCGCCCTGACGATCGGTGTGGCGGCCTGGCCCCTGGTCCGACGGTGGCACCGGCCGGCCTAGAGCGCGGGGAACCGCGCGAGCACCCCAACCCACCCGCACCCACGCACGTTTGCGCAGCTCATCCCCCTGGTCGTAGGTGATCGCTCAGAGCGAACAGCGGCCCGGGAACAATAGACCCCGCCAGAACATTGAGTCGGCATAGCTCAAGTTGACTGCCGAAGGGGAGATCATGGCTGCTGAGTCACCGGCGTTCACGCTGAACCTGCCCGTGCTGCCGCTCGACGACGAGGTCGTGCTGCCCGGCATGGTGGTCCCGCTGGACCTGAGCGACGCCGAGGTGCGGGCCGCGGTGGAGGCCGCTCAGGCCGCCGCCCGCTCCGAACCCGGAAAGCCCAAGGTGCTGCTGGTGCCGCGCATCGACGGTACGTACGCCAAGACCGGCGTCCTCGGCACGGTGGAACAGGTCGGCCGGCTCGCCGACGGTGACCCGGGGGCCCTGGTCCGCGGTCGCAGCCGCGTCCGCATCGGCGCCGGCACCACCGGCCCGGGCGCCGCGCTCTGGGTCGAGGGAGCCCGTGTCGAGGAGACCGTTCCCGAGCCGCTGCCGGGCCAGGTCACGGAACTCGTCAAGGAGTACAAGGCACTCGCCACCACCTGGCTGAAGAAGCGCGGTGCCTGGCAGGTCGTGGACCGCGTCCAGGCCATCGAGGACGTGTCGGCGCTGGCCGACAACTCCGGCTACTCGCCGTTCCTGACGACCGAACAGAAGGTCGAACTGCTGGAGACCGCCGACCCGGTGGCCCGGCTCAAGCTCGCCACGCAGCAGCTGCGCGACCACCTCGCGGAGCAGGACGTGGCCGAGACCATCGCCAAGGACGTCCAGGAAGGCGTCGACAAGCAGCAGCGCGAGTTCCTGCTGCGCCGTCAGCTGGAGGCCGTCCGCAAGGAACTGCGCGAGCTCAACGGCGAGAAGGAGGGCGAGGAGTCCGACGACTACCGCGCCCGCGTCGAGGCCGCCGACCTGCCGGAGAAGGTCCGCGAGGCCGCCCTCAAGGAGGTCGACAAGCTGGAGCGCGCCTCCGAGCAGTCACCCGAGGGCTCCTGGATCCGCACCTGGCTGGACACCGTCCTGGAGATGCCGTGGAACGAGCGGACCGAGGACGCGTACGACATCCAGGGCGCGAAGGCCGTGCTCGACGCCGAGCACGCGGGCCTGGACGACGTGAAGGAACGCATCACCGAGTACCTGGCCGTGCGCAAGCGGCGCGGCGACCGGGGCCTGGGCGTCATCGGCGGGCGGCGCGGCGGTGCCGTGCTCGCGCTCGTCGGCCCGCCCGGTGTCGGCAAGACCTCGCTGGGCGAGTCCGTCGCGCACGCCATGGGCCGCAAGTTCGTCCGCGTCGCCCTCGGCGGCGTCCGTGACGAGGCCGAGATCCGCGGTCACCGCCGTACGTACGTCGGCGCGCTGCCCGGCCGGATCGTGCGCGCCGTCAAGGAGGCCGGGTCCATGAACCCGGTGGTCCTGCTGGACGAGATCGACAAGGTGGGCTCCGACTTCCGGGGCGACCCGGCCGCCGCCCTCCTCGAAGTGCTCGACCCGGCGCAGAACCACACCTTCCGGGACCACTACCTGGAGGTCGAGCTGGACCTGTCGGACGTGGTCTTCCTCGCCACCGCCAACGTCCTGGAGGCCATCCCGGAGGCGCTCGCCGACCGTATGGAGATCGTCCGCCTGGACGGCTACACCGAGGACGAGAAGGTCGTCATCGCCCGGGACCACCTGCTCCCGCGCCAGCTGGAGCGGGCCGGCCTGGACAAGGCCGAGGTCACGCTGGACGAGAGCGCGCTGCGCAAGCTCGCCGGCGAGTACACCCGCGAGGCGGGCGTGCGAACCCTGGAGCGGTCCATCGCACGGCTGCTGCGGAAGGTCGCGGCCCAGCACGAACTGGGCGAGCGCGAGCTGCCGTTCACCGTCACCGACGGTGATCTGCGCGGGCTCATCGGCCGGCCGCACCACGTGCCCGAGTCCGCCCAGGACCCGGCCGAGCGCCGTACGGCCGTCCCCGGTGTGGCGACCGGCCTCGCGGTCACCGGCGCCGGCGGCGACGTGCTCTTCGTGGAGGCGTCCCTGGCCGACCCGGAGACGGGTGGGGCGGGGCTGACCCTGACCGGCCAGCTGGGCGACGTGATGAAGGAGTCGGCGCAGATCGCGCTGAGCTTCCTGCGCAGCCACGGCGCCGAGCTGGAGCTGCCGGTGGCCGACCTGAAGGACCGGGGCGTGCACATCCACTTCCCGGCGGGCGCGGTGCCGAAGGACGGTCCGAGCGCGGGCATCACGATGACCACGGCCCTCGCCTCGCTGCTCTCCGGCCGCCTGGTCCGCACGGACGTCGCCATGACCGGCGAGGTCTCGCTGACCGGCCGGGTGCTGCCCATCGGCGGCGTGAAGCAGAAGCTGCTCGCCGCCCAGCGCGCCGGGGTGACCACCGTCATCATCCCCAAGCGCAACGAGCCCGACCTGGACGACGTCCCGGCCGAGGTGCTGGACAAGCTCGACGTCCACACCGTGACCGACGTCCGGCAGGTACTGGAACTGGCGCTCGCGCCCGCCACGAGCGACGCGGCGCCGGAGGTTCCGGTAGCGGCGTGACGGACGCTGCCGGATGAGGGAAGGCCCGGGTTCCGTGAGGGAGGCCCGGGCCTTCGCCATGCGGGCGGTGCGGAGTCGGCGGTGCTTGGGGCGCTTGGGGGAGTGCCCCGCCTGTCAGAGCGCGGTCAGCGACTGCTCCGCCCACACCGTCTTGCCGATCCGGTCGTGCCGGGTGCCCCAGCGGTCGGCGAGCTGGGCGACCAGCAGCAGGCCCCGGCCGCCCTCGTCGAAGATCCGGGCCCGGCGCATGTGCGGGGCGGTGTCGCTGGCGTCGTAGACCTCGCTGATCAGGGTCCTGCCCTGATGGATCAGCCGGAGCCGGAGGGGCGGACGGCCGTAGCGGATGGCATTGGTGACCAGCTCGCTGACCATCAGCTCGGTGGTGAACGCGGCCTCGTCAAGGCCCCACACGGACAGTTGGCCGGTGGTGTACCGGCGGGCCAGCGAGACGACGGAGGGCTCGTCGCACAGCTCCCAGGAGGCGACCAGGTCCTCGTGCAGGGCCCGGGTGCGGGCCACCAGCAGGGCGATGTCGTCGTCGAGGCGGTGGCTGAGCAGGTCGCCGAGAACCCGGTCGCACACCGACTCCAGCGACTGCGCGGGACGGCCGAGCGCGACGGACAACTTGTCCAGGGCCTCGTCGATGTCGTGGTCGCGGGCCTCCAGCAGCCCGTCGGTGTAGAGCACGAGCAGGCTGCCCTCGGGCAGTTCCTTCTCCATCGCCTCGAAGGGCAGCCCGCCGAGCCCGAGCGGCGGCCCCGCGGGCACGTCGAGGAAGCGGACGGTGCCGTCCGGGGTCACCACGGCGGGCGGCGGATGCCCGGCCCGGGCCACGGAGCAGCGGCGCGAGACCGGGTCGTAGACGGCGTACAGACAGGTGGTGCCGATGCCTCCGGCGGTGTCGGCGCCCGGGTCCGCGCTGCCCTCGTCGGCGGCCAGCCGCAGCACCAGGTCGTCCAGGTGGGTGAGCAGCTCGTCGGCGGGCAGATCGACGTCGGCCAGGGTGCGTACCGCCGTGCGCAGCCGGCCCATGGTGGCGGAGGCCCGGAGGCCGTGGCCCACCACGTCACCCACGACGAGCGCCACCCGCGCCCCGGACAGCGGGATCACGTCGAACCAGTCGCCGCCCACGCCGGCCCGGGTCGCGGCCGGCAGATAGCGGGTGGCGATCTCCAGGGCCGCCTGGTCGGACACCCTGTGCGGGAGCAGGCTGCGTTGCGGGGCCACGGTGGTGGTGCGGGGCCGGGAACAGCCGCGGGCCTGTTCCATGCCGGTGGCCGCCTTGGCGGTGAACTCCTCCGCGAGCCGCAGGTCCTCCGGTCCGAAGGGCCCCCGCCCCCCGTGCCGGCCGAACAGGGCGACGCCGAGCGTGCTGCCCTGGGCGAGCAGCGGGACCGCCAGCAGGGAGCGCGTCCCGGACGTGCGCAGCCACGAGGCGCCGGGGTCCAGCGCCACCCACTCGGCCACGGCCGGGTCCGCCATGTCGTACAGCATCGGGCGGGCCGCCGTCAGACACCGGGTGGGCGGCGAGTCCGCCGGGCAGGCGATCACCTCCCCGATACCGACGCCGACACCGGTTCCGACGCCGCCGCCGTGGCCGGGCCCGCCGTCCCCCGGGACAGCGCGCAGGGCGGCGCGGCGCAGGACCACCTGCTCCGGCGGCCGGCCGGCGGCCTCGGCGGTGGTCCACGGGGAGTCCAGCAGGTCCACCGCCATGAGGTCGGCCAGCCGGGGGACCGTGACCTCGCCGAGTTCCTGTGCGGCACGGGCCTGGTCCGCGGCCGTGCCGACGGGCGCGGCGGACTCGCCCGAGGGGCGAGCCCCGCCGGCGGTTTCCCGGGCCGGCTCCGGCACGGACAGGCAGACGGCCCGCACCTGCCCGTCGGCGTCCTTCAGCGGGGTGAGGACGATGGCCTGGCCGAGGTCCGGACCGAGCCGGCCGCGCGCCTCCTGCGGCCTGCCGCGCTCCAGCGCCCGCCGCATCGACCGGGCGGCCTCCTCGCTCGAGGCCCCCGGCGCGATGTGGGTGAGGCGCAGTCCGCGGATCGCCGCCTCGGGCAGGGCGAGGGCGTGTTCCATCCGCCGGTTGGCGCGCACCAGGCGCAGGTCCGCGCCGAAGATGGCCAGCGGAAAGGGGGACTGGAGGAACGTCCACTCCTCCAGCGGTTCGCCGCGGGGCGGCTGGGTCCGGGCCGTCACCGCGCTCACCACGAGCCAGTCGGTGGCGCCGGTCTGGAAGGTCCGGCGGTGGGCGAGCACGCCCAGTTCCAGGAGGCTGCCGTCCTGGTGGCGCAGTGGGACGGTGCCGTTCCAGCGGGACCGGCCGGCCAGTGCCCGCCGGACCGCCGCGCCGTCGGCGGCGAGCAGCGCGGTGGCGGGCCGGCCGACCACCGCCGGGGAGTCGTAGCCGAGCAGCCGCCGCGCCCCCTCGCTCCAGCCGGTGAGGACGCCCTGCTCATCGATGGTGGCCGTGGCCGTGTACGTCGACTGTCGCTCCATCGCCGCTCATCTCGCCCTTGCTCGGCAGGCTCTCCTGTCCAGCTTGATCCCGGGCGGCGCGGAGCACCAACGCAAGGCGGCGCACACGGTGGCCCCTGCCGCACGGCAGGGGCCACCGCGGAGCCGTCAGCCGAGGGCCAGGGCCTGCACCCGGTCCAGGGCGCCGTTGAACTTGTCGTGGTCGCCGACCGTCGGGCCGGAGGAGGTGTACTGCCACATCGTGTAGTACGACCACCCCGCCGGCAGCGTCCCCGGGTCGGAGGCGTAGCGGGCGATCCACAGCGGGTTGTTCACGGCGAAGCCGCCGTAGTTGCCGGTGCACTGGGTCCACCAGCTGGTGGCGGTGTAGATGACCGGGTAGCGGCTGGTGCGGGCCTTGTAGGTGTTGATGAAGTCGGCGATCCAGCTCACCATCTGGCTCGCGGTCTTGCCGTAGCAGGCGGC
The DNA here is from genome assembly GCF_014650735.1 of Streptomyces canarius. Classification (NCBI taxonomy): domain Bacteria; kingdom Bacillati; phylum Actinomycetota; class Actinomycetes; order Kitasatosporales; family Streptomycetaceae; genus Streptomyces; species Streptomyces canarius. The sequence goes on from NZ_BMVN01000039.1 coordinate 59,072, forward strand.
GCCGTACGGGTTCCACTCGATGTCGAGGGCGCCGGGCAGCGTCTTGCCGTCCCGGGACCAGCCGCCGCCGTGGTCCACGAAGTAATTGGCCTGGGTGGCGCCGCTGGTGGTGTCCGGGGTGGCGAAGTGGTACGAGCCGCGGATCATGCCGACGTTGTACGAGCCGTTGTACTGCTGGGCGAAGTACGGGTTCGTGTAGTACGTGCCTTCCGTGGCCTTCGTGTACGCCCACCGGACCCCGCTGTTCCACAGGGTCGACCAGGCGACGTTGCCCTGGTAGCCGGAGACGTCGACGCCCTCGGTCTGGGTGGCGTCACCGGTGCTGGGCGTGCCGTCCTGGCCGTCGTGGGCGAGGACGCCCATGCCCATGTAGGCGGAGCCGCGGCTGGGCGTGCTCGCGGCCTGGGCGGAGGTGAGCGGAAGGGTGAGGGAGAGCGCCGCGAGCAGGGCCGTGAGGAGAACGGCGAGGGGGCGCGGGCGGAACGACACGGGGGAGCGGGGGGAGTGGACGGAGCGGGTGGAGCCGGGTCTGAGCACGGGCATGACGTGCCTCCGGGGGAGTGGAGTGGGGGGAGTGACGTGGGACTGCGACACCGACCGTCGGCCCACTGGCGTGGGCATGCCATTAACGACGTGGTAGAGAAGCTACGCACGTAGATGAGGGCGTGGGAAGGGGGTCCGGGCGACGCCGTTGGTCTACGCCTGCGAAATACTGGCAGAGCTGCGGCAATGACGACTTTTGACAGAAACTTTCAGGACCGCGAAACCGAGCAGGGGTGCTGACGTGCACGAGGACGGAAACGGCGGCGCGGACGGCGCCGTCGGCCAGATGACGCCCAGTGGTGCAGACCAGGAATTCCTGGCGCTGGAACGCGAGTTGACCGTGCTGCTCCGGCGTGCCCGGTCCAGCCAGGGCGAGATGGCCCGGGAGGTCCACCCCGACCTGGAGTCCTCCGCGTACGGCCTGCTCATCCGGCTGGACGAACTGGGCGGCCAGCGGGCCACGGAACTCGCCGCCTACATCGGGGTCGGCAAGGCCACCATGTCCCGCCAGCTGCGGGCCCTGGAGGACCTGGGCCTGATCGCCCGCGAGCCCGACCCGGCCGACGGCCGCGCCTGGCTCGTCACCCTCACCGACGAGGGCAGCCGCCGCGTCGGCACGGTCCGCGAGGCCCGCCGCGCCCGCTACGTCCGCCAGCTCGCCCACTGGGACCGCCGCGAGGTCGCCGAACTGGCCCGGCTGCTGCACGAGCTGAACGGCGTCATGGCGAAATAACACGCACCGCCGCGGCGGCCCGGCCCGCCGAATCAGCCCGGCCTGGGGGTGCGGTCCGGTACGGCGGAACGGCTCGGCCTGGGGGTGCGGTCCGGCCTGGGCGTGTGGTCCGGTACGGCGGAACGGCTCGGCCTGGGGGTGTGGTCCGGTCTGGGAGTGTGGTCTGGCCTGGGCATGCGGTCCGGTACGGCGGGACGGCTCGGCCTGGGCGTGCGGTCCAGGCTGGGCGTGCAGCCGGCGCCGGCGCTGAACCCGGCCCCCTGGCGTCCCCGGTCTCGGCGTGCCGCCCTGGCGTCCCCGGTCTCGGCGTGCCGCCCTGGCGTCCCCGGTCTCGGCGTGCCGCCCTGGCGTCCCCGGTCTCGGCGTGCCGCCCTGGCGTCCCCGGTCTCGGCGTGCCGCCCTGGCGTCCCCGGTCTCGGCGTGCCGCCCTGGCGTCCCCGGTCCCGGCGTGCCGCCCTGGCGTCCCCGGTCCCGGCGTCTCGCTCCCCGGCGCCCCCGGCCTCGGCGTCCCGCCCCCCGGCGCCCCCGTCCCCTTCGTCACAGCTCCACGTACGCCACCGTCGCGTCGTCGTGCGTCTTGCCGCGTCCCAGGAACGCCCGCTCCTCCCGGTCCGCCGTCTCCAGCTCCCGTACCCGCTCCACCAGCGACCGGGCGCCCTCCTTGGCGACCAGGTCGAACAGGGCCGTCCAGTCACCCTCGCGGAACGTCTCCGTCCAGCGGGTCGCGCCGTCCGTCAGCGCCGCCAGCGCCCGGACCTCCTGCCGGGGCAGGGTGCCCGTGACCCCCCGGGCGGCCACGGCGGGGTCGGCGGCGGCGGTGAAGAAGCCGCCCTCCTTGTTGCGCAGGTTCGCGTCGACCAGCGCGTCCGTGGCGAGCGCGGAGCGGGGCAGCCGGGCCAGCCGGTCGTCCAGCACCGGGGTGACCGTGCCGTCGGGTCCCCGCAGCAGCAGCGCGGCATCGGACAGCACCAGGTACTCGACCTCGGTGGCGGACCAGCGGGTCAGGGCGACGGTTGCCTGAGGGGTTCGCGGGTGAGAAAGCTCACAGGTGTCCGCGTGAACGTCCGCGGTGCGCCGGATCGCCCGCGCGAGAATCTCCGAGAGCGTCAGATCTCGGCCCGAAACGGTCAGTTCGGTCAGCGCACCGCCCAGTCGCGCGGTGAACCAGGGGACGGAATGCAGACAGCCGGTCCCTCCGCTGGGCGGAGTCACTCCGTCCAGGACGATCACGCAACCTCCCTGTCCGGAGGCGGGTAGTCCGACACCGGCGAAGTCCTCGTTGGGGCGGGACGCGTCGCCGGGTTCCGAGACGAGATCAGTGCGCATCCAGCCAGTCTGCACGAGCTCTTCACATGGTGTGCCAAAGGCTGGCACCAGTCGGTGAATTCTCACGACCTCGCAGGTCAGGCGCCTGGTTTGGGCGAGAATGATCCACTCCGGGAAGGCGTGGCGGCGAATACTGCCAAAGCCTGCCGCGCGCGTCCAACCGGCCCGCCGCGCAAGAGCGCGGCACGCGCCAGTGGAACTTGCCCGCCAACTCCCCTCCGATGTTCACTCCTTCGGGTGGCGGGTCAGGTGATGCGCGACCACTGCCCACCGGCGCTGGGAGGGTCGGGAACCGTACGAACCGGGTGTACGCACCACTTGGCACGAGCTGACGGGGCACCACCCGGGCCCCTGGGTAGACGAGTTCAGGAATGCGAGCACCGGTGCAGAAGAAGCGGCCTCGGCGCACAGGCAGGCAGACGGCCCCCGAGGGGACCGTCCCCCAGACCCCCGTGGGCTCCGGTCGCCCCACCCATGTGCGGACCCGGCTGATCGTCGCCGTCGCCGTGGTGGCCGCCGCCGTCGCGGGAGCCGGGGCACCCGCACTGCTCAGCGCCTCCCAGGACGTCAGCGACTCCCAGGACCTGGTGACGCTGGCCACCCGCACCCAGGACGCGCTCACCCTCGCCCACTCCCTCGCCGACGAACGCGACGAGGTCACCTCCTACGTCGCGGCCGGCCGCCCCAAGGACAAGGCGCCCTCCGAGGACCGCAGTGCCCGGGTGGACCGGCAGGTCGAGGAGCTGCGCGCCGACACCGGCACCCCGGCGAGCCTGCGCACCGCCCTCGACGGCATCGACGCGCTCCGCCGGAGCGCCCTCACCGGCAAGACCAGCGCCCTCCAGGCCCACCAGGCGTACTCGGCGACGATCACCGCGCTGCACCGGCTCGCCGAGCAGCTGGCCGAGCAGACGCCCCCGCGGGCCGGCTCCGGCGGTCACGCCCTCGCCGAACTGGACTCCGCCGTCCAGCAGTCCGCCGCCGCCCGCGGCCTGCTGCTGGCCGCGCTGAACGTCCCGTCCAGCACCCAGACGGTGATCGACCCCGTCACCGGTCTGCCCACCACGACCGCCACCAGCACCGAAGCGGACCGCAAACAGCGCGACGCGCTCACCGCCGCCGCCCAGCAGGCCCGGCTGCGCGGCGCCGCGGCCCTCGCGGACTTCCGCGAGACCGCGCCGAAGGCGGCCGTGGACTCCTACGACTCCACGGTCACCGGCCCCGAGGTCAACTCGGCCGACACGTACCTCGCCTCGCTCACCGACCAGCCCACCCTCGCCGACAGCGAGCTGACGACCAGCACCAAGAAGCTGGACGCGGCCCTGTCCGCCCGTGTCGACCTGATGCGCGGCGCGGAGTCGGCGCTCTACGACCGCCGCACCAAGGACCTCGCGAAGCTCCGGGACGACGACGTCACCGCCCTGGAGATCCGCGTCGCCGTCCTCGGCGCGCTGATGCTGGTCGCGGTCGGCATCGCCACGGCCATGGCCCGCTCCCTGACCCGCCCGCTGTCGGTCCTGCGCCGCGGCTCGGCCCGCCTCGCCGGGTCCGAGGACCCGACGGCCCAGGAGCCGATCGCCTTCACGGGCCGCAACGACGAGTTCGCCCAGGTGGTCCGCTCGGTCAACGCCCTGCACGCGCACACCGTGACGCTGCACGAGCGGGTCGCCACCCTGGAGACCGACCGCAAGCACCTGGTGGGCCAGCGCCAGAAGATGGCCGACGCCCGCGAGGAACTGCGCGCCGAGCTCGCCGAGTCCACCGCCCAGCTGGAGCGGCTGCGCACCAGCATCGGCTCCACCTTCGTCAACCTGGCCCTGCGCACCCTGGGCCTGGTCGAACGCCAGCTGGCGGTCATCGAGGGCCTGGAGGACCGCGAGCAGGACCCCGACCGCCTCGCCACCCTGTTCAAGCTGGACCACTTCGCCACGGTCATGCGCCGGCACAGCGAGAACCTCCTGGTCCTCGCCGGCACCGAGCACGTCCAGCAGCATCCGGGCCCGGTGCCGCTGGTCGACGTGGTCCGGGCGGCGGTCAGCGAGATCGAGCGCTACGAGCGCGTCCGCATCGCGGCCCTCCCGCCGCACGTGCACGTCGCGGGCTTCGTCGCGGACGACCTCTCCCACCTGCTGGCCGAACTCATGGAGAACGCCACCTCGTTCTCCCCGCCGGACCTGCCCGTCGAGGTCTCCGGCTGGCTCCTGGAGTCGGGCGAGGTCATGCTGTCGGTCCAGGACGAGGGCATCGGCATGACCGCCGAGCGCCTGGACACCCTCAACGGCCGCCTCGGCGACTTCGACCCCGAGTCCCTCTACGACCAGGAGGGCGAGGAGGGCCTCGGCCTCGGTCTGTACGTCGTCGCGCGCCTCGCCCACCGGCACGGCGTCCGCGTCCAGCTGCGCGAGCAGAAGCAGGGCGGCATCGCGGCGGTGGTGGTCCTCCCGGCCTCCCTGCTGGCCGAGGCCGCGCCCACGGCACTCCCGCCGCAGAGCACCGCACCCGGCGCCACGGGCACCTTCACCCTCCCCGGCGCCGACGCCGAGGCCAACTCCAACGTCCTGCCCACCCGCGCCAAGCACCAGGACCCCCTGGTCACCCTGGCGGAACAGGCCGTACGGGAGGCCGCCGCCAAGGCAGCGGAGGAGTCCCCGGGCCAGGCACCGGCGGAGGCCCACGAGCAGGCCGCCCAGCCCGCCCAGGACATCGAGACCCGCCCGAAGGCCCCGGCGGAGACGTACGCCGAGACGACGATGGAGCTGCTGCTCCCGAACGCACCGGCGGAGCCCACGAACCCGGTGACCGGCCGCCTCGACGACCCGCGGGCCGCCGACGGCGAGCACACCCCGCAGGAGCCCCCCGCATCCGACGACGAGACCCGCACGGGTGGTGCGGACGGGCACCCGGACGCCGCAGGCGAAGCCGAGGCGCACGCACCCGGCGAAGCGCCGCAGGCGACCCGCGAAGCCGGGGAGGAGGAGCGGCTCACCAGCAAGGGGCTCCCCAAGCGCACACCGAAGATCACCGCCCCCACCACCCCGCCCCGCCAGCGCAGCTCCAGCGTCGACGCCGAAGCCCTGCGCCGCAGGCTCGGCGGTTTCCGCACCGGCGCCCAGGCCGGCTACCGCGACGTAGAGGCGGAGATCGCCGAGCAGACGGCCGGCAACCGGCGGCCGGCCGGCCACGCACACGCCGAAGAAGCCACGGGGGGCACAGCCGAGGAGGCAAGCAGTTGACCGCGCCCACTACCTACGGACTGAGCAGTGAAGCCCGCAACCTGCACTGGCTGCTGACCAACCTGGTCGAGGAAGTACCCGGCATCCAGTCCGTCGCCGTGGTCTCCTCCGACGGGCTGCTCCTGCTGTCGTCCGACCCGGGTCACACGGAGGAGGCCCGCCAGTCCCGCGACACCAAGCGGACCGGCCCCCGGGGCTCCGCCGCCGACCTCGCCACCATCGTCTCCGGCATCGGCAGCCTCACCGTCGGCGCCGCCAAGCTGCTGGAGTTCGGCGGGGTCAAGCACACGATGGTCGCGATGGAGGAGGGCAGCCTGTTCGTGATGTCGATCAGCGACGGCTCGCTGCTCGGCGTGCACGGCTCCGCCGAGTCCGACATGAGCGTCGTGGCGTACCACATGGCGCTCTTCGTCGGCCGCGCCGGCCACGTCCTGACGCCCGAGCTCCGCAGCGAACTACGCAAGAGCCTGGAAGCCGAGTCGACGGGGAGCGACCGATGACCGGCACTCCGGAGAAACCGGACAAGACACAGCTCCCGGTCCGCGGCGGCGACCGCAAGCCCGCCCGCGTCCGCCCCTACTCGCTCACCGGCGGCCGTACCCGCTTCGGCCACGTCCTCCTCGTGGAGACGTTCGTGGCGGCGCTGGAGGCCCCCGAGGAGCGCAAGGAACTGACGAACGGTTCGCTCACCACCCGGGTCATGCCGGAGATGCGGGCCATCGTCGAACTGTGCCGCCGTATGCGCACGGTGGCCGAGATCGCCGCGCTGCTGAAGATGCCGCTCGGCGTGGTCCGCGTACTCCTGAGCGATCTCGCGGACCAGGGAAAGATCCGTGTGTACGGCACCGGAACCGGTCACGGCACCGGCCGCCCGGACCGCGCTCTGCTGGAAAGGGTGCTGAGTGGACTCCGCCGTCTCTGACGCCGCCGCCTCCTTCGGGGGCACCCCCCTCGTCGCCGGGTTCACCGAACCGGACGAGGACCTGAAGTCCTGGCAGACGGACCGGACGCGCGCCCCCATCGCGACGAAGATCGTGGTGGCGGGCGGCTTCGGCGTCGGCAAGACCACGCTCGTCACCTCCGTCTCGGAGATCACGCCCCTCCAGACCGAGGCGCTGATGACCGAGGCCAGCGAGGGGACCGACGACCTGTCCGCCACGCCGGGCAAGCTCACCACCACCGTGGCCATGGACTTCGGCCGCATCACGCTCGACGACGACCTGGTGCTCTACCTGTTCGGCACGCCGGGCCAGCAGCGGTTCTGGTTCATGTGGGACGACCTGGTGCGCGGCGCGATCGGCGCCGTCGTCCTGGCCGACACCCGCCGGCTGAAGGACTGCTTCCCGGCCCTGGACTACTTCGAGAGCTGCGGGCTGCCGTACGTCGTCGCGGTCAACCACTTCGACGGCAGCGAGCGGTTCGAACCGGAGGACGTGCGGGAGGCGCTGACGATACCGGCGCACATTCCTGTCATGATCATGGACGCGCGGCGGCGGATCTCGGCGATCGAGGTCCTCCTGGCCCTGGTGGGCCACGCGCTGGACGAAACCCCGGAGTAGTCCTCACCCCTCGTCCTCATCCCGTAGGAGGCACCACCCGCATGCGGAAGATACTCGTCGTCGGGGCCGGCCAGTCCGGCCTCCAGCTCGCCCTCGGCCTTCAGTCGCACGGCTACGAGGTCACCCTGATGTCGAACCGGACCGCGGACGAGATCCGCTCCGGCCGGGTCATGTCGACGCAGTGCATGTTCGCCACCGCACTCCAGCACGAGCGCGATCTCCAGCTGAACTTCTGGGAGTCCCAGGCCCCGAAGATCGAAGGACTCGGTGTCTCGGTCGCCGCGCCCGGCTCGCACGACCCGGGCCCGACCCAGCGGGCGATCGACTGGCTGGGCAGGCTCGACGGGTACGCGCAGTCGGTGGACCAGCGGGTGAAGATGGCCGGCTGGATGGAGACGTTCGCCCAGCGCGGCGGCCAGCTGGTCATCCACGGCGCGGCGGTGGGCGACCTGGACTACTTCTCCCGCGCCTACGACCTCGTCCTGGTCGCGGCCGGCAAGGGCGAGCTGGTCTCGATGTTCGCCCGCGACCCGGAGCGCTCCCCGTACAGCGAGCCGCAGCGGGCGCTGGCGGTGGCGTACGTCCACGGGCTCGGTCCGCGCCCGGAGCACCCGGAGTTCGACGCGGTCCGCTGCAACCTGGTCCCCGGGGTCGGCGAGCTGTTCGTCATGCCGACGTTCACCACGTCCGGCCGCGCCGACATCCTGTTCTGGGAGGGCATACCCGGCGGCCCGCTCGACGTCTTCCGGGGCGTCAAGGACCCGGCGGAGCACCTCTCCCTGACCCTGGAACTCATGGAGAGGTTCACGCCCTGGGAGTACGCGCGGGCCACGAAGGTCGAACTCACGGACGCGGGCGGCACCCTGTCCGGCCGCTACGCCCCGACCGTCCGCAACCCCATCGGCCGGCTGCCCTCGGGCGGGCTGGTGCTGGGCGTGGCCGACGTGGTCGTCGCCAACGACCCGATCACCGGCCAGGGGTCCAACTCGGCGGCCAAGTGCGCCGCCGCGTACCTCGCGTCGATCGTGGAGCACGGTGACAAGCCGTTCGACGAGGAGTGGATGCGGCAGACGTTCGACCGGTACTGGGCCACCGCCCAGCACGTCACCAAGTGGACGAACGCGATGCTGGCGCCGCCGCCGGAGCACATCCTGAACCTCATCGGCGCGGCCGGGCAGTTGCAGCCCGTGGCGAATCGATTCGCCAACGGGTTCAACGATCCGGCCGACTTCGAGGACTTCTTCTACGACCCGGAGAAGACGGCCGCGTACCTGGCCTCGGTCACCGGAGCCTGACGGGTTCGCCCCCCCGCGGGGGCTAACCGGGCCCGTCCGTACCGGGACGTACGGCGCCCAGGACCGGATAGCTGGCGATCGGTGACACCGTGACCTTCTCGCCCGGTCTGGGCGCCTGTACGACCTTCCCGCCGCCCACGTACATCGCCACGTGCGTCGCCTCCGGGAAGTAGACCACCAGGTCGCCCGGCCGGAGCCGGTTCAGCGGGACCCTGCGCAGCCGGTCCCACTGCTCCTGGCTGGTGCGCGGGATCGGTGTCCCCGCGTGGGACCAGGCCTGTGACGTCAGGCCCGAGCAGTCGTACGCGTCGGGGCCCTGCGCGCCCCACTGGTACGGCTTGCCCACCTGGTCCATGGCGTAGCGGACGGCACGGTCGCCGGCCGGGGTGGTCGCGCGGTCGGCGGGCAGGGCGCCCGCGGTGGTCAGGCGCTGCTGGGCTGCGGTGACCCCCTGTTGTTCCAGCCGGGCCACGGCCGCGAGCTGGGCCGGGGTGAGACCGGCCAGCAGGCGTTCCACGTCGGCGAGTTTGCCCTGGACGTCGTCGCGCTGCCGCTTCTGCCGGGCGGCCAGGCCGAGCTGGGTGTCCAGGGCCTTGCGGGCCGCGCGGGCCAGCGCGTCCTTGCGCTGCTCCGCGGCGGTGAGCCGGGCCACCGTACGGGCCCGTTGGCGTGCCAGCTCGCCGAGGACGTGGCCCTCGTCCAGCGCGTGCTGCGGGTCGGGCGCGAGGAGCACGCGCACGTACGGCCCGAGGCCGCCGCTGCTCTGGTACTGCTGCCGGGCCAGGCGCCCGGCCTCGGTCCGGCTGTCCCGCAGGACGAGCCGGGCGCCGGCGAGTTCGCCGTCGAGCCGGGCCACCTCGGCGCGCTGCCGCTCCAGCGCCACGGTCGTGGCGTTGTAGGTCTCGGTGGCCTGCTCGGTCTTCCGGTAGAGCTGCTGAAGGTCCGTCAGCAGCTCGGCCACGGACCGCTGGGGGTCCGGGGTGGCCGCGGCGGGCACGGGTGCGAGGACGGCCTGGGCCGCCACCGCCGTCGTACAGGCCAGACGCAGAAGCCTTCCTGACACGTCATCACCTCCGCTGCGAGGGAAGCGGAATCTCCACTTCCCAGCGCAACCCGATAATCAGACGTGTCGGTGCCGGCTGGGTACGAAGCGTGCGCGGTTCGGCGCAGTGGTTTCACCCGTTCGCGTCGTCCGGCTTGCCGGACGGCGTGGCGTCCGGCCTGGACCAGGGCCAGCGGAGCTTCCCGCCCGACCTGTCGTCCGGGTCGTACCGGTACTTCCACCCCTGGACCAGCCCCAGCCGTCTGCTGTGCCCGCGGGGCACGCGGCGGTAGACCAGCACCGTGGGCGGGCCGCCCCCGGGGTCCGGGACGGGGATGCGGTACGTCTTCGGGGGGTGCCCGGTGGGACCGACCAGGACGGGCAGCACGCGCCCGTCCATGGGGCCGCCCTCGAAGGGGGTGTCCTGGCTCTTCACGGGTCCAGTCTCAGCCATCCGCCGACAGCGCGGTGACCAGCGCGGCCGTCTGCGGGTCCCGGCCCGCGGTGACCGTGAGAACGGCCAGGAACTGCTCCACCAGCCAGTCGCGCAGCTCCTCCACCGGGGGCTGCTTGTCCTCGTCCAGCCAGATCAGGGAGGCCGCCTCCACGGCCGTGATCCACATCCGGACGGTCATGCGCAGCCGGGGGCCCGGGTCGGTGACGCCGAGGTGCTGGTGGATGTGCTCGGCGGCGGACCGGCGCACCCCGTCCACGATGGCGGTGGTGCGGGAGGTCTCCACCACGCTGCCGCCCTGGAGCAGCGCGCTGAAGCCGGTGTCGTGCTCGTCCACGAAGGTCAGGTAGCGGTCCAGGGCGCGGGACAGCCGGGACAGCAGGGGCCCCTCGCGGGGCTCGTCGAAGCACTGCCGCAGTTCCTCGGCGGCGGAGCGCAGCGCGGCCTCGTAGAGCTGCTGCTTGCCGCCGGGGAAGTACCGGTACACCAGCGGGCGCGACACCCCGGCCGCCTCCGCCACGTCGTCCAGGGAGACGTCCTCGGGCGCGCGGTGCGCGAAGAGGCCGAGGGCGGCGTCGAGGAGCTGGCTTCGTCGCTCCTCGACGCTGAGCCGACGGTATGCGGGGGTGGCCGACGGGGTCATGCCCGCAGCCTAATCGCCGCGCGGCTTCGGCCGCCGTCCAGTGGCCGGTCGGCAGTGGTTGCCCGCGCCCGTGCGGCGGAGCCGCATAGCGACACCCCCCGCGCCCCCTTCGGCCGGCGCGGTTCCCTAGGCCAGGAGGCCCGACGACCTCCACAAGCGCCGCCCCACACCCCGCAGCACCCCGATGTCGTCCAGGAAGTCCGTCAGCCGCTTCGCGCCCGTCTGCATGACCTCCCGCCGGTGCGCACTGGCCTTCACCTGCGCCATCGCCTCCCGCTTGTCCAGGCCGACGTTGGTGTAGACGTCCGGGTTGACGAAGGCGACCGAAAAGACGCGGGCGAACTCGCCCGACGTGACCCGGGTGAACTCCTGGGACCACTTCGGCGCGGTCACCATCTGGCGCCGCAGCTCCTCACGGGCGTACCGGACGTGCCGCGCCTCCTCCACCACGTGGATCCGCGTGACCCCCCGGACCAGCGGCTGCACCCGCTCGTCGGGGAACGTCAGCCGCTGCATCCAGTCCAGCACCTCCTCGCCGAGCAGCGTGGCGGTGAAGGAACCGGGGGTGGTGGAGATCGTCTTGAACAGGCGGCCGAGGTTCTGGTGGGCGCGGCTCACCGGGTACCAGGGCGTGCCGCCGTGCGAGATGAGCCGGGCGAACATCTTCGAGTGCCGGCACTCGTCCTCGATCTCGGTGAGGGCGTACCGCACGTGCGCGCTCGTCGCCGCCTTGTCGTAGATGTGCCGGACGAGCAACTGCATGAGGATGATCTCGAACCAGATGCCCAGCGAGGCCAGCGCGGCGGCCTCGTGCCGGGAGAGCAGGATGCGCTGTTCCTCGCTCATCCGCTTCCACATCGGCGTGTCGTACAGCGACACCAGCTCCGGCGGCCAGAACCACTTGCCCTCCTCGAAGGGCGCGTCCCAGTCCAGCTCCTCGTCCGGGTCGAAGGAGTGCTTGGCGGAAGAGACGAGCAGCCGTTCGGCCACTTGTTCCCGGTCCTTGAGCAGGCCGAGCGCGTCGCGCAGCCCGTCCAGCGCGTCCGCTTCCGTCAGGGTCGTCATGGCTCCCTCACCTCGTTACCCGGTGGTAGTCGTCCTGCCTCTTATAAGACTGCCTGTCAGCAAGGCCGTCAATCCCTGGCGCGTGACTTGTTGACCCGGCGTCTGCGTGTGAGCCTGCGGGGTATGCCGACCCATGAGCTCTACGCCAACGAGCCGGGAGACTCCCCCTGGCAGGTCCCCGCCGCCGGCGCGGCCCGGTTCAGCTGGGAGTACGACGACGGCCGCGACCGCCTCCTCGCCCTGTACCAGAAGGGCAAGGACAAGCAGTGGGACGGGCGGACGCGGATCGACTGGGACCTGGAGGTCGACCCGTACGACGCCCTCGGCACGCCCGACGAGGCGATGTCCCTGTACGGCACCCCGTACTGGGACAAGCTCTCGCGGAGGGACAAGGGCGAGCTGCGCCGGCACTACGCCTCCTGGCAGTTCAGCCAGTTCCTGCACGGCGAGCAGGGCGCGATGATCTGCGCGGCGCGGATCGTGGAGTCGGTGCCCGACCTGGACGCCAAGTTCTACTCCGCCACCCAGACCATGGACGAGGCCCGGCACGCCGAGATCTACGGCCGGTTCCTGCACGAGAAGACGGGCCTCGTCTACCCGGTCAACGACAACCTCCAGTCGCTGCTCGGCGACACCCTGCGCGACAGCCGCTGGGACATGCCCTACCTCGGCATGCAGGTGCTCATCGAGGGCCTGGCGCTGGCCGCCTTCGGCATGATCCGGGACACGACGAACAAGCCGCTGCCGAAGCAGATCCTGACGTACGTCATGCAGGACGAGGCCCGGCACGTGGCCTTCGGCCGGATGGCGCTGCGCGACTACTACCGGCAGCTCACCGACGCCGAACTGCGCGAGCGCGAGGAGTTCGTCATCGAGGGCTGCTACCTGATGCGCGACCGGCTGCGCGGGGTGGAGGTGCTGGAGAACTTCGGCATCCCCAAGCCCGAGGCGGAGGCGCTGAGCGAGCGGTCCGAGTTCCTCCGGCTCTTCCGGAAGCTGCTGTTCAGCCGCATCGTCCCGTGCGTCAAGGACATCGGCCTGTGGGGCGAGCGGCTCCAGCGGGCCTATGTGGACATGGGCGTGCTGGAGTTGGGTGACTCCGACCTTGACCTGCTGATGGCCCAGGACGAGGAACTGGCCGAGCGGCTGGACGCCGAGCGCTTCGCCGCCGAGGAGCGGGAACGGGTGGCCGAGGTGGAGCGGGCGATCGAGTCGGGGGCGGCGGAGGACTGACCGGGCGCGGAACGCGGTGCCGGTCCGTCACCCGGGTGCAGTAGCGTGCTGGCGTGTCCATGCCTCCACCGCCGCAGAATCCCGGCCCCTACGGCCAGCAGCCCCCGCAGCAGCCGGGGCCGTACGGCCGGCAGCCGCCGCAGGCCCCCGGCCCGTACGGCTCCCCGTATCCACAGCAGCCCTACCCGCAGCAGCAGCCGTACCCGGCCCAGCAGTCCTACCCGCAGCAGCAGCCCTACCCCGGCTGGGGCGTGCCGCCGATGGCCCCGCCCCCGAAGAAGCGGCGGATCGGTCTGGTGCTCGGCATCGTGGGCGGTGTCGTCGCGGCCGTCGTGGTGCTGCTCGTCGTGCTCGGGATGGTGGCCGAGAGCGGCTTCCCCGCGGCGGAGCACAAGCTGACCCTGCCCGGCAAGCTGCTCGACGGGACGTACGCACTCGTCGACGACCTCTCCGGGTCCGAGGGCAAGAAGATCAGTGAGGAGGCCGACGGGGCCTGGGACGCCAAGGACATCCACGGCGTGGTCGGCACCTACAGCCCCGGCGGCGACGAGACCAAGGGCACCCTGGTGGTGTCCGGCATGTACGGCCGGTTCAAGAACGCCGAAGAGGCCCGCAAGAACATGATGAAGGGCGCCGGCGAGGGCGACAGCGCGACGATCGCCGTACCGCCGAAGAAGTTCGAGCTGGACGGCGTCACCATCAGCTGCGAGGTGATGACCGAGGAGCATCTCGGCACGAAGATCACCGTGCCGGTGTGCGCCTGGGCCGACGGCAACACCGGGGCCACGGTCGCCGAGGTGGCCACGGCGGCCATGGACCAGGACCCCTCGGACGTCGACCTGGAGGCGTTCGCGCGCAAGACCCTCACGATCCGCTCGGAGATGCGCCGGCCGATCGGCTGACCCTCATGGTCCGCTCGGAGACGCGGGGGCCGGCTCGCCGACCCCTCACCGCCCCAGCACCGCCCGCATCACCTCCCGCGCGATCGGCGCCGCGTCCCCGCCGCCGCTGATCTCGCCCCGGTCCGCCGAGGCGTCCTCCACCACCACCGCGACCGCCACCTGCGGCTCCGGGGCGTCCTCGGCCTGCGCCCAGGAGACGAACCAGGCGTAGGGCACCCCGGCGTTGCCGACGCCGTGCTGGGCGGTGCCGGTCTTGCCGCCGACCAGCGCGCCGGGGATGGCCGCGTTGGTGCCGGTGCCGTCCTCCACCACGCCGGCCATCAGCTCCTTCATCAGGGCCGCCGTGGACGGCCGCATCACCTGCCGCCCCGGCCGGGCCGCGCTGCCCGAGACCGGCTCGCCGCCGTGCCGGGTGGTCCGTTCCACCAGGTACGGCGGACGCAGCAGGCCGCCGTCCGCGACCGCCGCCGCGACCATCGCCATCTGCAACGGCGTGGCCCGCGTGTTGTACTGCCCGATCGAGGACAGCGCGAGCTGCGCCTTGTCCACCCGTGTGTCGAAGGTGCTGGGCGCCACGGCGAAGGGGATGCGCACCCCGGTGTCGTTGAACCCGAACGCCTGGGCCGTGGCCGCCATGTCCCGCACCCCCACGTCCACGCCCAGCTTGGCGAAGACCGTGTTGCAGGACCACTCGAAGGCGTCCCGCACCGAGGCGTCCCGGCAGCCGTCGCCCTCGTTGGTCAGCCGGGTGGTGGTGCCGGGCAGCCGGTAGGGGTCGGGGGAGTCGGTGCGCCCGTCCAGGTCGGTCACCACGCCCGCGTCCAGCGCCGCCGCCGCGGTGACCACCTTGAACGTCGACCCCGGCGGATAGGTCTGCCGCACCGCCCGGTTGAGCATCGGCTTCTCCGGGTCCTGGTTGAGCCGCGCCCACGCCGACGTCACCGCCTCGCTGTTGCCGGACAGCTCCGAGGGGTCGTACGACGGGCTGCTCACCAGCGCCACCACCCGGCCCGTGGCCGGTTCGATGGCGGCCACCGCGCCCTTCCGCCCGGCGAGCCCCCGGAACGCGGCCTCCTGCGCCTGCCGGTTCAGGGTCGTGACGACATCCCCGCCGCGGTTCGGCGCCCGCGCCACGTCGCTCCACAGCGGCAGCGGCGCGAGCATCGGGTCGGTGCCGGAGAGCACCCCGTCCGCGGCGTGCTCCAGGTACGTGGTGCCGTACTTCTGCGAGGAGAAGCCGGTGACCGGCGCGTACAACGGGCCGTTGCCGTAGGTGCGTTCGTAGCGGAGCTGCTCGCCGGTGTCCACGGACCCGGTGACCGGCTCGCCGCCCACCAGGATGTTCCCGCGCGGCACCTGGTACCGGGCGATCGCGGCCCGGCGGTTCGCCGGACTGCCGTTGTAATCCTCGGACCGCACGACCTGCACCCGGGTCGCGTTGGCCAGCAGGGCCGCCAGCAGCAGCGCGCAGAACACGCAGGCGTGCCGGATGTACTTCCCCATCGGGCGCCCGCCGTCGGGAAGGCCGTACTCGGTCACCGCGCCTCCCGGCCGTCGTACTGGCTGCGCGCCGAATCGCTCACCCGGACCAGCAGCGCCACGATCGCCCAGTTGGTGACCACCGACGAGCCGCCCTGGGCGAGGAACGGCATCGCCATGCCGGTCAGCGGGATCAGCCCGGTGACCCCGCCCGCGATCACGAACACCTGCAACGCCACGATCGTGGCGAGCCCGACCGCGAGCAGCCGGCCGAACGGCTCGCGCAGCGCCAGCCCCGCCCGGTAGCCGCGCTCCACCAGCAGCGCGTACAGCAGCACGATCCCCGCCAGCCCCGCAAGTCCCAGCTCCTCGCCGGCGGTCGCCAGGATGAAGTCCGACTTGGCGGCGAAGCCGATCAGGATGGAGTGGCCGAGCCCGAGCCCGGTGCCGAGGAACCCGCCGGCGGCGAAGGCGAACAGCGACTGGGAGAGCTGGTTGGGACCCTGCCCGGCCTCGATGGTGGCGAACGGGTGCAGCCAGTCCTCGATCCGCGCGCCCACATGCGGCTCCAGGCGCCCCACGGCGAACGCGCCGAGCACGGCCAGCAGCAGCCCGACCGCGATCCAGCCGGTCCGCCCGGTCGCCACGTACAGCAGCACCACGAACAGCCCGAAGAACAGCAGCGAGGTCCCGAGGTCCCGCTCCAGCACCAGCACGCCCACGCTCACCAGCCAGATCGTCAGGATCGGCCCGAGCACCCGCCCGGTCGGGAACTGCAACCGCCACAGCCGGCGCCCGGTGTACGCGAGCGCGCTGCGGTTGGCGGCCAGATAGGCGGCGAAGAACACCGCGAGCAGCACCTTCGCGAACTCGCCCGGCTGGATGGAGAACCCGGCGATCCGGATCCAGATCCGGGCCCCGTTGACCGGCGGGAACAGGATCGGCAGCGCCAGCAGCACCAGGGCGGCCACCACACAGACGTACGCGTACCGCTGGAGCACCCGGTGGTCGCGCAGCACCAGCACGACGGCGATGAACAGCCCCACCCCCAGCGTGGACCACACCAGCTGCGCGGGGGCCGCCCGGTCACCCGGTGTCTCCAGGTCCAGCCGGTAGATCAGGACCAGCCCGAGCCCGTTGAGCAGCACGCCGATGGGCAGCGGCAGCGGATCGGCGTACGGCGCCCGGAGGCGGACCGCGACATGGGCGAACAGGGCGAGCACGCCGAGCCCGGCGCCGTAACCGACGGCACCGGGCGGCACGGTACCGGCCCGCGCCAGCCCCACCGCGCAGTAGCCGTACACGGACAGCAGGACGGCCAGCACGAGCAGGGACAGCTCGACGCCCCGGCGCCGGGGGAGGCGCACGGCACGCGCGGGAGCGGGAGCCGCCGCCAGGGTGGTTCCGGCCTTCGTCATGCCCGGAACCTACCTAAATGGGGCCTCTTGTGTGGGGAGGGCGGGGCCGCGCCCCCGAAGGGGCTCGGGGCCGTGTCGACATGCGGGCTCCGCCGCGTGGGCGCGAACAACCACACACGGTGCAGGCCCGGAACCCACCGGCGGCCCCGAGCCCTACTCGGCCACGGGCAACGCCAACGTCGCCACCGCGCCCCCGTCCACCGCGTTGGCGAAGGAGAGCCGCGCCCCCAGCACCTCCGCCTGCCCCACCGCGATGGTCAGCCCCAGCCCGTGCCCCGTGGCACCGCCCTCCGTACGGAACCGCTGCGGCCCGTGCGCGACGAGGTACCCCGGATACCCGCCCCCGTGGTCCCGCACGGTCACCACGGGCCCGTCCACGGTCAGCACCACCGGAGGCGCCCCGTGCTTGTGCGCGTTGGCCACCAGGTTTCCCAGCACCCGCTCCAGCCGCCGCCGGTCGGTCTCCACCCGCGCGTCCCGCAGGATCCGCACCTCCGTCTCCGTACCGGACGCCCGCACCACCCGCCCGGCCAGCGCGCCCAGCTCCTCCGTGTCGACCTCCAGCCGCTCCCGCCCGGTGTCCAGCCGCGAGATCTCCAGCAGGTCCTCGGTCAGCGTGCGCAGCGCCGCCACCCGGTCCCGGACCAGCTCCGTCGGCCGCCCGGGAGGCAACAGCTCCGCCGCCGCGTGCAGCCCCGTCAGCGGAGTGCGCAGCTCGTGCGCGACATCCGCGGTGAACCGCTGCTCGCTCAGCAGCTTGCCCTGCAAGCTCGCCGCCATCGAGTCCAGCGCCGCGGCCACCACCGCCACCTCGTCCTGCGGGCGGGTCGGGTCCTTCGTCCGGGGGTCGTCCACCCGGGCGTCCAGGTCGCCCGCGCTGATCCGCCGGGCCACCCGCGCGGTGCCGTGCAGCCGCCGGGTCACCCGGGTCACCGCGAACACGCCGACCAGCACGGTCGCACCGATCGCCAGCCCCGACGACCACAGGATCGACTGGTCGAGACCGGCGATGGTGCGGGACTGCTGCGAGTAGTCGACCTCCACGGCCAGCGCCCGGTGCCCGGCCGCCGGTCCCGCCGCCCACATGGTCGGGCGCCCCCGGTGCGAGGCGACCATCGTGCCGCGCTTCCCGGCCAGCGCCAGCGTCCGCAGCGACGCCGGCAGACCCTCCGGGTCCACGCCGGCGCCCGGCAGCAGCGTGTCCCCGGCCTCGTACGCCTCGGTGGCGTCCGCGAGCCGGGACAGCGCCAGGTCACGGGCCTGGCCGACGGTCTGGTTCCGCACCGACACATGCACCAGCACGCCGAGCAGCGCGGCCAGCGCGCAGCACATCACCGTGATGAACGCGGCGGCCTTGACGGCGAGGGCCCCGGCCCACTGGGGGAGCGCGAGCCTCATCACGGGCTCTGCGCGGGGGAGGGCGACGGGGATGGCGTCTTGCCGTGCCTGCCGTCGCCGACGTGCAGGTACTCGTCGCGGGAGAACACCATCGCGCGCTGCCCCGGGTCCCACAGCCAGGTGGTGCGGTACTCGTAGCCGGAGATGTCGGCCGGCGAGCGTTCGATCAGCGCCCGCCCGGCCAGCTCCACCCCGATGATCGCGTCGTTGTCCGCCAGCACCTGCACCAGCCTGTGCCGCTCGACGGTGTAGACCCGTACGGCCGTCTGGTTGGTCGGGTACAGCCGGAAGCCGAGCGTCAGATCGGCCCGGCCGTCCCCGGTGAGGTCCCGGTAGTACGGCTTCAGCAGCGGGCACCGGGCCCGGTCCCCGCCCGGCCGGCACTCCTTCATCCGGTCCACGGTCCCGTGGAAGGCGCCCTTCGACCCGTAGTCGTCGGGGTGCGCCTTCAGCTCCGCCTCCACGACGTCCACCGGGTCGACCGCGCGGATGTCGTCACCGGGGACCACGACGCCCCGCACGGTCGCCCGGGTCGCCACGTCGTACGGGTAGGCCGGGCTGGACGCCGGGCGCAGATCGGGCCAGAGCTTGGCGGGGCTGACGGCGGTGGGGGTCGGCCCGGCGCCGCGCAGCTCACCGGTGTCCCCGCAGGCCGCCGCGGTCCCCGAGAGCAGGGCGACGGCGGCCACGGCGAGGGCGGTGCGCGCGGGACGGCGGACTGGCATGGTCACATTCTGACGGAAGTGAGCTTTGTGCTGCTTCCGGGGTCGGGAGTGGGGCAGGGGACCGGCTGGTCGTGCCCGGCGCCCGGCGGGGCTACTCGGCCAGCTCCTCCAGCAGCCGCACGGTCGTCAGACCCGCCCGCAGGTACTCCACGAACAGCTCGTTGTGCAGCGCCCAGGCCGAGCGCCGGGCCCGGATCAGCTGGATCGCCTGGTCGGCGGAGTCACCGCGCTGCGCCAGGGCGTGCGCGATCACCAGCCCCGAGCGGTTGTACCCGTGGTAACAGCGCACGAGCACCCGGCGGCCGGCGTCCAGCGCCTCGTTCGCCGCGCGCGCCAGCCGGATCACCCCGGCGAGCTGCGTCCCGTCCAGCGGACCGTCCGGGATCGGCCACACATGGTGCTCCACACCCGGATCAGGGCCGTATCCCGGCAGCCGCAGCAAGGACTGCACCACGTCGAACTCGTCATGGACGACGGCCAACTCCAGGCCTCCGGACCGGCCCCGGAACTCGTGCCCGCCCATCCACAGGCCGGGCACGATCTCGCTCCACGGGCTGTCCGGAGCCGGCACGTCGGGCTGCTTTCCGCGGGTCCGCAACGGCGCCTCCCCAACTCCCCCTCACCGGGCCGCCCTCCACGGTAACCGGTCTTGCCCCGGGAGCACCCCGCCTGTTCCCATGGTCGAGGGGTGATGGCGCATGAGCGGACTGCGCGTGGTGCCGGCCTTCCGGCACGGCCGGGAGCGGCTGTACGTCTGCCGCGAGGACGGCAGCAATATCGCCTGGTACGACCGTGAGACAGGCCGGGTCAACCTGCTCGGCGAGGACAGCAGGGACGATGTGCTCCACGCCCTGAAGCCCTTCCTGACCGGCCCGGTGACCGTGGGCCCGCCCCCGGTCCCGACCCCCGCCGAACTCGCCCGGCTGACCCTGCACCCGGACGACGACCTGGCCCCCAACCGCCCCGGCGAGGCCCTGCTCGTCGCCCTCGACCGCGACCCCGGCCCCGTCCACCGGCTGCGCCCCGACCCGCGCCGGCGCGCCCTGACCGCCGAGCAGACCGTCGGCGAGGCCCTGGACGGCCTGGAAGGGGCCGGCTGGCACACCCTGCACTCCCTCCCCCTGCCCGGCGGCGACCGCATCCACCACCTGGTGATCGGCCCCGGCGGTCTGTACGCCGTCCACGCCCTGTACGCCCGCAAGAGCCGGGTCCTGGTCGCCGACCCCATGGTCACCCTGGGCCGCCACGAGGCCGAGCCGCTGATGCGCCGGCTGCGCGCCGACGCCGACCGCGCCTCCTACGCCCTGACCGCCGAGGTGCGCCCGCTGCTGGCCCTCGTCGGCCCGTCCGAGGTGACCGTGACGGCCCGGCCGCGCGGCCTGCGGATCATGACGGACACGGAGCTGGCGGGCCTGGCCCGGCTGGGCGGGGTGCTCAAGCCGGGGGACGTGGAGGCGCTGCACGGGATGGCCCGGGACCGCAGGACGTGGGGGAGGCTGTAGCGACGCCGGGTGGGGTGCCTGAGCCGGGGGACGTGGAGGCGCCGGGGGAGTGAGGGCGGCCCGCGCGGGGTGCGGATCATGGCGGGTGCGGGGCCGGCGGGCCGGGGTGCCTGAGCCGGGGACGTGGAGGCGCCGGCTGTGGTGAGGGAGGCCCGCGTGGGCTGTGGATCATGACGGACACGGAGCCGGCGGGCCGGGTCCGGCCGGGCGGGGTGCGGGATGGCCCGGGATCTCCGGCGGAGGCGGCCCGCACGGGCTCGCGTGCCGTTACGGCAACGGGGTCGCCGACCGCCGGTCCAGCAGGGGCCCCATCAGGTCCCCGTGGTCCTGCAAGCGCGGCGCCATGTCCTCCGCGTGGATGTCCAGTTGCCCGGGGCTCCGGCAGTCGGCCACCTCCTCCCAGGTCACCGGCGCGGACACCAGGGGGAGGCGGCGGGCGCGCACGGTGTACGGGGTGGCCGTGGTCTTGCGCGCCGCGTTCTGGCTCCAGTCGACGAACACCTTCCCTGGCCGCAGGCTCTTCGTCATCCGGTGCACCACCAGCCGGGGCATCGCCCGCTCGGCCTCCACCGCCAGCGCCTTCGCGTAGTCGGACGTCCCCTCGGAGGAACTCCCGCGCACCGCCGCCAGCAGATGCAGCCCCTTCGACCCCGCGGTCTTCGGGTACGCCACGATCCCGTCCGCCGCGAGCCGCTCCCGCAGCCACAGGGCGACCTCGCAGCAGTGCACGATCGTCGCGGGCGCGCCCGGATCGAGGTCGAAGACCAGCCGGTCCGCCTCCTGCGGGGACCGCACCAGCCACTGGTGGGTGTGGAACTCGGTGACGAGGTTCGCCGCCCAGACCAGGCTCGGCAGGTCCTGCACCACGACCATCCGGGCCGGGCTGTCCGCCGACGACCGCGGGACCTCGGCCGTGGTGACCCACTCGGGCGTACCCGGCGGCACGTTCTTCGTGAAGAAGAGCTGCCCTTCGGGCCCGTCCGGATAGCGCAGGAAGGACACCGCCCGGTCGCGCAGGTGCGGCAGCAGGGCCGTCGCGGTGGTCGCGTAGTAGTGCAGCAGCTCACCTTTGGTGAAGCCGGTCTCCGGATACAGCACCTTCTCCAGGTTGCTCAGCGCGACCCGGCGCCCCTCCACCTCTGTGATAGGCGTCATAGGATGACAATCCCAGACGAACCGGAAAAATCGGCAAAGGGAAGGGTGCGGCACGTGCGATCGATATGGAACGGCGCCATCTCCTTCGGGCTCGTCAGCATCCCGATCAAGCTGGTGAACGCCACGGAGAGCCACGCCATCTCCTTCCGGCAGATCCACACCGAGGACAACGGCCGCATCCGCTACCGCAAGGTGTGCGAACTGGAGGACCGCGAGGTCAGCCAGGGCGAGATCGGCAAGGCGTACGAGGACGCCGACGGCTCGATCATCCCGATCACCGACGAGGACCTCTCCCACCTCCCGATCCCGACCGCCCGCACCATCGACATCGTCGCCTTCGTCCCGGCCGAGCGGATCGACCCGCTCCAGATGGGCGCGGCCTACTACCTGGCCGCCGGCGGAGCCCCCGCCGCCAAGCCGTACACCCTCCTGCGCGAGGCCCTCAAACGCAGCAACAAGGTCGCCATCGCCAAGTACGCCCTGCGCGGCCGGGAACGCCTCGGCATGCTCCGCGTGGTCGGCGACGCCATCGCCATGCACGGCCTGCTCTGGCCGGACGAGGTCCGGTCCCCGGAGGGCGTCGCCCCCGACACCGCCGTCACCATCCGCGACAAGGAACTCGACCTCGCCGACGCCCTGATGGACACCCTCGGCGAGGTCGACCTGGAGGACCTGCACGACGAGTACCGGGAGGCGCTGGAGGAGGTCATCGCCGCGAAGGCCTCCGGCGAGGCCCCGCCCGAGGTCCCGGAGCCCGCCGCCGGCGGCAAGGTGCTGGACCTGATGGCCGCGCTGGAGAACAGCGTCCGCGCGGCCCGCGAGTCCCGCGGCACCCCACCCCCCGGCGAGGAGGCCGAGGTCAGACCCCTGCGCCGGGGCCGGGCCGAGCCGAAGGAGACGGAGGGCAAGAAGTCGACCTCGACGAAGAAGACGGCCGCCGCGAAGAAGACGACACCTGCCCGCAAGTCGACGGCCAGGACGGCGGAGGGAACGAAGAAGGCGACGAGCGCGAAGAGCACGGCTTCCACGAAGACCACGGGGACCGGGAAGAGCACGGCGGCGAAGAAGACGACGACGAAGAAGACGGCGTCACGGAAGAGGACGGCATGAGGGATATACGGGCCCGTGAGGGCTGACCGCGCGGTCCCCCACATCCTCGGCACACCCAACGTCTCGACCCTCGCCCCGGTCTCTCGGTTGCCCGGCCCCGGGCCGACAGCGTCACCGGCACCGCAGGCGCTGGGGCAACCTGTCCGATTCGCGCTCTTTACGCAGACCCCTCGCCTGCCGAACCTGCCCTCAGGGTCTTGGTCGCGCGAAGGGGGGAGGCGCCTGCCCGGGCGCCGGCGACGATGGATGCTGCTTCGACGGCCACTCTGCTGGCCGCGTTCACCACCGCGCTGGTGGCTCTCATGGGCTACTGGATCAACCAGCACGCCAAGCGGCGCGAGCAGAAGAGCCGCATGTACGCGGAGGCGCTCCAGGTCATTCACTCGTACGAAGACCTCCCCTACCTGATCAGATGCCGCCCCGCGTCAGACCCGCAGACCAGGGCGGCGCTGGCCCAGCAGATCAGCGACGTCTTCACGAAAATCAACCTGTACCAGAACCTTCTGCTCATGGATTCCCACGTGGTCGGTCAGGCATACGCCGACTTGTTCCAGCAGACCCGCCGCCATGCCGGCCCACACCGCCTTGAGGCCTGGAACACACCCCCCGTCGCGACCGACCCCGAAATGTCCGGGAGGGCGTATTTCCCCTACGACAACCAACCGGAACAGGAAATCTGCCTCTTGGCGATGAGAAGAGAACTGACCCCCTGGGGATGGCTGCTCCGCCCCCACACCCACCGACACATACGCAACCTACGCCACCAACGCACCCCATGGTCCGAGCCCGACTTCATGAGGGAGACCCGGGCCAGACTCCTGTCACCTCGGAGCGGAGGGCCCAACGAGTAGACCGAGGTAGGCACAGCGCTGACTTGCTGCGGCTTCCCCTGCGGGATTACTGAGCAGGAAAGGTGAGCCGCAGAACGATCTCGCCATCGTCGATGTCCCCGGTGGGCTCGAACCCGAACTTCCGGTAGAAGGGCCACGGTTCACCGTCGCCGGGATCGTAGCTGGTCAGCAGTTCGGTGGCGCCGTCCGCACGAACCAGGGCGGCGATCTGCGTGAGAGTCTCCCGGCCGATCCCCCGCCTCTGGTGCCGCTTGTCGACGAGGAGGCGCCAGATGAAGTGCCGCCCTTCGTAAGGACCGGCCGGCGGCTTCCACGACAGCATCACGAAGCCGACCGGCTCGTCGCCGAGGTACACCGCGCGGTACCAGGGATTGGCCTCCGGATGCCGTGCCGCCTGCTTGAGCGACTTGGACACGGAGGCGACGAACTGCTTCTGATCACGTCGAACGCGGAGGGCACGAACGGCATCCCGGTTGTCGTCGGTGATCTCCCGCAGGTGCACGCCGGGAGGCCTCATGCCACACCCCTTCCTTCATGCGACGGCTACGCCGGCCGGGCCGGGGCGAGGAGCAGCCGCCGGGCGGCAGTCAGTCGTGTGCACGCACCAGCAAGGACGTCAGGTCGGACGCCCTGGCAGCGTATGCGACGCCGCGAACCTGGGGCGGGACCGGCACGCCGAGCGGTGGCCGCTCCGAGACAACTGCTCTGACCTGGGCAGAAGCAGGTCACTACGCCGTGGGGTTGTTCTAGTCGTCGTCGAGCAAGGGGCTGTGGCGTTCGGTGAGTGGGCCGACGCCGAGGTCTTCACGCATGAGCTTGCGCATCTCGGCGGCTGCCTTGCCGCGTGCCTCCCAGCGGGCGCGGTCCTCGGGACTGCCGGCGGCGGTGCCGTCGACGTAGCCGTCGCGGATGCTCCGAAGGCAGTGGAACACGTTGTTGGAGGCCTTGACGACGGGTTGGGGCGCGATGAGCCACATCCGTTCCGAAGCGATGGCTATGCCGGACTCCCGAAAGGCCTCGCGCAGCGCGAGCGCCCGCTCGACGTCGGACGGGTGCTCCCGCTTGGCGAGAGCCCGCAGGGTCTCACCGAGGACCTTCACGGTGGTCGTGTACTGCGTGTAGACGTCGAGCCGCAGCCGAAGGGCTTCTTTGGCATCCTCGCGCTTCCACCGATTCCGATCGGCGATGAGAGGAGCGACGATGCCGATCGCGGCCCCGGCCAGGGTGGAGAGCAGTGGCAACCAATCCATGCGGGCCAGCTTGAGCCATCCCGCAACGGCGGCACCAGGTGGGCTCCGAGGACGAACCCGTGCGCGGAGCCAGCCACATCACGGCTCTCGGCGGCATCCGCCCGCACCACTCAGCGGACTCCGGGCTGGTTGGAGGACTGGATAGTCCCGAGGGCCGTACTCCGCGTTTCGAATACACGCCGACGACTGCCCTGATCGGCAACCGTCAGCTGCTTCGTAGCGGAGCGGCTACTCGCCGCCTGCGCTCAGGGACACCTGGGTCTGATGCAGGTTCGGGTGACAGGTGCGGTCACGCGGCCTTGAGGGCCGGCGTGGTCATGACGGTCTCGAATTCGACGGGTGTCAGCCGGCCGAGCGACGTTTGTCTGCGGCGTCGGTGGTAGGTCCGCTCGATCCAGGTCACGATCGCGATCCGGAGTTCTTCGCGGGTGGCCCAGACACGGCGGTCGAGGACGTTCTTTTGCAGCAGGCTGAAGAAGGACTCCATGGCTGCGTTGTCGCCAGCAGCTCCGACCCTCCCTATCGATCCGGCCATCCGGTGGCGGTCGAGCGCCCGGACGAACTTCCGGGAGCGGAACTGGGCGAGTTCAACCGGTCGATGCAACACCGGGTTGTTGAAGTGAGCGTAGTTGTTCTTCGAAAA
>NZ_BMVN01000040.1:0-82843 GCF_014650735.1 Streptomyces canarius
GATCCCCAGCACCCGGTGTCCGCGGTCGGCGAGCCGCCGCGCGGTGGCGAGGCCGATCCCCTTGGACGCTCCTGTGATCAGCACGGTACGTCCGGACAACAGCGTCTCCTTCTCCTCGGGCGTCCCCGACGTGGACCCTGCCACCGATCCTCCCGGGAGCGACCCGGGTGGGGAAAGGCGTCCGCGGGCGATTACGCCGTAATAGACGACGGCGTGGGACCGGCTCGCCTCGGCGGGGCCCTCCGTCAAGGTGCGCCGCCGCCAACGGACTTGAGGGCGGCGGTGTCGACGGCCGGGTACGAGGTGCCGTAGGGCTGTCCGGCGGAACGGGACGGGGCCGGCGCTGCCGAGCGGGCCGACGGGGGACCGGGTGCCGGGACCCCGGCGGCCGGTCCCCCGTGGTCCCGGTGGTCCCGGTGGTCTCCCGTGTGGCCGGTGCCTCCCGCCGGTGGTCAGGCCCGGCTCACCGGCGCCTGGAGTTCCGTCACCCAGTCGTCGCGGTTCTCGGGGCACTCCAGGTTGACCTCGCGGGGGTAGCCGGTCGACCGGTAGCCGCCCGCGTCGATCCAGTGGGCCAGGGTCTGCGCGGTGGGCAGCACGGTGTCCATCGAGCCGCGGTGCACGATGGACGCCGCCCGGTCGAGGGCCGGCAGGTCGAGCACGCGGAAGATGCCGTCGTCCTGGAGGGGAGCGGAGACCTGGACGGCGGCGTGGACGGTGATCCTGCCGCCGCCCTCCGGGGCGTCCTCGTAGTGGGCGACACCGGGGCCCGTGGGCGCGATGCCCGCCGAGTCCAGGCGTCGGAACAGCTCGTCGTAGAGCGGTCCGATGACCGGGCCGATGTCCTCGGGGTCGAAACTGGCGGCGGTCGCGGTCAGTTCGGCCACCCGGACGCCGGGGACGGTCTTGATGACGACGTCGTTCGTGGGCATGTGCCCCTCGCTCTCGATCGCTCGGAGCCTCGCCTCGACCTGGACCAGCCGTGCTCCCGCGGCGGCCATGGCGGTCTCCAGTTCGGCCCGCCGCAGCCGCAGCATGCCGCGCAGTTCCTCGGCGCCCACCTTCTCGTCCACGATGTCGCGGACCTGCCGGAGGGAGAATCCGAGGTCCTTGAGCGCGATGATCCGGTTGAGGCGGGCGAGCTGGGCCGCGGTGTAGTGGCGGTAGCCGCTGACGGGGTCGACGTGGGCCGGGCGCAGCAGGCCGGTCGCGTCGTAGTGACGCAGCATCCGGACCGAGACGCGGCCGTGCCGGGCGAAGTCTCCGATGGTGAACATGATGTCTCCGAGCTGACCGCCTGACACGGTGTGAGGGTCAAGAAGGTACTCGGCGGCCGGGGAGCAGCGAGCACGCGGGGTGGGTTCGCGCGGACGCACCGAAGCTGCCGCGCCGTCAGCAGGACCTGATACGCCAGGCGTTGGCCGGCATAGGTCGCGCCCTCGGCGGTAGCGGAGGCATGCTGGAGTCAGCGCGAAAGTCCGCAGGCCGACCGCGACGTCACGTCGTGACGACCGCGTGCGAAAGGTGGCTCCCCATGGCCGGTTCCGCTCCGTACGATGACGTCCCCGCCTACCGCCCGGGAGGCGGCTCCGGGTACCAGGCGCCGCCCGGCCCGCGGTCCGTCGCGGCCGGCCGGCTGTGGGCCACCGGCGCCGCGACGGCGGTGGTCGCCGCGCTGGTCGCGGTCGTGGCCACGATGTTCGTCCGCGGTGTCCTCGACGTTCCGCTGTTCGCGCCGCGCGGGGCGGGCGTGTGGGGCGACGTGACGACGGGGTACCTGGCGGCCTGGGCGGCGGCCGGCGCCGTCGTGGGCACCGGGCTGCTGCACCTGCTGCTGCTGACCGTCGCCCGGCCGCGCGCCTTCTTCGTCTGGATCGCCGGCCTGGCGACCGCGGCGCTGGCCCTGCTGCCGTTCACGACGGACCTGGCGCCCGACGCCCGCCTCGCCACCGCGGCCGTGTTCCTGGCCGTCGGCGCGACGATCACCGGGCTGCTCTCGGCGACCGCCTCCAGCGTGGCGCCGGACCGGGGCGACGACACCTGGTGACGTACGGCCCCGGGAGGGCTTCGGTCCACTCAAGTCAATGTGCCGGGCTCACGGCGATGACATTGACATAACGTGTGCCGCCTGCGCTGCTCCCTCGCTCAACTTTCCCAGCCATATGCGGCTACATTGCGGAGCATGACGGTACGACGGTGGTACGGGAGCCGGCGGCTGGGGCTGACGCGTCTCACAGTCGCGGCGAGCGCCCTGCTGGCCCTGCTGATAGGTGTCGCGTTCGTGGTCCTGCTGTGGGCGATCGACGACGCGAACGACTCCACATCGGCGCGCCGCGCCTCCCGCACGGCTCTCGTCGAGGCCGGGACCATGGAGCAGCTCCTGGTGGACCTGGAGACCGGGCAGCGCGGCTTCGTGATCACGAAACGGGACGACTTCCTCCAGCCGTGGCAGGCGGCGCGCAAGGCGCTGCCCGCCGAGATCCGGCGGTTCAGCGACTCCGCCACCACCCCCGCGCAGCGACGCACCGCCGAGCAGATCACGCGGGGTGTCCGGTCCTTCCTGGACGACTACTCGATCCCGCTGGTGGACTCGGTCCGGCGGGGCGATCCCGCCGCGTCCGGTCTGGCGGTGACGGCCGAGGGGAAGCGGCGCGTCGACACCCTGCGGGGCCAGTTCGACGCGTACACGGCGGGCGAGCGGGCCCAGCTCGCCGCGCGCGAGGACGCCGCCGGTGCCAACGCGCACCGGGCGGTCATCGCGGCCGGCGTGGGCATCGCGGCCTCGACCGCACTGGTGGCCGCCTTCACGGTGCTCCAGCACCGTGCCGTCGTACGGCCCGTGCGCGGGGCGGCGGCAGCGGCCGGGCGGCTGGCGGGCGGCGACCTCGGCGTCCGGATCCCGCCCAGCAGGGTGGCCGAGATCGACGCGCTGGGCGCGTCCTTCAACACGATGGCGACCTCGTTGCAGGACAGCCGCAGACGGACCATGGAGAGCGTCGAGGCGGTGCACCGGCGTACGGCCCGCGACCTGCACGACGGGGCACAGCAACGCCTCGTCAGCCTGATGATCGGGCTCCGGCTCGCGCGGGAGCTGATCCCCGACACGGACACGTCGGTGACCGAGCTGATGGACCAGTCGATCGACAACGCGCAGACGGCGATCGACGAGCTGCGGGAACTGGCCAGGGGCATCTACCCGCTGGTGCTGACGGTGAAGGGCCTGGCGGCGGCCGTGGAGGACCTGGCGTCCCGGTGTCCGATCCCGACCGTCGTGCGGAGCGAGTACCCGCGGCGGCTCTCCACCACCGTGGAGTCGAACGTGTACTTCGTGGTGGCCGAGGCGGTGACGAACGCGGTCAAACACGCCCAGGCATCCCGGATCGACATCTCCCTCGACCTCACGGACGTCCTGCGGATCCACATCGTGGACGACGGTGTCGGCGGCGTCGGCGACGCCACCGCCGGCAGCGGCCTGACCGGCCTGGCGGACCGGGTGTCCGCCTTCGACGGCACCCTCACCATCGACTCGCCCCCCGGCGCCGGTACTTCCCTCCTGGTACAGATCCCGATCCCGTCCGGAACAGAGACTCCTTCACAGCTCAACTAACGTGTGCCGGGCGGCGCGTCCGATCGCCGCCTATGCCACAGGAGTTGAGTTGCCCATATCCCTGCTCGTGTCCCCGAGCGCCGCGCCCCGCCGGCGCAGACGCCTGGCCGCCTGCGCGGCCGCCCTGGCCACCGCCTTACTGACGGCCCTCGCCGCCCCGGCCCCCGCCCGCGCGGAGACCGGGGACCGGCCCGCGGCACACGCCACGCAGACCTCACGGGACCACGTACGACCGCTCTGCGGCCCGCCCAGGCCGCACGAGTTCACCTGCTTCGGGCTGCTCCGCACGGATGTGACGGACCGTCAGAAGCTGCGCGGCGCCGATGACGACCCCCAGGGCTACGGGCCCGCCGACCTGCGCGGTGCCTACGACCTCCCCGCGGACGGCGGCGCGGGCGCCACCATCGCCGTGGTCGACGCCTTCGACAACCCGAACGCCGAGGCCGATCTCGCCGTCTACCGCGCCCAGTACGGGCTGCCGCCCTGCACCACCGCCAACGGCTGCTTCACCAAGACCGACCAGCGCGGCGGCGCCCACTACCCGGACCCCGACCCCGGCTGGGCGACCGAGATCTCCCTCGACCTGGACATGGTCTCCGCGGTGGCGCCGAGGGCCCGCATCCTGCTGGTCGAGGCGGACACCGCCACGATCGACGACCTGGGCGCGGCCGTGGACCAGGCGGTCGCGCTCGGCGCGAAGTACGTCTCCAACTCCTACGGCTCCAACTACACCTTCTTCCCGGAGGACCCGGCGGAGTCGGCGGCCGACGTCCACTACGACCACCCGGGCGTGGCCGTCGTCGCCTCCTCCGGCGACTACGGGTACGGCGTGGCGTACCCGGCCGCCTCCCCGCACGTGACCGCGGTCGGCGGCACCACGCTCACCAAGGACCCGGCCACCGCGCGCGGCTGGTCGGAGTCGGTGTGGGACCACGACGGCGGTGGAACGGGCTCCGGCTGCTCCCGGTACGAGCCCAAGCCGGCGTTCCAGCGGGACACCGGCTGCCCTGGACGTACCGTCGCCGACGTCTCCGCGGTGGCCGACCCGGACACGGGTGTCGCCGTGTACGACAGCTACGGCGACACCGGCGGCTGGGGCGTGGCGGGCGGCACCAGCGCCTCGGCGCCGATCATCGCCGGCGTGTACGCGAACGCGGGCACCCCGGCGGCGGGCTCCCGGCCCGCCGTCTACCCGTACGCCACCGGCGGCCGGGGACTGCACGACGTGACCACGGGAGCCAACGGGACCTGCGCGCCGGCCTACCTGTGCACCGCGGGTCCGGGCTACGACGGCCCCACCGGCCTCGGCACCCCCGACGGCCTGTCGGCCTTCACGATGGGCCCGCACGGCACGCTGACCGGCACGGTCACCGACGCGGGCTCGGGCGCGGGCGTCGCGGCGGCCGAGGTGACGGCCGGCCCGTACAGCACGACCACCGACGCCCACGGCCGCTACACCCTGCCGCTGCCCGCCGGTGACCACGACGTCCGGGTGACGGCCTACGGATACGCGCCGGGCACCCTGCCGGGCGTCCACCTCACCGACGGCGGCACCGCGAGCGGGGATCTCGGCCTGCGCAAGCTCGCCACCCACCGGATCTCCGGCACCGTCACCGACGGTTCCGGGCACGGCTGGCCGCTGCACGCGCGGATCACGGTGGCCGGGGTGCCGGGCGCCCCGGTGTGGTCCGACCCGGTCACCGGCGCCTACCGCCTCGACCTCCCCGAGGACCACACGTACACCCTGCGCGTGGTCAGCGACGACAGCGCCTACCAGTCCCTGGAGCGCGAGGTGGCCGTCGGCACCACGGACCTCACCGTGGGCCTGGCCCTGCCCGTGGACACCTGGGCCGAGGACGACCCGGCGTACACCGTGAAGGCGGACACCGTCGGCAGCGAGACGTTCGACGGCACCTCCGGGCCGCCCGCCGGCTGGAGCGTGAGCGGCACCCCGGGCTGGACGTTCGACGACCCCGGCGGCCGGGGCAACACCACCGGCGGTTCCGGCGGCTTCGCCGTCGCCGACGCCGACCACGCCGGGAGCTCCCTGGACACCTCCCTGCTCAGCCCCGCCTACGACTTCGGCCGCGCCGGAGACCCGGCGCTCAGCTTCGACACGGACTACGAGGGCTCCGCGGAGCAGCAGGGCGAGGTGCAGGTCAGCGCCGACGACGGCCGGACCTGGACCACGGTGTGGCACCAGGACCAGCTGTGGACGAGCGGCCGGGTGGAGATCCCGCTGACCGCCTACGCCGGCGAGCGCGCGGTGCGGGTGCGGTTCCACTTCAGCGGACCCAGCCTGTTCTGGGCGGTGGACGACGTCACGGTCACCGAACGGGTCGCGACGCCCGTGCCCGGCGGCGTCCTCACCGGCACCGTCACCGACGCGAACACCGGGAAGGGGCTGATCGGATCCGTCGTACACACCGGCGCGGCGGACGGGCCGGCCGCGCCGACGGTCGCCACGACCGGTGACCCGCGCCTCGGCGACGGCGCCTACCGGCTGTTCGTGCCCGGCTCCGGCCGGTCCACCACGGCGACGGCGGCCAAACCGTCGTACGTCACGGCCACCCGCACCGTCCAGGTGCCCGCCGACCGGGTCACCGAGGCCTCGTTCGTCCTGAAGGCGGGCCGGCTGACGGTCCGTCCGGGGCGGATCGACGCCACCTCCCGACGGGCCACCGTGGTGCGGAAGGTGACGGTGCGGAACACCGGCACCGCGCCGATCCGGCTCCGCGTCGGCGAGCGCACCGGCACCGCGCCGGGGTCCCCGGCCCCGGGCACCGCCTGGCGCGCGCTGCCCGACCTGCCCGTCCCCGTGATGGACAACGCGGTCGGCACCTACCGGGGCAGGCTCTACTCCGCCCTCGGCTCCGACGGCCAGGAACCCATCGCCGACCTGTACGTGTACGACCCCGCCACCGGCGCCTGGCAGCGGGGCCCGGCCGCGCCCGAGCCCCGGCAGGCCACCGCGCACGGATTCATCGGCAGCCGCCTGTACACCGTGGGCGGCTGGGGCCCCCAGGAGACCGTCAGCCGGACCACCCAGGTCTTCGACGCGGCCACCGGCCGCTGGTCGAAGGGCCCGGACATCCCCGAGGGGCGCTACGGCGCGGCGAGCGCCGTGCTCGACGGGCGGCTCTACGTCGTCGGCGGCTGCACGAACACCGACTGTTCGGACACCGTGTACGCCTACGACCCGGGCGCGCGGTCCTGGTCCCGGGCCGCCGCCTACCCGCAGACCATCAGCTGGGCCAACTGCGGCGCCGTCGACGGCAGGCTGTACTGCGCGGGCGGCGTCCACGACTACGTGGAGACCGGCGCCGGCTACGTCTACGACCCGGCCTCCGACAGCTGGCAGCCCATCGCCGCCATGCCGGTCGGCCTGGCGACCGGCGCGTACGCCACCGCCAACGGACAGCTCCTCGTCTCCGGCGGATTCAAGCGGGTCGGCCCCAACCGGGTGCTCACCGCGCAGGGGTACGCCTACGACCCCGGGACGGACGCCTGGAAGCGGCTGCCGGACGCCCCGGCCGCCGTCTACCGGGGCGGCGGTGCACCCGGCCTGTACCGGGTGGGCGGCAGCGGCGAGCCACGGTTCCCCGTCCCCGTGTCCACCGTGGACGTGCTGCCCGGATACGACCGCACCGAGACGGACGTCCCCTGGCTGACCGCGAACCCGCACCGCCTGACGCTCCGGCCCGGGCGGAGCGCGACGTTCACGGTGACCCTCGACCCGCGCCGGCTGACCCGGCCCGGCGACTGGACGGCGTCCCTGACCCTGACCACCGACGGTCCGTACTGGGTGCCGGACATCCCGGTCCGGCTGCGCGTACCGGCCCGAACGGCCTCGTAGCGGGCCGCACGGCGGCGGGCATGCGTACGGCCCTCGTCCCGGGACACGTCCGGGGGCGGGGGCCGTCGCGTCGTGCGGTGCGGGTTCGCGCGGACACGCCGGCGATGTGACGCGGCGGGGGAGCCCAGGTGCGCCGGCCCCTTCGGCGTCGGCGGGCACGCGCGCGTGCCCCGGCTGCGGGATGTCAGGGGGAGATGGTGAGGCGGCTGACGAGGTCGCCGTCGAGGGGTGATCGTCGCGCTGGCGGCCTGGGGGAACCAGCACCTGCCGCCGGAGGAACGGACCATGATCCTGGTCGACGCGCAGACCGGGGAGGAGGCCGAGCCGGTCGTGGTGGACCGGCACACCGGGCGGAACCTCGACGACAGCGAGGCGTTCGTCTTCGCGGCGGGGCCGGCGGCCGGTGCCACCATGCGCGCCCGGTACGCCGAACTCGAACGGCGCCGGGGGGAGGCCGGGGCGCAGGGGTAGGCGCGGGCGGTCACCCCGTCGTACGGCGGGTCCCAGGGGTCACCGCCACCAACCCGGCTCCGCCGTACCGTCCGTGGTGCGTCCGTCGGCGTGCACGTAGTGGCGTACGTCCCGGCCGGCTGCCGACAACTCGCCGGACAGGGCCCGCTCCACCCACTCGGCGCCAAAACGGAAGACCTCCGCCGCCACGCCGCCCAGGGGATGGAACTCGTTCTCGTAGACCCGCATCTCCTTCGGGGCGCGCACCCGCTCGTAGGAGGCCAGCGCCTGGTCGAGCGGGGTCAGTTCGTCGAACTCGCCGATCCCCATCAGGACGGGGCAGGTGATGCCGGCGACGAGGTCGCCCAGGGGCATCCGCTGCGCGAGTTCCGTGTCGAAGCGGTCCTCGTCCGTGTACCCGGCCATGTACATGTAGTTGTTCTTGAACGTGGGCTGGGCCCTGTTGAAGATCGTCTCGAAGTCGCCGGTGACGCCTTCGAAGGCGGCCAGGGCCGCCAGCCGGGGGTCGGTGGCGGCGGCCCGCAGCCCCCAGTAGCCGCTCATGCTGATGCCGAACATGCCGATGCGGGAGGCGTCGACCTCCTCCAGGTCCGCCAGGTGGTCGATGAAGCGGCTGACGGCCCTCTCGTAGTTCGTCAGGCCGACGGTCAGTCCGGCGGCGCGGGACTCGCCCTGGCCGGGGCCCTCGATGGACAGTGCGACCATGCCGCGTGAGGTGTAGTAGCGCTCCGCGGCGTGGAGGTAGTCCTCCTTGATCATGTCCATGCCTGGGCCGAGGATGACGGCCGGGGCGTCGCGCACCGGGCCCGCCGGCAGGTGCAGCAGGCCGTGGATGTGCTTGCCCTCGAAGTCCAGCACCACGCGGCGTACCCGGTTCCCCCGCAGCTCGCCCAGCCGGGCCACGCAGTGGTTGCAGCGCTCGCGGTAGCGGGCCTTGCGGGGGTCGTCCGCGTCGAAGACCGAGTACTGGGCCCGGCCCCACATCACCGCGGCGCGGACATACAGGTCCGCGGCGGTCTGCGGGAAGCCGTTGGCCTCGTGGTGCTGCGCGCGCTCCTGCGCCTGCCGGGCGACGACGGCCCACGCCTTCGGCAGCATGGCGCCGCTCTTGACCTGGGCGAACACCTTG
The DNA here is from genome assembly GCF_014650735.1 of Streptomyces canarius. NCBI lineage: Bacteria > Bacillati > Actinomycetota > Actinomycetes > Kitasatosporales > Streptomycetaceae > Streptomyces > Streptomyces canarius. Next base: position 9,064 of record NZ_BMVN01000040.1, read on the forward strand.
TCGAAGCCGGTGTGGTCGTGTCCCAGCTGCTCCATGGTGCCCTTGGCGGCGGGGTGCAGGGCATCGAAGCCGCCCTGTGCGAGGGCGATGTCCAGGGCCCAGCTCTGCCCCGCGGAACGGACGGTCATGGTGGGTTCCTCTCCGTGTCTGCCGGCTGACGAGCGCCTCTGGCGACTACTGGCGGCCAGCTTTCGATAAGTACTTACTCATTAAGTACTTATGCTAATCTGCTGTCAAGCAGACGACGTCGATGACCGAGGAGTCCGGTGAGCGAGACACCCGATGCGGCGCAGGAGCGGCTCGCCGCCCTGGAGGCCGTCGCCCGTGCCGCCTACAGCCTCAGCGCCGCCGACGCCCGCCTCCGGGGGAGGGCGACCCGGGTGCCGGGGGCGCTGTCGCTCACCCACGCCCGGGCGCTGCGGGTGCTGGCCGAGCGCGGGCCGCTGCCGGTCAAGGAGCTCGCTCAGGCCGCGGAGACCACCAGCGCCGCCGCGACCCAGCTGGTGAACGGCCTGGAGCAGGCGGGCTACGTCACCCGTGAACGCCCCCACGGAGACCGGCGTTCGGTCCTCGTGTCGCTCACGGACTCCGGGGTGCGCAGGCATCGCGAGCGCGAGCGGTTGCTCGCCGCGGCCCTGGACACACGGCTGGCGACCCTCGACGTAGAGGCGCTTCAGGCGGGCGCGGCGGTCCTCAGGGAGCTGGCCGTCATCTACGACACCCTCTGAGCGCCGCCGGCGCGGCGCCGGTGGGGGAGTGGCGCGTTGACCGGTCGGTCGGGGAACGCGGCATACCTCACGCGTACGTCTGTGGGTCATATGACCCATTGATGTTGCGCTGTGGGGCGGCTTGCCGGGCGGTCATCACAGGGGCGGTCATCACAGGGGTGGTCTTCCCTTCCCGGTGAGGAGGCCCCATGGTGCGGGTCGAGCGTCTGCCGGCCGACTGCCTGGAGGGCGCGCGTGCCGAGTCGCCGGGCACCGTTCCCCTCGCGGCGCACGACGCCGGTTGCGCGGACGCCCGCCGGACCTTCCTGACGGCCGGACTCCCGGCCCTGCGCGCGCACGCACCCGAGGCCGGGCGGGTGCAGCTCGACGTGTGCGTGCGGTTCCGCGCGGCGGAGCCGTCCGGGGCGGAGGACCTGCGCGCCGCTCTGCTGCGCCGACCGGACCCGGGTCGGCAGGGCCACTCCTGGGCGCGGCCCGTGCCCGGGGTGTACGAACCGGAGAGCTGCCTCTTCGGCGGCCCTCGCTCCACGCCGTGGGCGCACGCGCTGTGCACCGCCGGCTCCCGGCCTGGCCGGACGTGCACACCGCCGCGGCCGGTGAGCCGGCACCGCCCGGCCGACGGGTGTCCCTGGCGCTGCCGCACGTCGTCTTCGACGGTCTGGGCATCGTCGGCTGGGAGCACCGTGGGGTCTGGCAGGTCGTACCGGAGGAGGCCGGGCGCCGGCTGCCGGGCGGGCTCGGCACGCCGGACCGGCGCCGGGCCGCCACCGGTATCCGCGCCTACTGGGACCCAGGGCCCCGGCGCCCGGCTCGGCATGCTGCCGAAGCCCTGGCGGGACGTCCTGGGAGAGCACCCGGAGGCCACCTGCCTGGGCCTGCGCTGACCGCGCTCCCCGGGCCGGGTCATTCCCACCGGGCACGCCGAACGGGTCGCGCCCGTCGAGCGGGCCGGAGACGCCGAACCGGCCGGGCACGTCGGCGGGTTGGTGCTGGGCCACGGGCGTGATCTTCCGTCGGTGACGGCGGCGCTGCTGCACGGCGACATCGACGCGGGCTTCGGCCGGGTCCACCCCCCGCTGCACACCGGACTGGCACACCGCCTGGTCCGCCTCGAACCGGTGGACGCCGTCCTCGGCGCGGACCATCCCCTCGCGGCCGAACCGGACCTGCGGCCGGACCAGTTGCGCGACGCCGTGCTGTGGGCGCCCGGTCCGCTGGACCGCCTGGACTTCCTCCACCAGTTCGCCGACCGGTTCGCGATCCGGAACAGGGCCACGAGCGTCAACCTCGGCCTCGCCCCCTTCCTCGCCGAGGTGGCGGCCGGGCCGCGTCGCTTCTCGCTGCTCCCCGCCGACGTGCCCCTGCCGGACGTCCCCGGGCCGCGCTCCGTACGCTCGTCCACCCCACGCCGCTGTACGCCTGGTCACTGGTGTGGCGCACCGGCACCGGCCACCCGGGGCTGCACGACCTCATCGCCGCCTGCGCCGCGCGGGCGGGGCGCAGCCGGTGGCTGGAGTACGACCCGGCCCGCGACTGGCTGCCGCAACCGCAGGCGTCCTGTCATGCCGTGTGACCCGGGGCCGGGGCGCGCCTGGCGGTGTCCCGCCGGATGAGGGCCTCGGCCACCACGGCCGGCCGTCGTTTGACATGGAGCGCACTCCAATGCCTAGCGTCCCGGGTGAACGGTCCGACGAGCGCAGGAGGCAGCAGCATGACCGACGTCCCCACCCGGTACCTGGGCGAACTGGCGGTCTCCGCGCAGGGGCTCGGCTGCATGGGCATGAGCCACGGGTACGGCGCCTCGGACGACGCGCAGTCGATCGCGACGCTGCACCACGCCCTGGACCTCGGCGTCACCCTCCTCGACACCGCCGACTTCTACGGCGCCGGGCACAACGAGGAGCTGATCGGGCGAGCCGTCGCCGGGCGGCGCGACGAAGTGGTGCTGGCGACCAAGTTCGGCTTCGCCAACCGCCTGGGCGAGCCCACGCTGATCCGCGGCGACGCCGCCTATGTGCGCCAGGCGTGCGACGCCTCCCTGCGCCGGCTCGGGGTCGACCACATCGACCTCTACTACCAGCACCGGGTCGATCCGCGGGTACCGATCGAGGAGACCGTCGGGGCCATGGCCGAGCTGGTGCGGGCCGGCAAGGTGCGGTACCTGGGGCTGTCCGAGGCCGGCGCGGGGACCATCCGGCGGGCGCACGCGGTCCATCCGATCTCCGCGTTGCAGAGCGAGTGGTCGCTGTGGACCCGGGACCTGGAGGCGGAGACCGTCCCGGTCTGCCGTGAACTCGGCATCGGCCTGGTCCCCTTCTCGCCGCTCGGGCGCGGCTTCCTGACCGGCCGCTACAGCTCGGTCGACGGGCTGGCGGAGACCGACGTACGGCGCAGCCAGCCGCGGTTCGCCGACGGCAACCTCGAACGGAACCTGGCGATCGTCGCGAAGCTGGACGAGCTGGCCGCCGCCAAGTCCGTCACGGCCGGCCAGCTCGCCCTGGCCTGGTTGCAGCACCGGGGCGACGACGTGGTGCCGATCCCCGGCACCCGGCGGCAGCGTTACCTGGACGAGAACCTCGCGGCGCTGGACGTCGGGCTGTCCGCCGAGGACATCGCCGCGATCGAGGCCGCGGCCCCGCCCGAGCACATCGCGGGCAGCCGTTACGACGCGACCAGCCTCACCTTCGTCGACCGCTGACCCCGAGGGGCGGGTGTTGCCGTACGGCGCCGTACGCGCCGGTGACCGCACCCGCCCGTTCACTGCCCCACGGCGGCGCCGAACCACCGGGACAGGTGGTCGTGCAACTCCCGCTGGTCCTCGCCGACCCAGGCCACATGGCCGTCCGGCCGCAGCAGCACCGCGGGCGCCTGAAGTTCCTCGCTGACGTCGGCGACGTGGTCGACCCGGTCCGTCCAGCCCGCCGCCGAGAGCCGGCCGGTCTGGTCCAGCAGCAGTCCACGGCCGCCGTGCAACAGCCCATAGAGGCGGCCCCGCTTCAGCTGGACGTCCCGCAGACGCCGGCCGAGCAGGTCATGCCCCTCCCCGAGGTCGTAGCGGACGTCGACCGCGGTGATGATCCCGGTGACGTACCGGTTCACCTCCTCGAAGTCCATGAGCCTGCCGAACAGTTCCCGCAGCGCGGTCGCACCCGGATCGGTCCCCAGCAGCGTCATCTGCGCACGGGTGTTGTCCAGTACGGCGGCGCCCACCGGATGCCGTTCGGCGTGGTAGCTGTCCAGCAGGCCCTCCGGCGCCCAGCCGGCCACCTCGGCGGCCAGCTTCCAGCCGAGGTTGAACGCGTCCTGGACGCCCAGGTTGAGCCCCTGCCCCCCGGTCGGCGGGTGGATGTGCGCCGCGTCGCCGGCCAGCAGCACCCGGCCGACCCGGTAGCGCTCGGCCTGCCGGGTGGCGTCACCGAACCGGGACAGCCAACGCGGGGAGTGCGCCCCGAAGTCGGTGCCCGCGACCGCCCGCAGCCGTGCCGTGAACTCCTCCAGGGTCGGCGCGGTCGTACGGTCCTCGGCCACCCCGTCGGCGGGGACGCCGATGCGGTACACCCCCTTCTTCCCGTCCACGTCGGGAATGGCGCCGAACCGGAGCTGGGTCTTGCGGACCTCCTCGACGACGGCGGCGATCGTCGCCGGATCCTCGGTCACCTCCATGTCACCCAGCAGCGTCTCGATCCTGGAGGGCTCACCGGGGAAGCCGACGCCGAGCAGCCTGCGCACCGTACTGCGACCGCCGTCACACCCGACGAGGTACCGCGAGCGCAGCCGCGTGCCGTCCGCCAGTTCGGCCGTCACCCCCTCCGCGTCCTGGCTCAGCCCGACCACCTCGTGGCCGCGCCGGATCTCGGCACCGGCTTCCAGGGCACGCTCGTTCAGCAGCCGCTCGGTGGCCTGCTGCGAGATGGCGAGGCCGTACGGATGAGCCGTGTCCAGCAGTTCCGGCCACGGCTTCATGACACCGCCGAAGAGCCCGCCGACGCGGAACTTCTCACCGGCCGCCAGGAACCGGTCGAGCAGGCCGCGCTGGTCCATGATCTCCACGCTGCGCGCGTGCAGGCCGCGCCCGCGGGACTCCTGGGTCGGCTCGGCCAACTTCTCCAGCACCACCACGTGTACGCCGTGCAGCCGCAGTTCGCAGGCCAGCATCAAGCCGGTCGGTCCACCGCCGACCACGAGCACGTCGATCATCAAGGTCCCCCATTTCCGCAATTTCTGGTCGAGGCCGGAGATTCTGCAACACCACCGGGGCCTTGCCGCAAGGCCCCCTGTGTGCTATATGTTGAGAGTGGCAAGGAGTGGATGACCTCCTTGCCTTTGCCATGTGTACCGGTGTCATGTGTATCGGCTCATGTGCACCGCCCTCTCTCACCCGAGCCGGCCCCGTGCGCCTCAGCCGCAGCAGCGCTTGCACGGCGAACTGCCCTCGGGAAGCGCGAAGGTGCCGGTGCGCTGGGGGGCCGGGCTGCCCCGGGTGTGGGTGCGGACCGCACTGTGGTCGCCCACCTGCTCGCCGTCGCGGCAGAGGTCCTCGTGCACGCTCCGCTGATCGCCCACGCTGATGCCCGGCTCACCCAGGTCGGCCTCCCCGGACGAAGACGTTCGCGGCCGGCTTCGCGACGACAGCGGTGGCTCCGGCTGCCAGCGGGTAGCGCGTCGTGCGTAGTGCGGTGATGTCCGGCATCTCTGTTCTCTCTCCGTTCATGCGGGATGCGCGGTCCGGCGGGAGGCGACCGGCCTCCTGGGTCAGACCGCGACGGCGTTGATGGTGACGGGGATGTTGCCGAGGGTGGCCTTGGAGCAGGGGCAGAGTCGGCGCGCGGCACGGGCGAGTTCGGCAGCCGTGTCCGCGTCGACGCCACCGGGGAGGCACACCCCCCACCCGGCGGCGAAGAGCTGCTCGGGGAGGGGCGGCGGGGTCAGGCGGTCGCGGGGGCGCGCCGCCGGTGCAGGCGGCCACGCGGGATGAGGAGACCCGTCATGACGCCGGCCCACAGGGCCGGCGTCATGACGGGTCCCGCCGCGTGCGCGCCATGGAAGTGGCTGAGATCGGCGATGGCGCGGACGGCGGCGCCGGGTGGCAGCGGTGCGCAGACGGCCCGGGACGCGGCGGTCAGCAGGTCCTCCCCGATGGTGGCGCCACTGGTGGCGTTGCCGGGAGCCCGACGGGGCCGAGGTAGGGGCCGAGCAGTGCGGTGGTGGAGGCGGCAGCCGCCGCCGGCAGGGCGAGGGTGGTGACCAGCGGGACGACCGGTGCCGGCACCGCTCCCGGAACCGGCCCCGCGATGATCGCGGTGCCGGTGCCGATGGCCGCGCAGGCGCCGGTCAGCGGCCACGGCCGGTGGCGCAGACGGAGGAGACCGGCCAGGGCGACGGCGTTCGAGCCGAGCACGAACCCGGCCAGGGTGACGCCGAAGGCCAGGTGGAAGCCGGCCGGCCCGCGGGCGTCGTGGTGGGCCGGCGGCCGGACGTCCTCGGTGCCGACGCGCGGGCCCGCCCCCTGGGCGTAGGCGCCGACGAGCGACTTCACGGCGGCTGTGGTGGGCGTGCCGTTGGCTCCCGCCACCTCCAGGCGCAGCGCGCCCGAGCCCGCCCACGACGACGCCGTGGCCCTGCGGGACCCCCTGTGCACCGCGCCGGCGATCGCCGCCTCGCTGCGCACCTGGCCCCGGGCGACCTGACCGCCCCGTCCGCCCGTCGCGTTCAGGCCCACATCGCCTGGGCGACGGCGGTGCCGATGAACGCGGCGCCGAGGCCGGTGACCACGCTGGCGACCACGTTGGCGGCGGCGAAGAACCTGGCGCCGGCCTCGGCCAGCCGCAGCGTCTCGTAGGAGAAGGTCGAGTAGGTGGACAGCGCTCCGCAGAACCCGGTGCCGACCAGCAGTTGCACCGAGTGGGAGGCGGCGCCGTAGGTGACGGCGCCGGACAGCAGCCCCAGGACCAGGCAGCCGGTCACGTTGACGACGAAGGTGCCCCAGGGCAGGACGGTGTCGTGCCGGGCCTGCACGGCGCGGTCGGTCAGGTACCGCAGCGGCGCTCCGACCACGGCACCGGCGATGACGAGGAGCCAGTTCACTTCGCCCGCTTCTCCCCGTGGCGTCCGACGTAGCGGATGACCTCGCACTCGTCGAGGATCACCAGCCCCTCCGTGACCAGGTCGTCCAGTTGGGGCAGGAAGGCGCGGACACGGGCCGCGTCGTCCACGATGACGATCGCCACGGGCAGGTCCTCGCTGAGCGACAGCAGGCGGCTGGTGTGGATCAGGGAGGAGGCGCCGTAGCCCTCGATGCCCTTGAACGCGCTCGCGCCGGCCAGCCCGGCCTTGTGGGCGCGGTGGATGATCTCGCCGTAGAGCGGCTTGTGACGGAAGGTGTCGCCCTCGCCGACGAAGATGGTCAGGCGCAGCGCGGAGCCGTGCAACCGGGTCACTTCGTCCTCCTGCGCGAGATCAGGCGCCGGGTCGCCGCTGCCGCGAGCCACACGGCCGCGAGCGCGGCGAGCAGGGTGGCGGCCAGGTAGGCCAGGCCGGTGCGGGCGTGACCGCCCTGCACGAGCTGCTGGATGTCGACGCTGTAGGTGGAGAAGGTGGTGAAGCCGCCCAGGACGCCGGTGCCGAAGAAGGGGCGTACCAGCCGGTGCGCGGCCCACACGTCCGTGATGACGACCATGAAGACCCCGATCACCGCGCAGCCGGTCGCGTTCACCACGAGGGTGGTCCACGGGAAGGCGCCTGCGGCGGTCGGCCACAGCAGGGAGGCGCCGTAACGGGCCACGGCCCCCACCGCGCCGCCCGCCGCCACCACCGTGATCACGGGCGCCTGCCCGTCGGCGAGTCCGCGGCGCCACGTGGGCGCGGACGGACCGACGCCGGAAACCGTGGGCTCCGTGATCTGATCGCGGGGAGCTGTCATGGACGCGCGTCTCCTACTCGTGCGGCCGCCCGGCATGCGGGCGAGGGCGCTCACAAGCAGGGACTGTCGGCGGCGTCGATGCCGCGGTTCGGGGTGCGGCGAGCCCCACCGCCGCGCGACCGCCTGGTCCGGGCCGCCGCTGGTGACCAGGGTAACCGGGGGCACCGACCACCGTCGCGCCGGTTGCCCTGGAGCGGCGTCGGGGGGTCAGCACAGGTCGAGCGCCGCTCGCAGGTTGTGCTCGGCGATGCCCGCCATCGCCGCCCGGTCGGGAAACTCCCCGTCGAGCAGCCGCAGCGGCCCCGCCGTCAGCGAGAGCCGCTGCGCCAGCAGGTAGAGCGCGAGCCGGTCCTCGTCCAGGCCGGCCACCGCCAGCGGACCGTACGCGTCGCCCAGGCGGATCCGCAGGAAGACGTGCTCCCATTCGACGTCGAAGTACATCGTGCCCTCGATGTCGATCAGCACGGGACGGCCGTCCGCGTCGACCAGCACGTGGTCGGGTCCCAGCTCGCCGTGCACGACCGAGTACCGCTCACGGGGCCGCACCGCGCCCGCCAGGTCCCGCAGCCGCTCCTCCAGCCGGACGCGGGCCGCGCCGATCCGCGGATCCCGCGAGGCGGCCTCCGCGAGGTCCCGCAGCGCGCGGGCGAGGACGACCCCCTCGCACGACGTCCCGCGTGACGCCCCTGAGCCGTCGACCACGGCCACTTTGCCGTAATCGCAGGCACGGTGGCGCCGCATCGCCCCCAGTGCCTCCCCGAGCCGGTCCAGGACCGGGGCGGCGGCGCGTGGGTCGCGCGCGACGAGGTCCCGCAGGTTCTCCCCCCGGACGTCCTCCACGACCGCGAGATCGGACGGACCGCGGACGCCGGCCCGCTCGACCAGGCGGATCGCCGGGACACGGACGCCGAGCGCGTCCAGCCGCGCGTGGGCGGCCTCGAACAGGTCCAGTCCGAGACCGGGTGAGAACGGGTCGGTGAGGTCGTCGTCGCCCGGGGCCGCCGGCCAGTAGTTCTCGTCGTCGTCCCACACATAGGCGACCGCCGTCGACGCGTCGTCCATCACCAGCCGGTACACGCCCTTCTTGCTGCCGCCCGCGACCCGCTCGACCGCCTCCAGCCGTCGCCCGCCACCCAGCGCGGCCCGTGCCGCACCCGCCAACCGCTCCCGCGTCACTGCCCTGGGTGCCACGTCCCCGCCCGCCTCTCCGTCACGCCAACCCGAGGACTTTACGGGAGTGTTGACAGGGCGGTGCCCGAAGAAGGCGGCGCGACGCTCCCTCGCCTAAAATGGACCCGTAAGTCCAGAGCGGGGAGTGGAGGAGAGTACGTGAGCATGCATGGCGGGACCGCACCGCGGCTGACCCCCAAGGGCATGGCCACCCGGCGCCGCATCGTGGAGGGCGCGGCCGAGGAGATCCGCGAGCGGGGCGCCGCCGGGACGACACTCGACGACATCCGGGCCCGCACCGGGACCAGCAAGAGCCAGATCTTCCACTACTTCCCCGGCGGAAAGGAGGAGTTGCTGCTGGCGGTGGCCGCCCGCGAGGCCGAACGCGTCCTGGAGGACCAGGAACCACACCTCGGCGACCTGACCACGTGGGCGGCCTGGCAGGCATGGCGCGACGCGGTCGTACGGCGGTACGAGCAGCAGGGCGTCAACTGCCCGCTCGGCGTGCTGATCACCGAACTGGGCCGCACCACCCCGGCCGCGCAGGCACTCACGGGCCAGTTGATCAGCCAGTGGCAGTCAGCCCTGCGCACCGGCATCCGGCACATGCAGGACAGCGGCGAGGTCGACCGGCGGCTGGACGCCGACCGGACGGCGGCCGCCCTCGTCGCCGCGGTGCAGGGCGGCGTGACCATCCTGATGTCCACCGGCGCCATCGGACACCTGGAAGCGGCGCTCGACACGACGTTGACCCTGCTGCGCACCGGCGGCGTTCCGGCGGCCCGCCCCGGGACCTGACACCGCCACACCGAGAACGCCGTAGTCATACGTCAGACCGATGTGTCCATGAGCCCGGCGAAAGTCATACAGGGCTAGCATGCGGAACCATCATGGACTTCACGGATGTGTCACTCACCGCGCTGCGCGTCCTGCGGGCCGTCGCCGAGCGGGGGACCTTCACCGCCGCCGCGGCGTCGCTGGGCTACACCCAGTCCGCGGTGTCACGGCAGATCGCCGCGCTCGAACGGGCGGCGGGCGCCGAGCTGCTGGAACGGCGGCGCGACGGCGTACGGCTCACCGCGGCCGGCCGTGTCGTCATGCGCCGGGCGACGGTCGTACTGGACGAGATCGACGCGACCGCCAGGGAGTTGTCGGGCCTGCCCGGGCAGGCCGGGACGGTCCGCCTGGGCTGGTTCCCGAGCGCCGGCGCCGTCCTGCTGCCGCGCGCCCTCACGGCACTGCGCCGCACCGACCCCGGCCTGCGGGTCGTCGGCCGGGAGGGCAGCACCCCGGCGCTGGTCCGCGCCCTGCGGGCCGGCAGCCTCGACCTGGCCCTGCTCGCGTCCGCGCCGCCGTTCCGGCCGCCGGACGCCGAGTCGCCCCCGCTCGTCGTGCGGACCCTCACCGAACGCGCGCTGTGTCTGGCGGTGCCCGCCGGCCATCCGCTGGCCCGCGGCGACTTCGTCGACGTTGCCGACCTGCGCGGGCAACGCTGGATCGCGGGGTCCTCCGCGGGCGAGGACCAGCTGATGGGCGTGTGGCCGGGACTGGACGAGCGGCCGGAGATCGCCCACACCGCGCGCGACTGGCTCGCCAAGCTCCACCTCGTGGCCGCGGGCTGCGGGCTGACCACCGTACCGCCCGCCCTCGCCGCCGCCGCACCACCGGGTGTCCGCGTCCTCCCGGTCCGCGGCGGGCCCCAGGAACAGCGGCGCGTGCTCCTGGCCCGACTGCCCCATCCGCCGACGGACCCGGTCACCCGCGTGGCAGCCGCCCTCCGTGCGGCGGCCCTCGACGCGGACGCGCCGACTCCGCCGCCGCCCTGAGCAGGAGGCGCCCTCAAGCTCTGTGCCGGGGTTTCGGTCAGCGTTCATCCCACGACGAGTGGCGGGCGCGGGCCGGAGGGGGAGGGGGTGTCTTCGCGACCGCGGGGTCACGAAAGGCCACGGCGTCCCAGCCGGTCGCGCAGACGGTCCCAGGGGCCCAGGACGGCGGAGGTGAGCCTGGTGAGGGCCGGCGAGCCGGGCGCGCCAGGGCGCGGCCGGGTGGGTCCGACGGCTTCCGTGCGACGTGTCCCGGCGCCCGCGTCGCGCAGGGCGTCAGCGGGGCCCACGGCCTGGAGCCGGGGGAACAACCGCTGTTCCAGTCCCACCACGTGCTCGGTGACGCACGAGACGAGGTCCAGCAAGTGACGCACGTACTCCTCGCTGTGCACCGGGACGGCCCCGAGGGACTTCAGTGTCCGCTGGATGTCCTCGTCGACGGCGAGCAGCTCGTCCGCCCCCTGGTCCCCGCCCACGACGTAACGGCGCACCAGCGGGTACAGGCACTCCTTCTCCGCCACCAGATGGCTCACCAGACGGCCGCCGACCTGTGCCACGAGTGACGCGCGCTGGTCACTGCCGGGCGGAGCGGACCGCACCCGGTCGAGAAGGTCCTGGATCGCGCGGTGGTCCGCCGTGAGCTGTTCGATGATGCCGCTGTCACTCCCCACACGAGCTCCCTGAAGGTGAGGCACCGGTGGTCACCGGCAGGTGTCGGTCCTGGATGCCCGCCACGCCGCCGTTTCATTCCGGCACGAGGGCGGGGCTGGTTGAGGAACGCGGCCTTCGGGTATCCGGGCGCCCGTCGTGCGAGCCGTCGGGCCGTGCGGCGCACACGAGGGCCGGGCGGAAGAGGAGTGGTCGGGCGTGCTACTACGGCGGCGCAGGGAGCGGATGAGGGGATGGGTACGGCAGGCGGGGTTCCGGGCCTACGTCGCGACCGACCGGCGCTCGCCCGTGTCGGAACTGTCCGCCCGTCTGCTGCGCAAGGCCTTCCCCGACCACTGGTCGTTCCTGCTGGGGGAGATCGCGCTCTACAGCTTCGTCGTCCTGGTGCTGACGGGGAGCTACCTGACGCTCTACTTCGAGCCCAGTCTCGCCAAGGTGCCGTACAGCGGCTCCTATGAGCCCTTGCGGGGGCTGCTCGTCTCGAAGGCGTACGAGTCGACCCTCCACATCAGCTTCGACGTGCGCGGGGGTCTGCTGATCCGTCAGATGCACCACTGGTCGGCGCTCGTCTTCGTGGCGGCCATCGGGGTCCACATGCTGAGGGTCTTCTTCACCGGTGCCTTCCGCAGGCCCCGGGAGATGAACTGGAGCATCGGCGTGACGCTGTTCCTGCTGTCCTTGCTGGAGGGTTTCTGCGGCTACTCGCTGCCGGACGACCTGCTGTCCGGTACGGGCCTGCGCACCGCCGACTCCATCGTCCTGTCGATCCCGGTCGTCGGAACCTACCTGAGCTTCCTCCTGTGGGGCGGTTCCTTCCCCGGTACCGCGATGAACCGGCGCCTGTACATCGTCCACGTCCTCTTCGTCCCCGGTGCGCTGCTCGCGCTGATCACCGTGCATCTGATCCTGGTGGTCTATCTGAAGCACACGCAGTGGGCCGGCCGCGGAAGGACCAACCGGAACGTCGTCGGCCAGCCGATGTTCCCCTCGTTCACCGCCAAGTCGGCCGGGCTGTCGCTGATGGTCGCCGGCGTCACAGCGCTTCTGGGCGGACTCGCACAGATCAACCCCGTCTGGCTCTTCGGCCCCTACGTGCCCGACCAGGTCTCCACCAACGCCCAGCCCGACTGGTACGTCGGGTTCCTCGAGGGAGCCCTTCGGCTGATGCCCGGCGTCGAGTGGAACGTCGCCGGGCACACGGTCATGTGGAACGTCCTGCTGCCCGCTGTCGTGCTGCCGGCCCTGCTGTTCGTGCTGCTCTACATGTATCCGTTCTTCGAGCGCTGGGTGACCGGTGACATGGTGGAGCACCATCTGTGCGACCGGCCGCGGGACCGGCCGACCCGGACCGGGCTCGGGGTGGCGGGCATCGCCTGGTACGCGGTGCTGCTCATGGCCGGGGGCAACGACGTGCTGACCGTCTGGTTCGGCGTCTCCGTCAACGTACTGACGTGGATCTTCCGGGTCGCGCTGTTCGTTCTGCCGGTCCTTGCCTTCCTGGTCACCAAGCGTGTCTGCCTGGCCCTGCAACGGCATGACCGGCAACTGCTGGAAGAGGGCGAGGAGACCGGCGAGGTGTATCAGGACCTGGCGGGCGGGATCAGCGAGCAGCATGAGCCCGTGGGTCCGGAGCAGCGCTACAAGCTGCTGGTGCGAGACATCCCGCAGCCGCTGGAACACCCGGGGCGGCGGGCGCCGTGGCGGAGCCGGATCCGGGCGTCCTTCAGCTCCTGGTACTACGGCGACCGGGTCGACATGCCGGCCACCGCGGAGGAACGCCTCCAGGTCAGCTCTCGCATCGCCGATCCAGTGGCGGGCGGCGTCGGGGACGAGCAGGAGAGGGGCTGAGCCTCCGTTGCCGCCCGCCTCACTCGCTCTCGCGTCCGCCGTACTGGAAGACCAGGCCGAAGACCCCGAGCCCGAGGACGCCGAGGCCCATCAGGATCAGCCAGTCTCCGTAGACGATCCCGTTGGCGACCAGCGTGGCGCCGGCGGCGGTCACCACCGGGTGCCGGCTGTGCGGGGGGAAGAAGTCGATGCGGCCACCGCGCTCCTGGATCTCCGCGTCGGTACGGTCCTCGGGTCGAGAGCCCTTGCGCCGGTGGTTGACCATCGAGAAGAACGCGATCACCGACGCCATGAGGAAGGAGACGCCCAGCGCCGCGATACCGACGGGCTCCCGGGCGAACCAGATGTAGGCGACGTCGGTGACCAGGAAGAAGAGGGCCACGCCGGCGAAGAGGTATGCCTCGGACTTCATTCGCTCTGATTCCCTTCCGGGTCGGGGGTCGCCTCCACGGCTCCGTGCGCCTGCCGGGGCAGTTGCTCCTTGAACTCCGGGTGGTGCAGGTCGAAGGCCGGTGAGTCGGACCGGACCCGGGGCAGCGCCGTGAAGTTGTGCCGGGGCGGGGGACACGAGGTGGCCCATTCGAGTGACCGGCCGTATCCCCAGGGATCGTCCATGCCCACCATCGGCGCGTACCGGGCGGTCTTCCAGACGTTGTAGAGGAAGGGAAGGGTGGAGAACCCGAGCAGGAAGGCACCGATCGACGACACGGTGTTCAGGGCGGTGAAACCGTCGGCGGCCAGGTAGTCGGCGTAGCGCCGCGGCATCCCGCCCTCTCCCAGCCAGTGCTGGACGAGGAACGTGGTCTGGAAGCCCACGAACAGTGTCCAGAAGTGGATTTTGCCGATGCGCTCGTCCAGCATGCGGCCCGTCAGCTTGGGCCACCAGAAGTAGAAGCCGCCGAACATGGCGAAGACGATCGTTCCGAACAGGACGTAGTGCAGGTGGGCGACGATGAAATAGGTGTCGGTCAGATGGAAGTCCAGAGCGGGTGAGGCGATGAGGACACCGCTGAGTCCCCCGAGAAGGAAGGTGACGAGGAAACCGAGTGCCCAGAGCATGGGTGTCTCGAAGGAGAGACTGCCGCTCCACATGGTTCCGATCCAGTTGAAGAACTTCACCCCGGTGGGCACGGCGATGAGGAAGGACATGAAGGAGAAGAACGGCAGGAACACCGCACCCGTGGCGAACATGTGGTGGGCCCATACGGAGGCCGACAACATGGTGATCGCGATGGTCGCTCCGACCATGCCGACGTAGCCGAACACCGGCTTGCGGCTGAACACCGGGAGGATCTCCGTGACGACGCCGAAGAACGGCAGCGCCACGATGTACACCTCCGGATGGCCGAACCACCAGAAGAGGTGCTGCCACAGCAGGGCGCCGCCGGTGGCCGAGTCGAAGATGTGCGCGCCGTACTGCCGGTCGGCCATCAGGGCCAGCAGGAGGGCCGCGAACGGAGGAAAGGCGAGCAGGACGAGGATCGAGGTGAACAGCACGTTCCAGGTGAAGATCGGCATCCGGAACAAGGTCATGCCCGGACAGCGCAGACACACGATCGTCGCGATGAAATTGACGCCCCCGAGCGTGGTGCTCACACCGGAGAGCACGAGCCCCATCGCCCACACGTCACCGCCGTGGCCGGGACTGTGCACCCCGTCGTTCAGCGGGGAGTAGGCGAACCAGCCGAAATCGGCGGGACCGTTGCCGATCAGGAATCCGGACAGAACCGTGAGGCCCCCGAAGAGGAACAGCCAGTAGGTCAGGGCGTTGAGCCGGGGGAAGGCCACGTCGGGTGCCCCGATCTGGAGGGGCATGACGGCGTTCGCGAAGCCGGTGAAGGTGGGCGTCGCGAAGAGCAGCATCATGATCGTGCCGTGGATCGTGAACAGCTGGTTGTACTGCTGCGCGGAGACGACCTGAAGTCCCGGCCGGGCCAGTTCGGCGCGCATCAGCATCGCCATCAGACCGGCGGCGAGGAAGAAGCCGAACGACGTGACGAGGTAGAGATTGCCGATCTTCTTGTGGTCGGTGGTCGTCAGGTAGTCCCTGATCCTGTCACCCGTGTGCACGCGGGGGCTGCGGGAGGTGTCCTCTTCCCGCCCCAGCCCCGGGTGCGTCTTCGACATGTGCGCCCTCCAGGCGGTGTGCCGACGAGCCGGCATCCGTGACGAACCCGAGCGGGTTAGCCACCCTGCTCCGTCGGTAAACATGTCCGCCTCACCGACCACGCCGTCGTGGTTTACGTCCGAGGGGCCGGGGCAACTCCCGGGGCCGACCCACCGCACCCCCGGTTCAGGAGCCCCCATGACCCAAGTCGCCGACTTCGTCCTGCAACGCCTCACCGAATGGGGCGTCCGACGGGTGTACGGCTATCCCGGCGACGGGATCAACGGGCTGCTCGGTGCCTTCGACCGGGCCAAGGGGGAACCGGAGTTCATCCAGACGCGGCACGAGGAGATGGCCGCGTTCATGGCGTGCGCGCACGCGAAGTTCACCGGCGAGGTGGGCTGCTGCACGGCGACCTCGGGGCCTGGCGCCATTCACCTGCTCAACGGGCTGTACGACGCGAAGCTGGACCACCAGCCGGTGGTCGCCGTGGTCGGCCAGCAGAAGCGGCTCTCCCTGGGCACGCACTACCAGCAGGAGATCCCGCTCGCGCAGCTCTTCGCGGACGTCTCCGACTTCTGCCAGATGATCGTGCATCCCGGGCAGGCCCGGCACGTCGTCGACCGGGCGTTCAAGACCGCCCTGACCCTGCGGTCCGTGGCGACGGTCGTCATCCCGAGCGATGTGCAGGAGGAGGACGCCCAGCCGTCGCCGCCGAAGGCGCACGGGTCGGTGTTCTCCAGCGTCGGCTGGAGCCGCCCGCGCCTGCTGCCCGACCCGGACGAACTGCGCAAGGCGGCGGACGTCCTCAACGCCGGAACGAAGGTCGCCATGATCGTCGGCCAGGGCGCGGCGCACGCGGAGAGCGAGCTCGTCGAGGTCGCGGAGCTGCTGGGTGCCGGTGTGGCCAAGGCCTTGCTGGGCCGTGAGGTGCTGCCGGACGACCTGCCGTTCGTGACCGGTCCGATCGGTCTGCTCGGCAGCAAGGCCAGGGCCACCCATCCGATGAGCCGGCCGATCGCGCCGACGCCGGCGAGCAGCAGGCCGGACAGCAGCATGAGGCGTACGCCGCCGAGCACACGCGACCGCGTGTCTCCGTTCGTCATGGTGGCCTCCAAGGGGGGTGGAACGCGGCTGGGTATCCGCACGCCGGTGGCGTCAATCGCGGGGCGGTTCCTGATCGACCGGCTGACCACGGCCGCCGCGCCCCGGCCCGGGCGGCCGAGCCGGCCGTCAGGCGATGACGAGAACGGCAACGGCCGGCCGGGCGAGGGAGACCCGCCAGAACAGCGGCGTGGCGATGTGCGCCGGTACGACGTGTCCGAAGCCGCTCCCGAGCGGTGCGCCGGCGCGGACACGGCCGTACGGGCGCGCACGTTCCCGGGAGGGATGAAGTCGCCGGCCGGCGAGGCGACGGTCGGTCCCGCGGCCGTCGTGACCGCGCCCGGCACCACGCGCGCCGCTCGGGCATACGGGTGGGAAGTGGCCGCCGCCGCGGGGGCCCGTCGCGACGGACCACAGGACCGTGCTGGGGCCGGGCGGGCGGGTTCGTGTGACTCGGTCGGTGAGGACGCGCGCCCGGGAGCATGACCGACGCAGCGGCGAGTGAGGTCGCCGACACCGCGACCCCGAGTCCGTGGCCCCGTTCGGCACCTCAAACCGGAATCATCCGTTCGATCCGCGGGTCCACCCGAGATCCTCGTCGAGCGGGTGATCTTTGCATAGGCCAAAGGAATCGGGAAACCCATGGTGCAGCCCAGCAGGCCCCTCCAGCTCAGAGGCTCACATGAACGCCCCGACCACCCTCCGCCCGCCGGGGAAGCACGAGACCGGCGGCGCGCTGACGTCCCTGCGGATCGACGAGGTCGTCGGACGGGTCAGCAGGCTCCCGCCGGGGCGCGAGCGGGACGCGGCCCGGGAGCGAGCCGTCCGCACCCTGATCCCCGTGGCTCGCCGGATCGCCGCCAAGTACCGCGGCATCGGCGCCGAGGAGCAGGACGACCTCTTCCAGGTGGCCTGCGTGGGGCTGGTGAAGGCCGTCGACGGCTACGACCCCGGCCACGGACACCCGTTTCTGGCCTACGCGGTGCCGACGATCACCGGGGAGCTGAAACGCCACTTCAGGGACCGGGCCGGACTCGTGCGACTGCCCCGGGCCGTGCAGGAGACCAGGCAGCAGGTGCGGCGCGTGCGGCGGGAGCTCGAACAGACGGGGGGCGGTCGCCCGCCCACGCTCGGGGAGATCGCCCGCGCCTGTGGTCTGTCCGAGGACGCGGTGGCCGAGGCCATCCGCGCCCAGGGCGCGGCACGGCCCCGCTCGCTCGACGCGCCGTTGGAGGGACGGGAGGGGGCGCTGCCGGCGTTCGGTGAGGTGCTCGGCGGCCGGGACGCCCGGATCGAGGCCGTCGCCGAGCGCGTGGAGCTGGTGGACGCGCTGAGGCGCTTCCCGGAGCGGGAGCGCCGCATCCTGGTGCTGCGCTTCTTCCACGACCTGACACAGCAGCAGATCGCGGCCGTGGTGGGCATCTCGCAGATGCATGTGTCCCGGCTGATCGCCCGGTGCCTGGGTGAGCTGCGGGAGCTGCTCGGGCATCTCGATCCTTCACGCCCCGCCGGAGGCCGCGCCGGCCCGGAGGCCACGGCGGAGGGTGCCGGGCACCTGCCCGCGCGGGGTGGCGGCCACGGCCGTGTCCGGGGCACGCACCCCGCCCGCGAGGACGTATGCGGTCGGGGGCAGCGGAGCGCGGCCTCTCGGTCACGTGGAAGGGGCCCCGGGAGGCAGGAGCCCGTCCGCCGCGGCCGGGGTGCCTCTCGTGGTCCGGGCCCGGCAGAGCCACTCGGACAAGCACTGCGTCGACCGGGCAGGGGAGCCGGACGGCCCGTCGTTTACGCGGTGCCGCCTCCGGTCACCTCATGCGGATGGCACAGGTGCGGATCCGAGGGAGCACGTCATGACGCTGGTGGCCGACTACGTACTGCGACGCTTGCGGGACTGGGGGATCGAGCGGGTCTACGGCTATCCCGGCGACGGGATCAACGGGCTGCTCGGTGCCTTCGACCGGGCCAAGGGGGAACCGGAGTTCATCCAGACGCGGCACGAGGAGATGGCCGCGTTCATGGCGTGCGCGCACGCGAAGTTCACCGGCGAGGTGGGCTGCTGCACGGCGACCTCGGGGCCTGGCGCCATTCACCTGCTCAACGGGCTGTACGACGCGAAGCTGGACCACCAGCCGGTGGTCGCCGTGGTCGGCCAGCAGAAGCGGCTCTCCCTGGGCACGCACTACCAGCAGGAGATCCCGCTCGCGCAGCTCTTCGCGGACGTCTCCGACTTCTGCCAGATGATCGTGCATCCCGGGCAGGCCCGGCACGTCGTCGACCGGGCGTTCAAGACCGCCCTGACCCTGCGGTCCGTGGCGACGGTCGTCATCCCGAGCGATGTGCAGGAGGAGGACGCCCAGCCGTCGCCGCCGAAGGCGCACGGGTCGGTGTTCTCCAGCGTCGGCTGGAGCCGCCCGCGCCTGCTGCCCGACCCGGACGAACTGCGCAAGGCGGCGGACGTCCTCAACGCCGGAACGAAGGTCGCCATGATCGTCGGCCAGGGCGCGGCGCACGCGGAGAGCGAGCTCGTCGAGGTCGCGGAGCTGCTGGGTGCCGGTGTGGCCAAGGCCTTGCTGGGCCGTGAGGTGCTGCCGGACGACCTGCCGTTCGTGACCGGTCCGATCGGTCTGCTCGGCAGCAAGGCCAGCGACAACATGATCCAGGGCTGCGACACCCTCCTCATGGCCGGCAGCAGCTTCCCCTACTCCGAGTGGCTGCCGGACGAGGGGCAGGCGCGGGGCGTCGAGATCGACATCGACGGCCGGATGATCGGCATCCGCTACCCCATGGACGCCCATCTCGTCGGGGACGCCAAGGAGACCCTCACGGCGCTTCTGCCCTTGCTCGAACGCAAGGAGGACCGCGGTTGGCGCGAGCGGATCGAGAAGGACGTCCGGGAGTGGGACGCGATCTGCGAGAAGAGGGCCGGCCAGCACTTCGGCGGGAGCATCAATCCGCAGGCGGTGGCCGCCGAGCTGTCGTCGCGTCTTCCGGACGACTGCATCCTCACGGCGGACGCGGGTTCGGGTACGAACTGGTGGGCGCGGCACCTGAAGTTGCGCCAGGGCATGCGGGCGTCGTTGTCGGGGACGTTGGCGACGATGGGTCCGGGGACGCCGTACGCCATCGCGGCGCGTTTCGCCTATCCGGACCGGCCGGTGATCGCGTTCGTCGGTGACGGGGCGTTCCAGATGAACGGCATGAACGAGATGATCACCGTCAAGCGGTACCTGGACCGGCTGTCCGGTCCGGCGCCGTTCGTCTTCTGCGTCTTCAACAACCAGGACCTCAACCAGGTCACGTGGGAGCAGCGCGCCATGGCCGGCGACCCGAAGTACCCCGCGTCGCAGGAGATCCCCGACGTGCCCTACGCCAAGTACGCCGAGATGCTGGGCCTGAAGGGCGTCTACTGCGACAAGCCGAAGAAGGTCGGCAAGGCGTGGGACGAGGCACTGGCCTCGGACGTACCGGTGGTGCTGGAGTTCAAGGTCGACAACGAGATCGCGCCGATCCCGCCGCACATCATGCTCGCTCAGGGCAAGAAGGCCGCCAAGGCCGCCGTCCGCGACCCGGAGCGGGCCGGCATCGCCGCCAAGGGCGTACGGCAGAAGCTCACCGAGTACGCCGAGCACCTGCCGGGACGGCACGCATGAGCGGCGCCCGGACCGGTGCCGGGGCGGGCCCGGCGGACTGCCGGATCGACGCGGTGGACGTGCACGCCTTCGAGGTGCCGACCGACGGCCCGGACGGCAAGGAACAGGACGGCACCCTGGAATGGGACTCCACCACCATGGTCCTGGTCCGGGTGCACGCCGGCGGTCGTACGGGACTCGGTTACACCTACGGGGACGTGTCGGTCGCCTCGTTCGCCGACTCCAAGCTCGCGCCGCTGATCAAGGGACAGGCCGTCACAGCACCTGCGGCCCTGTGGGAGTTGATGGGACGCCGGATCCGCAACGCCGGCCGCCCCGGCGTCGGCGCCATGGCGGTCTCCGCGGTGGACGTGGCGCTGTGGGACCTCAAGGCCCGGCTCCTCGGCCTGCCGCTGGTCCAGCTGCTCCCGGCGTACCACGACCGGGTGCCGGTGTACGGCAGCGGCGGCTTCACGAACTACTCCCTGGACCGCCTCACCGACCAGCTCACCGGGTGGGTGGAGCAGGGCGTCCCGCGCGTGAAGCTGAAGACCTCCCGGGACCCCGAAGGCGACCCGCGACGCCTGGCGGCCGTCCGCAAGGCCGTCGGTGACGAGCCGGAGGTCTTCACCGACGCCAACGGGGCGCTGGGCCGCAAGCAGGCGCTGTACTGGGCCCGTCGGTTCCACGAGGAGTGGGACGTGCGCTGGTTCGAGGAGCCCGTCAGTTCCGCCGACCTGGTCGGCCTGCGCACGCTGCGCGAGCGGGGCCCCGCCCGGCTGGAGATCGCGGCCGGCGAATACGCCTACACCACACAGGACTTCGTCAATCTCGTCGAAGGCCCCGCCGTGGACTGCCTCCAGGCCGATGTCACCCGCTGCGGAGGCATCACCGGTGTCCTGGAAGTGGCCGGCCTCGCGGCGACCCATCACCTGGACCTGTCCGCCCACTGCGCGCCGGCCGTCTCCGCCCACGCGTTCTGCGCCGTGCGCCGGCTGCGGCACCTGGAGTACTTCCACGACCACGTGCGGCTCGAACGCCTGCTGTTCGACGGCACGCTGTCACCCGACGGAGGCGCCCTGCGCCCGGACACCTCGCGGCCCGGCCTCGGCCTGGAGGTCAAGTGGCCCGACGCCGAGGACTACCGCGTCTACGGACCACGGACGACCTGACCAGCCCTGGAACGGGCGCTGCACAAGGCCGTCGAGGGCGAGGCGCGGGGGTACGGCGATGAGGCGGGGCGGCGCACTGCTCTGCCTGCCCCACGGTGCCTCGGCGGCGGGGCACAGACGCACGGTACACACGGTACGAAGGACGTATGGCGCAGCCTGAGACATCGGCCGGGGAAGCCGATGACGTCGATGCGGTCGCCCGGGCGGTGCTCACGGCGTCCCGCGTGCTGATGGCGGTCTCCGCCCGCTCGCTCGCCGAGGTCGAGGAACGGGTCACGCTGCCGCAGTTCCGCATGCTCGTCGTGATGTCCGGTCGTGGTGCCATCAAGCTCGTCGCATTGGCCGAGTCGCTACGGGTCACGCCCTCCACCGCGATGCGGATGGCGGACCGCGTCATCGCGGCCGGGCTCGCCGAACGGCAGCCCAACCCGGACGACCGCCGGGAGACGCTGCTGACGCTCACCGAGGAGGGCCGGCGGACCGTCGAGTCGGTCACCGCCCGACGCCGGGCCGAGATCCGGGCGATCGTCCAACGACTGCGGCCGACCCAGCGTCTGGCACTCGTCGAGGCCCTCGACGCCTTCAACGAGGCGGGCGGAGAGCCCCCTGCCTCCGGCGGCGCACACCTGCCACCACCCGGCTGGTCGACGTGAGTCCGACGTCAGTGGTGCCGGGTCTTCAGCAGCATGACCACGAGGGCCACGGCCAGGATCGCGAACATGACGGCGAACCACGGGAAGAGTTCTTCCACTGGTGCCGCTGCGTACAGGTTCTTTCCGTATGCGAAGCCCACGGGGACCGCCTTCTTCCGGTACCGGGCTCCCGCTCGAACCGCCGGCTACCAGTGGCAGCGGAAGCATCGGTTCGTACCGACCACGATACGCGCGACCAACGCTGCCTTCCGAACGGCCGTGGCCTGCGACGTCCCGACCTGGGCCGCGCGCCGGCACCTCGGTCAGGGTGTGGCGCTGTGCCGGGTGGCTTCGTCGGTGTCCGTGAGGAGTTGTTCCAGGCGTGTGAGCTGACGGGTGTCGAGGGCGCCGAAGATGCGCTGGAGTATCCCGGTGCCCGCCTGCTCGCCGGCGGCGAGGGCCGCGTGGCCCTGCTCGGTCAGCGTGACGGTCTTGCGCCGGCGGTCCACGGGATCGGGGGTCCGGGTGACCAGCCGCAGGCGTTCGAGGGCTTCGACGGCCTGGGTGACGGAGCGGGGCGCCTGGCCGAGCGCCTCGGCGAGTTCGGCTTGGTGGAGAGCGCCGCGCTGGGCGAGGAGCCGTAGCAGCTTGGTGCGGGCCAGGGACAGGCCGGCCGCGGCCATGTGCTGATCGACCGCCGTCCGGACCTGGTGGGCGACGGTCAGGAACCGCAGGCCCACGTCCGCGGGGTCGGGGCTGGTGGGCGGTGTCGTTTCGTGCTTGCTCATGACGTCGGGTATCGTCCCACACATAATTGATGAGGTACCTCACGAATGGAGGAACGGTGACTCGTCCCGTCGCTGTGATCACCGGCGCGACCTCCGGGCTCGGCCGGATCGCCGCCCTGGAGCTCGCCCGCCGCGGCTACGACCTCGGCATCGTGGCGCGGTCCCCGGGCAGGGCCGAAGCCCTGCTCGCCGAACTGGGGGAAGCGACCGGCGGTGCCGCGCGGGCCGACGTCTTCCTCGCGGACCTCGGGGTCGTCGCACAGGCCCGCCGGGCGGGCCGGGAGATCGCCGCGCGGTACGCGCGGCTGGACGTACTGGTCAACAACGCGGGCCTGCACGCGTTCTCCCAGCGCGTCACGGCCGAGGGGCTGGCGGAGATGACCGCCGTCAACTACCTCGGCCCGTTCGCCCTGACCCAGGCGCTGACGGACACGCTCCTGGCGTCCGCTCCGGCGCGGATCGTGAACGTCGCCTCCGAGGCCGCCCGGCGGGCCGGAAGCATCGCACCGGCCACGGACCTGCGGGACACCGCCCCCTACACGCGGCGCGAGTCGATGGCCCTGTACGGCCGGACCAAGCTCATGACCATCATGTGGACCGGGGAACCGGCCCGGCGCCTGGACGCCACGAAGGTCACGGTGAACTGCTGCGACCCGGGCTTCAACGCCACCGGTCTCGGCCGCGACCTTCCCGGCTCCGCCGCGCTCCGGCGCGTCCTGGACGTCCTCAAGGTCGGCGACCCGCGCAGGGGCGCGGGGATCATCGTCCGCCTGGCGACCGACCCGGCGTTCGCGCACACCACCGGCGGTTACTTCTCCGTACGCGACGCCAAGCCGTTGCGGTGCCCCGAGCCCGGCCGTGATGAGGACGTCCAACGGCGACTGTGGACGGAGACGGAGTCGTTGCTCGCCGGGACGGGTGCCGCGTAGCCCCTGTCACCCTGCGCGCTGCCCGTGCCGGGGCCAGGAGGAGCGGCCCTCGGTGGCGTGGTACTCGACGGTGGCGGGCTCGTGCGGCCGGGGGCCGTCGTCGCCCAGCAGGTGGACAGGAACTCGCCGACACCGTCGAGTGCCACCCCGTCCGGCAGCGGCCCCGGGGCGCCCAGGGTGATCCGGGCGTCGTAGCTGTGCAGGGCGATCGCGTAGAGCACCGCGGGTCCACGGCGACTGCGACCCGGCCCACCACGTCCAGCAGCCGCGGTCCGGACTCGGCCGTGGCGGTGGGCCCCGCGGCGACGGTGCCGGCCCGGGCGCGACGCCCCACGCCGAGGTGCTGCGCCAGATCGAACAGCGTCCAGTCGGGGCAGGTCGGCACCCGCACGTCGGGGCCGGGCGCGGCGGCGACCGCGGCGCGGAACGCGCGACCGTTCGTCGATCAGCCGCAGCAGCCCGGGGAACTCGAAGGTGTTCTCCACTCCGGGTGTCTCTCACCGTGCCCCGGCGACAGGACAGCGCATCTCGCACCCGGCGCGGGCCGTCAACCGGCGGCCGGACTCTTCGGGAGCCAGGCCGCGAAGACCTCCGGAAGGCGGTCGAGGTCCTCGGCCGTGACCGTGACGAGACGCAGGCCGTGGTGGCGGGCCAGCTCCCGCTTGCGCGCGACCTTCGCCGCGTACGCCTCCCTCGTCAGCAGACCCAGCGCCTCGACGTACGTGCCGTCCGCCAGGCGCCAGTCCGCCCGCAGACCGGTCGTGTTGAGTTCCGGGTGGCGCGGATAGGCGGGCTCCGGCTCGTGGGCCACGCCCCAGTGGTGAAGGAAGTCGTCCACGTGCCGTTCGAACAGGGAACGGCACAGGTGCCCGTCCGTCGCCCTGGTCGCCGTACCCATCGACGTACGGACCCCGTCCGTGAGGAGCCCCGCGTGCCCCAGCCACTCCGTCCAGGTGCGGGCCGGGCGCGCAGGCCGCGCGCTCAGCAGCGTGGAGGCGGGGCGCGGCACCAGGAAACGGCAGAGCATCGCCTCGTCGACCAGGCCGGGGTTGTCGAAGGGGACGCCGATGCGGTCGAGCTGGGCGAGGGACGGCGGCCCGGAGATCTCGATCCGAGCGAGCCGGCGCAGCGCGTACACGACCGCCTCCGTCCACGCGCCGTCCTCGCCGGTGTCCCGCAGCACCCCGTTCCTCGCCAGGGCACAGCAGCCGTGGCAGTAGAAGAGCCCCGGGCGCGCCGACTGGGCGGAGCGCCCGCAGAGCCGGCACGGCCCGCGCCCCGCCAGGTCCACGGGGGCCCCGAACAGCGACTCCAGGGCGCGCCGGTAGTACGGGTTCTGCGCCGCGTCGTCGGCGAGCGGCGGCAGCGGGCTCCCGGCCGTCGCCGTGGCCGTCCCGCCGCCGGGCCTCGTGTCGAGCCAGCGGCGGTGGGGCTCCGGGACCAGCCGCTGCACTGCGGCCGTCACCCGGGCGGAGCGGCTGACCGGGCTGATCGCGCCCGGTGCGAACGCGGCCCGGAGGTTGTGCCGCTCCACCTCCTCGGGCGGCGCGCCCCAGGTCACCAGCAGTGGCCGCACGCCGTGCCGGCGCAGCAGCACCGTCAGCGCCTCGGCGAGCGGCGCCGCGTACACGGTGAGCGTCCCCGAGTCCGGGTCGAACCAGCCGGCTTCGGGGAGCGCGTCCCGCGACACCCCCGGCTTCGCGAGCCGGATCGACCACGTGCCCCGGCCCACGACGACCACCGCGTCCGGGAAACCGCCGAGAGCGGCCGGGTCCTCGGGCGCGTCCACGTCCACCCCGTGCGCGCGCAGCGCGTCGAGCGCCTCGGCGCGCAGTCGCTCGTCGACGAGGGTGAGGGGGCCGTCCGGCTCGTGGTACTGCCCGACCTCCACCCCGGACTCGTCCAGCACGAGGACGCGGGTGCGGTGGAAGACGGAACGGGTGACGGCACGCAGGCCGCGGAAGCCGTGCGCCGTGTTCCGGTACGTCTCCCAGACCTCCAGGAGCGGCCGTGCCTCGGCGTCCCGGCGCCGCCGCGCGCGGTCCCGCTCGGTCTCCCGCCCCCAGGCCCCGCCGGCGGCCCGGTGGCTCAGACCGGCCCGCAGCCGGATGGCGAGCCGCTCGGCCAGCGCCCGGCGCAGGCCCCGCTCGACACCGGCCGGAGTCTCCTGCTCCGCGTCCTCCCGGTCCGCGTCCCGGTCCGCTTTGTGTTCCGCGTTGTGTTCCGCCAGGTACGCGTCCACGAGAGCGCGTACGGTCTGACGCTCGGGCAGCACGAGCCGTACCGAACCGACCGCGTACCCGAAGGCCTTCTGCTCCGCCCACGACACCGGCTCGTGGCGGCTGGGCTCCCAGTGCTCGTCGGACTCGTCGGACTCGAACTCGTCCTCGTCGAAACGGCCGTCGCTCTCCAGGTCGTGGAGCTCGATCCATCCGTGACAGCCGACGGGCGTGCCGGTCTCCTCGGTGAGCCTGCGGATGCTCTCACTGGTGACGTCCAGCGCGCTGCTGTAGAGGTAGCCCAGGTGCCGGTCGAGAACGGACCCGCCGTGCTCGGGCGGGGCGGCGACCGAGACGGCACGCGTGTCGTAGTCGTTGTCGGGCCGGGGGACGAGACTGACGCGCACCGGTATGGCAGCGGCGGACCCCGCTGTGCCGGGTGCCGGCCTGACGTTCTCCTTCCGCAGCAGGCGCAGGACGAACGCGCGCAGGGCGGGGACGGAGTCGCCGAAGACCGCGAACCCCGGGGTGTGGTCCTTGGCCGGGTCGCCCGGGATCATGAGCAGACCGGCGTCGGGGGCGTACTGGATCACGTCTCGGCTCGACATGGCCGGATTATGCCAGAGGTATATGCACAGCCACTGGGGACCACCGTTGTCAGTGGCGGCTCCTATCGTGGAGGGGTCGCTGCTTGAACTCAGCACACGGGGGAGACATGTCCGAGACCAGCGTTGTCATGCCGGGGCACGCGCCGCATCCGGCGATCGTCCATGAACCGACCCGCCGCGTCCTGGCTCCGGGGGAGCGGCTGGACGGCCATGGTCTGGTCGGCTTCCGTCCGCTCACCGAGCCGTCGCTGCTGACGGTCCGTGACCATGTGACCGTGCTGGGCGGCGACCCGGCGGAGCTCGATCCGGACCTCGCCGGACTGCTGCTGATCGGCCGTCTGATCGTGGAGGGCGACGAGGACGGCGAGGAGGTCGTCCTCGACGCTGTCACCGGGCGCGTCTTCAGCATGTGGCTCCACGCCAGGTCGCCGGGCGGCGCGGAGCTGTTCCCGCTGGCTCCGTCGGTCGGCGCGCTGGCCCGCTTCCTGGCGGCGGTGGACGAGTTCCGGGGGCTGCGCGGCAGGTTCGCCGGCCTCGCCGGGAGGACGGGTCCTGACGCGGTGAGGGACGCGGAGCACGTGCTGACCTCGGTGTTCGCCGAGGAGGAGTGGGGTGAGGACGGCTGGGGTCCGGCCGGTCCGCGGTCCGGCTGGGACCGGCCGATACCGGCGTTCTGGAGGATCGCCGCGGTGATACGCCCGCTCGGTCTGATCGCCGGTCCCGGGCGGGGGCTGGCCCTGGAACTGCCGGAAGGCCTGCTGGACGAGGTGTTCGGCGCCGAGGGGATGGTGCGGCTCACCGACGACCAGGTGCCGCCGGCCCTCGGCCACGCTCCGACCCGCCGCTTCCTGAGCGAAGCGGGTCTGCCCCGCGACGGCTTCATGTTCTACGGCCCCCGGCCGAACCGCTGGTCACGCTCCCGGAGGACCGGGCCGAGTCGCAGAGCAACCCCCGGCACGCCCACCTGTGGGACGGCGGTGAACAACTGCCGCCGGACGCGGAGCACCTGGTGGTGCTCGGCGGGCTGGTCCACGACTTCGACCTGTTGGTCGACGGCCGCACCGGTGCCCTCTTCCACACCGAGCTCGGCGCCGACCACGTCGTCCCGGTCAACGCCGACGTCTCCACCCTCGCCTTCACGCTCTGGCTGCACCAGCGGGAACAGGCCCTGGACAAGGAGCACGGGTTCACCCAGGACTTCCACCACCGGCTCGCCGACACCATGATCGAGGTGCTGGCCTCGGTCGACCCCGTCGCCTGTGCCCCCGCCGCGGCCCCGGACGACTACCGGTACTGGCCGGAGGTCTTCCACGACGAGGCGGGAGGCGTCCTCTGACGGCAGGCGTCCCGGTCCCGTTCCGGGAGGGGTGTTCGGGCCCCGGCCGCGCACCGGGCAGCATGTCGGCTCCCGGGTGCCGCACCTACAGCGCCCGGGCCACGAGCAGGGCCACGTCGTCGTGGTCGTCGGGGTGCCGCAGGCCGTGCAGCAGCAGGTCGCAGGTCTCCTCCAGGGGCCGCTCGGGCGCGTCGAGGAAGCCGAGCAGGGTGTTCAACCGGTCGTCGATCGAGTGCTGCCGGGTCTCGACGAGGCCGTCGGTGTAGAGCACCAGCAGGTCGCCGGGCCCCAGCACGGCCGTGGTGGTCTCGAACCGGATGCCGCCGACGCCGAGCGGGGCGCCGGAGGGCAGGTCGAGCAGCCTCGGGTCCTCGCCGGTGCGGGCCAGCGCGGGCGGCATGTGCCCCGCGTTGGCCATGCGGCACTGTCGCGTGTGCGGGTCGAACACGGCGTAGAGACACGTCACGATGTAGTGCTCCAGATCGCAGGTGATCTTGTCCAGATGCTGGAGCACCTCGTCCGGCTCCAGGTCCAGGTCCGCGTAGGCGCAGGTGGCGGTGCGCAGCCGGCCCATCGTGGCGGCGGCGTCGATGCCGTTGCCCATGACGTCCCCGACGACCAGGGCGGTCTTGTCGCCGGTGAGGGGGATGACGTCGTACCAGTCGCCGCCCACCTCGCTGGTGGCCTGCGCCGGCTGGTAGCGGGAGGCCACGAGCAGGCCGGTGTGGTGCGGCGGATGGTCGGGGAGCAGACTGCGCTGGAGGGTCAGGGCGGTGTTGCGCACGCTCTGGTACCAGCGGGCGTTGTCGATGGCCACGGCGGCACGGCTCGCCAGCTCGCCGGCCAGGACGACGTCGTCGTCGTCGAACGGGGCCGGGGTGCGGGTGCGTTTGAGGTCGAGGGCGCCCAGCACCTCGCCGTGGGCGATCAGCGGCACGGCGAGGTACGAGTGGACACCGGAGCGCGCGAGCAGCGCGGCGGCCTCCGCGTCCCGGGCGATCCGCCGCAGATCGCGTTCGCCGACGTGCCGCACCAGGACCGGCCGGCCGGTGTGCACGCACAGCGTGACCAGCCGGTCCCCGTCGTAGGAGGCGAGGTCACCGGGGGCGTCGGCCGCGCGCAGCGCCACGGTGGGGTGGGTCGCCCTCAGGGCGAGGGCGCGGAACAGCTCCGGGCCGCCCGCCGGCTCGCGCACGCGGCGGCAGGCCAGGGCGGAGTCGAGTACGTCCACGGCGACCACGTCGGCGAGTTCGCGGCTGGCGATCTCGGCCAGCTCGGCGGCGGTCTGCTCCACCTCCAGGCTGGTGCCGACGCGGGTGGAGGCGTGGGCGATCAGGGCCAGCCGGCGCCGGGCCCGGTCCGCCTCGGCCGCCGCGCGGTGCCGTTCGGTGACGTCGACGACCGATATGGCGGCGCCGAGCACCCGCCCGCTCGGGTCCTCCAGGCGGTAGAAGGACAGGGACCAGGCGTGCTCGTGCTCGGGGTCGGAGCGGGGCCGGCCCACGTGGTACTGGTCGAGCAGCGGGGTGCCGGTGGTGAGCACCTGACGCAGCGCGGACTCGACGGTGTCGACGTCGGGGAAGGGCAGGGTCTCCCGCAGCCGGCGGCCGAGGTGGTCCTCGGCGGGGATGCCGTCGATCCGCTCCAGCGCCGGGTTGACCAGCAGATACCGCAGATCGGGATCCAGGAGGGCGAGACCGATCGGGGACTGGTTGATCAGCCGCTCGCACAGGGCGAGATCGGTCTCGACGCGCTGGAGCAGGCTGTGGTCGGCGGCGAGCCCGAGGGCGTAGACGTCCCCGAGGTCGTCGAGCAGCCGCATGTTGCGGAACTCCATCAGGCGCGTGCTGCCGTCCTTGTACCGGATGGGGAACGCTCCGGCCCAGCTCCGGCCCGTCGCCATGACGTCCGCGAACAGCTTGACGACCGCTTGCAGGTGCTCGGGGTGGATGATCAGGCGGGCCGCCTGTCTGCCGAGTGCCTCGTCCGCGGAGTAGCCGAACAACTCCTCGGCCTGCGGGGTCCAGAACACGATGCGCCCGTCGGTGTCGAGGACCAGCGCGGCCACGCTGAGCACGTCCAGCAGGCTGGTCCGCCGGGGCGGCTCGGCGTCGTTCGGATCATCGTCGGTCGGGAAGGATTCGGCTGTCATCCCTGAGCCTCCTGTACCGGCAGGCGACGCCCGGACCGGGCCCCGGTTCCGGCCGGACCCGGTTCCTTCCATGCTCCCTCCGGTCCTGCGCGGGAGCGACACAGCCCCGTGATGCCCCGGCCACCGCCGGCGAACCCCGGCCGGGGCCCCGCCCCGCCCTCCGGACCGTGCGCATCGACCAGACAAGCAGGACCATAGTCATGTAAAGGACGGAACCCATGAATCCTGTGCGAAACGGCTCCGATCCCCCCAAGCACGCCGACGCGTGCGACCTCTTCGACGCGTCCTCCGACGCGGTCGCCGTGCTCTCCGGCCGCGGCATCGTGCTCGGCTGGACCCGGGGCGCCGAGGAGCTGTTCGGCTATCCGGCGGCGGAGGCCGTCGGCCGGTCCGCCGCGCGCCTGGCGGCCATGCCGGTGGACCTCGTGCGCATCGTCGGCATCGCCGAACGCTGCCGGGCCGGCAGGGGATGGAGCGGCCTCGTCCCCGTACAGCACCGCGACGGCCACCGGATGGAGGTCGA
Source organism: Streptomyces canarius (assembly GCF_014650735.1). NCBI lineage: Bacteria > Bacillati > Actinomycetota > Actinomycetes > Kitasatosporales > Streptomycetaceae > Streptomyces > Streptomyces canarius. The sequence continues at coordinate 39,417 of NZ_BMVN01000040.1, forward strand.
CCTCCGGGTGTCCGCCGTCTTCCGCATCCACGGCGAAGAGTGCTTCCTGCTCTCGGCGCGCGAGCGGCGGCAGCGGTGGTCCGTGGGCGAGTCGGTCCTCGACGGGTTCCTGACCCGCTCGCCGGTCGGCATGGCGGTGGTGGACCGGCAGCTGCGCTACGTGTGGCTGAACGACACCCTCGAACGCCTGGGCGGCGTGCCCCGCGAACAGCGGCTGGGGCGCCGGCTCAGCGAGCTGCTGCCCGGGCTCCAGACCGAGACCCTCGAAGGGCTGATGCGGAAGGTCGTGGAGACCGGGGTCCCGGTCACCGACTACGAGTACGTGGGATGGAGCTGGTCCGACCCCCACCGCCAGCACGCCTACTCCACCTCCTTCTTCCCCCTCGTGGACGCGGACGAGTCGGTCACGGGCGTCTGCTCCATGGTCATGGACGTCACCGAGCGGTGGAACGCCCGCCAGTTGCTGTCGCTGGTCAACGAGGCCGGCACCAGCATCGGCAGGACGCTGGACGTGCTGCGCACGGCCCAGGAGCTGGCCGACTTCGCGGTGCCCCGCCTCGCGGACTTCGTCGTCGTCGACCTCCTGGAACCCGTCCTCAGCACGGCGGGACACGGGGCGTGGCTGACCGACGCGGGACCGGCGTCGGCGCGGCCGGTGTTGCGCCGCGCCGGGATGAGCTCGGTGCGCGAGGGCTGCCCGGAGGCCGTGGCGCGGATCGGCGACCGGGTGGACTTCCTCCCTCCGCCGCGCGACCCCGGCATGCTCGTCAGGGGTGAGCCCACGTTCGTCCCGGTGCTCGACCCGGCCGACGACCTCTGGATCACGGAGCAGCCGGGCCGGGCCGGCAGCAACAGGGAGTTCGGACTGCACTCCCTGATCTCCGTGCCGATGCGGGCCCGGAACACCGTCCTCGGCCTCACCACGTTCGTACGCTCGGTCAACCCCGTCTCGTTCCAGCCCGACGACGTCCTGGTGGCCCAGGAACTGGTGGCGCGGGCGGCGTTGTGCGTCGACAACGCCCGCCGCTACAGCCGGGAGCACGCGGCGGCCGTCACGCTCCAGCGCAGTCTGCTGCCCCACACCCTGAGCGGCGGCACCGCGCTGGAGGTGGCCTCGCACTACCTGCCCGCGGACCCGGCCGGCGGAGTCGGTGGCGACTGGTTCGACGTGATCCCGCTGTCCGGCGCCCGGGTGGGACTCGTGGTCGGCGACGTCGTCGGCCACGGCATCACCGCCGCGGCGGGCATGGGCCGGCTGCGCACCGCCGTACAGACCCTCGCGGACATGGAGCTGCCGCCCGACGACCTGCTGGCCCATCTCGACGACCTCGTGCTCCGGCTCAGCGAGGAGGAGACCGGCGACGGGGAGGCCGACGAGGGCGCGAGCGCGTTCCTCGGGGCGACCTGCCTGTACGCCGTCTACGACCCCGTCACCCGGCGGTGCGCGATGGCCCGGGCCGGCCATCCGCCGCCCGTGCTCGTCACACCGGACGGACGCGTCGACTTCCCCACCCCGCCCGCCGGTCCGCCGCTCGGGCTGGGCGGGTTCGGATTCGAGACCGGCGAGATCGAACTGCCCCCGGACAGCGTCTTCGGCCTCTACACCGACGGACTGGTCGAGGCGGCCGACCGCGACATCGAGGTGGGCATGGCCCGGCTCGGCGAGGCCCTGGCCCGGCCCGGCACCGACCTGGACACCCTGTGCCGGACCACCGTCCAGCGCTTCGCTCCCGGTCCCCAGTCCGACGACATCGCCCTGCTCCTGGCCCGTACACACGCGGTACGGCCCGACCAGGTGGCCTCGTGGGACGTCCCGGCGGACCCGGCCGCGGTAGCCGACGTCCGGACCCGCGCCGCCCGCCAGGTGGAGGCATGGGGCTTCGGGGACCTGGCCATGACGACGGAACTGATCGTCAGCGAGCTGGTCACCAACGCGATCCGCTACGCGGTCCCGCCGATCCGGCTGCGCCTCCTCCGTGACGCCCGTCTGACCTGCGAGGTCGCCGACGGCAGCAGCACCGCCCCCCGGCTGCGGCACGCCCGCAGCACGGACGAGGGCGGCCGGGGGCTGTTCCTGGTGGCCCAACTGGTCCATCGCTGGGGAGCCCGGTACACACCCGACGGAAAGATCATCTGGGCGGAGCAGGAAATTCCGTGAGCAGGGCGGCTACGACGGCGTGCCGGGGCGTACCGGCGGGCGGGTGGTGAGTGCCCGGCCCAGCGCGAGCGTGCTGAGGCCGAACATGAGGACGCCCAGGGGGACGTGGAGCGACGGGACGTGCGCGATGCCCAGGACGACCTGCGCGGAGGCGAGGACGAGGAAGCCGGAGGCGTGCAGGACGGGACGGGGCGATCCGCCGCCCGGCCGCCAGGCCAGGACCGCCGCGAGCACGTACAGCATCGACGCGCCGTACATCACGCGGGCACCGGCGCCGTGCAGCGTCTCGCCGTAGGAGGAGGACAGCAGCAGTCCGGCGGTGGCCGCCTGGAAGAAGAGGGCCAGGGTCTGGAGGGCGGTCGCGAGCTTCAGGAGTGCGTGGCCGTAGTGTTCCGCCGTCGTCCGTGCGGTCATGGTGGGTCCCCCTCGTATGCGTGGTGTGCCGCGTGATGTGCGGAACAGGTGGTGTCCCGGTGGCGGCCCGGCGTGCTCAGCGCAGGGTGAGCATCGTCCCGGACGCGATGCGGGTCAGCTTCTCCGGGTTGCGGACGTAGTAGAGGCCGGTGATGCGGGCGTCCTCGACGCGGACGGCCATGACGCCGTCGAGCTCGCCGTCTAGGCGTACGACCAGCGCCGGGCCGCCGTTGACCACGGCGGGGTCGCAGGTGATCGTGCCCCGGTTCCGGTGGGAGCCGCCGAAGTAGAAGCGCTGCACGTTCTCGGCGCCGACGATCGGCCGCAGCGCGGCCCGCTTGAGACCACCGCCGTCGCTCACGAGGACGATCTGCGGGGCGAGCACGTCGAGGAGGTCCTGCGGGTTCCCGGTTTCCAGCGCCCGCCGGAACGACTCCAGGGCCGCCCGGGTGGCGCCCGGCGGCACCACCGTGCTGGGGCGGCCGGCCTCGACGTGCCGACGGGCGCGGTGGGCGATCTGGTGGACGGCGGCAGTGCTCTTGCCGAGGGCCTCGGCGATCTCGGCGTAGTCGACGTCGAACACCTCGCGCAGCACGAACACCGCCCGCTCGGTGGGCGAGAGCCGGTCGAGGACGACCATCATCGCCATCGACAGGCTCTCGGCCAGTTCGACGTCCTCGGCCACGTCCGGCGCGGTGAGCATCGGCTCGGGCAGCCACTGGCCGACGTACGCCTCCCTGCGGCGCTTCAGCGCGCGCAGCCGGTCGAGCGCCTGCCGGGTCGTGATCCTCACCAGGTAGGCGCGCCGGTCGCGCACCTGCGCCAGATCGACCTCGACCCAGCGCAGCCAGGTCTCCTGGAGGACGTCCTCGGCGTCGGCGGCCGAGCCGAGCATCTCGTACGCGACGGTGAACAGCAGGTTCCGGTACTCGACGAACGCCTCGGTCGCCGGTTCGCCGGCGTGATCGCCCATGTCTCGCCCCTCTTCTCGCTGGCCTTGACATCAAGACACCTGAGAAGCGCGGGTTCTGACAGTTTGTGAGGCGGATCACATAATGGCGTCAGGGCAGGATGGAGTCCACGTAGCCGCCGTCGACCCGCAGCGCGCCTCCCGTGGTGGCGGAGGCGTGGGGCGAGCTGAGGTAGACGACCATGTTCGCGATCTCCTCGGGCTCGATGAGCCGCTGGATCAGGGACTGCGGCCGGTACGTGAGCATGAACTCGCGCTGCGCCTCGTCCCAGCTCAGCTCGTCCCCGACGAGTTGCCGGACGAAGTCCTCGACGCCGCCGGTGTGCGTGGGCCCGGCGATCACGGAGTTGACGGTGACACCGCTTCCGGCGGCCTCCTTGGCGAAACCGCGGCTGACCGCGAGGAGCGATGTCTTCGTCATGCCGTAGTGGATCATCTCCGCCGGGATCACCACGGCGGAGTCGCTCGCGACGTTCACGATGCGGCCCCAGCCCCGGTCCCGCATGCCGGGCAGGCAGGCGCGGATCAGCCGGACCGCGGACAGCACGTTGACCTCGAAGTAGCGGACCCACTCGGCGTCCTCGATCTCCAGCGGCGGGGTGGCGCCGAAGATCCCGAGGTTGTTGACGAGGATGTCGATCTCGGGCACGGCGTCGAGCACGGCCCGGGCGCCGTCCGCGGTCGCCAGATCGCCGGCCGCGCCCACGACGTCGGCCGCGCCGGCCTCGGCACGGACCTCCTGCACGGCCTTCTCGACGGTCTCGCCGCGACGGCCGTTGACGACCACCCGCGCGCCGGCGCGGGCGAGGCCGACGGCGATGGCCTGGCCGATGCCCTGGGTGGAGCCGGTGACCAGCGCGGTCCGGCCCGTCAGGTCGATGTGCATGGGAAACCTCCTCGGATGCGGGGCGGGACGGTACGGCGCTCAGTTGAAGGTGTCGGGGTCCGGACCGGTCCGCAGGCCCCGGTCCAGGGCGGCCAGGCTCCGCAGGTCCTCGTCGGTCAGCTCGAAGCCGAAGACGTCCAGGTTCTGCCGGACGCGCTCGGGCGTCACCGACTTGGGGATCACGATGTTGCCGATCTGGAGGTGCCAGCGCAGCACGACCTGCGCGGGGCTCACGCCGTACTGCGCGGCGAGGTCCGCCACCGCCTGGTCGCCGAGGACCGCACCCTGCGCGAGCGGGCTCCACGCCTCCGTGGCGATGCCGTGCCGCTCGTGGAAGGCGCGCAGTTCCTCCTGCTGGAGGCCGGGGTGCAGCTCGACCTGGTTGACCGCGGGCGTGACGCCGGTGTCCTCCATCAGCCGCTCCAGGTGGGCCACCTGGAAGTTGGAGACGCCGATCGCACGGGCGCGGCCCTCGCCGAGGATCTTCTCGAAGGCCCGCCAGGTGTCGAGGTACAGGTCGCGGGCCGGGGCGGGCCAGTGGATGAGGTACAGGTCGACGTAGTCGAGACCGAGCTTGTCGAGGGAGGCGTCGAAGGCCGCGAGGGTCGCGTCGTGGCCCTGGTCCTCGTTCCACAGCTTGGTGGTGACGAACAGCTCGTCGCGCGCGACGCCGGACTCCGCGATGGCCCGGCCGACGCCACGCTCATTGCCGTAGATCGCGGCCGTGTCGATGCTGCGGTACCCGGCCTCCAGCGCGGTCGCGACCGCGGCGGTGGTCTCGTCGTCGGGGACCTGGAAGACACCGAAGCCGAGCTGCGGCATCTCGATGCCGTTGTTCAGCGTGACGTTCGGGATCGAGGTCATGGCAGTGCCGTCCTTCCGGAAGTGCGCCGCTCGCCGGGTGCGGGGGGCGTCCCGTCTGGGTACCCCTCGTCGCGTCCTCGAGAGCGACCGTTGTCATTTCCAGGCGTGGGCATTCATGCGCACACGCCTTACGGTCGTCGACAATAGTTGCGGACGCGGTATACATGCAAGCGCAAGCGGCCCCGGGGGTGGCGTGTCTACCTGGATTCCACCCGTCCGAACGCGTCCGGGCCGGTGGTCAGCGCCTCCTGGGCGTCCCGCCACGCGCTGTCGCCCGGCCTGAACGCGCTGCGCAGGTAGGCGGAGGTGAGCCGGGCGAGCGCGGCGACCCGTCCGGGGTGCTCGTCCGTCGTCTCGGCGGCGTCGTACCCGGCGATCCCGCCGAGGCCGTGCTCCGCGTCGAACAGGGTGAGCAGGGTCTTGGGGGCCGGGGCGAGGTGGTACGGGTCGGCGTGCCAGGCCGGTCCCATGTCCGTGAAGTGCCGCGAGTCGTCCCTGTCGCCGGCGACGACCAGCGCGGGCGTGGTCATGGTGGAGAAGTCGAGGGTCCTGAAGACCGGCGCCCGTTCGGCCATCGCCCCGTTCAGGACGTCACCGCCCCGGCCGGGGGCCGCCAGCAGTACGCCCTGCTTGATCCGGGGCTCGAGGAGGCGCACCTCGCCACCGTCGTCGGGGTCGGTGAGCCGGGCGCCCAGCAGGAGGCTCGCGGTGAAGCCGCCGAGCGAGTGTCCGGCCACGGCGACGCTGTCGTGGTCCAGGCGCCCGGCGAGCCCCGGTACGGCGTTCTCGATCACGTCGAGGCGGTCGAGGACGTGGGTCATGTCCTCGGCGCGGGAACGCCAGAAGAGGGGCGCTCCGGGCGCGTCGGCGAGCAGGTGGGCGAGCGTCCTGGAGCTGAGGTGGGTGGGCTGGACGACGGCGAAGCCGGAAGCGGCCCAGGGGTGGGCGAGCGGCGCGTAACCGTTGAGGGAGGACAGGTGGTGCGAATTGCCGTGTCCGTGGGAGAGCAGGACGACGGGCAGGTCGGTCCCGGTGGCCGGCGCGGTGACGCGTACCTGGAGGTCGACGGGGCGTCCGGGCAGGGGCAGCACCACCGGGCCGTACGAGAGCACGGGGGTCGGCGGGGTGGCGGTGGGGGCGGAGTCGGGTGTGCTCATGAGCGCGGCCTTCCTCGGGGTCCGGCATCGGCCGGACGTGAAACGGAACGTTGTTCCGCTTGCGGGCACGGTTACGATACGGAACGCCGTTCCGCTTCACAAGCGCATGCGGAACATTGCTCCGCTTACTGGCGGCGAGAGGCAAGGAGACAGTGCGGTGTCCATTTCAGGGCAGACCGGACCGGCGCCGGCCCCGGGGAGGCGGGCCGACGCGGTGCGCAACCAGCAGAAGCTGCTGGCCGCCGCCGCCGAGGTGTTCGTGACCTCCGGCGTCGACGCGCCGATCCGCGAGATCGCGGCCAAGGCGGGCGTGGGGATGGGGACGATCTACCGGCACTTCCCGACCCGGGCCGATCTCGTCGTCGCCGTCTTCCGCCACCAGGTCGAGGAGTGCGCCGACGCGGGCCCGCGCCTGCTGGCCGACGCCGACTCGCCGCTCGCGGCGCTGCGTGAGTGGATCGACCTCTTCATCGACTTCCTGGTCACCAAGCACGGACTCGCCGCCACACCGCAACCGGACAGCAGCGGCTTCTCCGCGCTCCACGCCTACTTCCTCGACCGCCTGCTGCCCGTCGCCGAGCGACTGCTCGACGCGGCGGTCGAAGCGGGCGAGATCCGGCCCGGCACACAGCCGTACGAACTGATGCGCGGCATCGGCAACCTCTGCTTCGGCGCCGGCGACGACCCCCGCTACGACCCCCGCCGCCTGGTCGCCCTGCTCCTCCAGGGACTCCGGCTCCCGCGGCCGTCCTGACGACGGGGTGCGGACGGGTCACCGGAGCCGGCGGACCCTGGCCGGGACGCCCGCCACGTCGCCGTTGCGGGCCGAGGCGCGGTCGGCTCCCGGCCCGGCGGGCGTAATCGCGCCGATCTCCGCCCCGGGCCTGGGGGCGGTCAGGTCGCCGAGGTGCGGTTCCGGGTCCTCCGGGACGCGTTCGGCCTACGTCCTGTCGTCGAACTCCCGTCGTCCGCCCGGGCGGCGGCCCGCGCGGCGTCAGGTGCGTGCTCTGGGGGTCCCCCCGGCCGAAGGCTGGGGGAGTGCCGGGCCCCGGCCCTCGTAACGGACTTGGGCCGGGGCCCGGTGCGGCGAGTGGGGGCACCTCCCACGCCGTCGAGGCAGTGGGGGAGCGTGCAGGGCGTCGCGCGACAGACGGGAGTTCGACGACAGGGCCTCGCGGGCGGCCACCGCCGGCGGCAACCGGGAGAAGCAGTGGACCAGCCGGCTCCTGCTGGTCGCTGTGCGGGCCCGGATGCCGTCGAGCGTCGCCCCGGCGGCACCCCGCTCGCGGATCTCCTCGGCCGCGCCCTCCACGCTTCGGCGCCGGGTGGCCATGTGACGCGGGTGCTCTCGATGCGGAGCCGGAACCCGCGGTCGCGGCGGCCACCGGCCGACGTGATCCGGGACCGGGCCGTCCGCACGCCACGCCGCGAACCGATCGCATGCCACCCGCGAACCGACCGCATCGCCTCCGCGGGCACCGGCGCCCACCGCCCCGGGCAGGTCCACGCCGGCGCCTGCGGCGTGGACCTGCCCGGCGGCCTGCTGACCGCGACCGGCCGGGTGAGCGGCGACGTCCCGGTCACCGAACCGAACCTCGCCGTACCCGAGGTCCGTCAGGCGACCGCCGCCCGTCCGCCGTCCCCGTCCCCGTGCCCGTTCTCGTGGTGGATCGGCGTGTTCCCGCCGGTCAGCGGCACCCCCGTGCCGCCCCGCCGCGCGGCGACGATCTCCGCCGTGATGGACAGGGCGGTCTCCTCCGGTGTGCGGGCGCCGAGGTCGAGTCCGATCGGTGAGCGGAGCCGGGACAGCTCCCGTTCGGTGAGGCCCTCCGCCCGCAGACGCCGGTCGCGGTCCTCGTGGGTGCGGCGCGAACCCATCGCCCCGACGAACGCGACCGGCATCCGCAGGGCCACCTTCAGCAGCGGTATGTCGAACTTCGCGTCGTGGGTGAGCACGCACAGGACCGTACGGGCGTCGGTCGCGGTGCGCCGCAGGTAGCGGTGCGGCCAGTCGACGACGACCTCGTCGGCGTCCGGGAACCGGTCCGGCGTGGCGAAGACGGGGCGGGCGTCACAGACGGTGACGTGGTAGCCGAGGAACTTGCCGGCCCGGGCCAGCGCCGACGCGAAGTCCACCGCGCCGAAGACGATCATGCGCGGGGGCGGCACGTTCGACTCGACCAGCAGCGTCACGCCGCCAGGGCAGTGCGAGCCGTCCGCCGACAGCTCCACCGTGCCGGTGCGGCCCGCCTCCAGCAGCGCGCGGGCCTCGGCCGCCGCCACCCGGTCCAGCTCCGGGTGGCCGCCGAGACCGCCCTCCACCGTGCCGTCGGACCCGACCACCAGGGCCCGGCCGAGGAGTTCGGCGGGGCCCCGGGCGACCCGGGCGAGGGCCGCCGGTTCGCCCCGCGCGGCGGCCGACAGCGCCGGCCCCAGGACGGTCCTCACGGGGGTCTCGCCGGTCACCGGCGTGACCAGGACGTCGAGCGTCCCGCCGCAGGTCAGTCCCACGGCGAAGGCGTCCTCGTCGCTGTACCCGAACCGTTCGACCACGCTCCGGCCGGTCCGCAGCGCCTCGCGGCACAGGTCATAGACCGCGCCCTCCACGCAGCCGCCGGAGACCGAGCCGATGACCGTGCCCGCGCTGTCGACGGCGAGGGCCGCGCCGGGACCGCGCGGCGCGCTGCCGCCGACCGCCACCACGGTGGCGACGGCGAACTCCCGGCCCTCCTCGGTCCAGCGGCGCAGCTCCTCGGCCAGATCAAGCATCCGGCGCTCCCGCGGCGGCCGACAGGATCCGGTCGGGCCGGATGGGCAGGGCACGGTGGCGCACGCCGGTCGCGTGCCAGACCGCGTTGGCGATCGCCGCCGCGGCGCCGACGATGCCGACCTCTCCGATGCCCTTGATGCCGACCGGGTCGTCCGGGTCCGTGTCGTCGATCCAGTCCGCCTCGACGCGGGGCACGTCGGCGTGGGTGGCCACGTGGTAGCCGGCGAGGTCGGCGCCGACGTGGCCGCCCGAGGCGCGGTCCCGGACGGCCTCCTCGTGCAGGGCCATGGAGATGCCCCAGATCATGCCGCCCCGTAGCTGGTTGCGGGCGGTGAGGGGGTTGACGATCCGGCCCGCCGCGAAGACGCCGAGCATGCGCCGCACCCGCACCTCACCGGTGCCGGCGTCCACGGCGACCTCGGCGAACTGCGCGCCGAAGGAGTGCCGTTCGGCGGGCGGCAGGGCCGCGATGGCCTCGGCGGTGTTCGTGCGGACGGTGATGCCCTCCGGCGGGATGTCGGCGCCGAGGGCCAGCCGTTCGCGCAGCTCACCGGCCGCGGCCCGGACCGCCCAGGACCAGGAACGGGTGCCCATGGAGCCGCCGGCGATCATCGCGGGGCCGAAGGCGCTGTCCCCGATGCGCATCCGGATCCGCTCCGGCGGCACCTGGAGGGCGTCCGCGGCGACCAGGGTGAGCGCGGTACGGGCGCCGGTGCCGATGTCGGCCGCGGAGATCCGCACGGTGAAGGTGCCGTCCGGGAGCGCGGTCGCGGCGGCGGTGGACGGCGCGGCGCCCGCCGGGAACGAGGCCGCGGCCGTACCGGTGCCGAGCAGCCAGCGCCCGTCGCGGCGCACCCCGGGGCGCGGGTCCCGGTCCGCCCAGCCGAACCGCCGGGCGCCCTCCCGGAAGCAGGCGGCCAGATTGCGGCCGGCGAACGGCAGGCCCGACACCGGGCCCTTGTCCGGTTCGTTGCGCAGGCGCAGCTCGACCGGGTCGACCCCGCACTTCTCGGCGAGTTCGTCGAGCGCCGCCTCCAGCGCGAACGACCCGGGTGCCTCGCCCGGAGCGCGCATGAACGTCGGGGTCGGCACGTCGAGCCGTACGAGGCGGTTGGCGGTGTGGTGGGCCTCGGCGTCGTACATCACCCGCGCCACCCCGGCGCTCGGTTCGACGAACTCGTACACCGTGGAGGTGGCGCTGACGGCGCTGTGCTCCAGCGCGCGCAGCCGTCCGTCGGTGTCGGCGCCGAGCCGGACGCGCTGGGTGGTGGGGCTGCGGTAGCCGGCCAGCGAGAACATCTGGCGCCGGGTGAGGACCACCCGCACGGGCCGTTGCAGGACGGTCGCGGCCATCACGGCGGCGACCTGGTGGGCGCGGACGCCCTTGCTGCCGAAGCCGCCGCCCACGTGCTCGGAACGCACCCGCACGGAGGCCGGGTCGAGCGAGAAGAGGTTCGCGAGTTCGCCGGCGACCCAGGTGACGCCCTGGTTGGAGTCGATCACCTCAAGCTGCCCGCCGTCCCAGCGGGCGGTCGCCGCGTGCGGCTCCATCGGGTTGTGGTGCTCTTCGGGGGTGGTGTACTCGGCGTCCACGACGACGGGCGAGGCGGCGAGGGCCGCGTCGAGGTCGCCCTTCTCCGTCACCGCCGGCATGTGGCCGTCCAGCGGGTACGCGTCCGGGTGCTCGCCGGTGAACTCGACGTCGTGCGGTTCCTGCTCGTAGTCCACGACGAGGGCCTCGGCGGCCTCCCGCGCCTGCTCGGAGGTCTCCGCGACGACCAGCGCCACCGGCCAGCCCCGGTGCGGCACCCGGTCGTGCTGGAAGACCGCGCAGGTCGGGTCGGGGCGCATGCCCATCAGACCGGTGTAGTCGGTCTCCAGGCGCAGGGCGTTGCGGTGGTCCAGCACGCCCAGGACGCCCGGCATGGCGAGGACGGGCTCGGTGTCGAGGGCGCTGACGCGGCCCCGGGCGATCGTGGACAGCACCAGCCAGCCGTGGGCGAGGCCGGCGAAGGGCACCTCGCCCGCGTAGCGGGCCGCTCCGGTGACCTTGTCCCTGCCCTCGACACGGGTGTGGCCGGTGCCCACCGAGGGCGCCTGCGTGGGGGTTCCGGTGGTGACGGCGGTCATCGTGCGGTCTCCTCGGCGAGTTCGGTCAGGACGGCCACCACGAGGTTGCGGACGAGGTCCACCTTGTATCCGTTGTGCGGCAGCGGCCGGGCCGCCGCCAGCTCGGCGTCCGCCGCGGCGGCGTAGGTCTCGGCGGTGGCGGGTGCGCCGGTCAGGACCCGCTCGGCCGCGACGGCCCGCCACGGGCGGGAGGCCACGGCGCCGAGGGCCAGGCGCGCGTCCTGGACGACGCCGTCACGGACGTCGAGCGCGGCGGCGAGGGAGCCGATGGCGAAGGCGTACGAGGCGCGCTCGCGGACCTTGCGGTAGCGGGAGCGGGCGGCGACCGGGGCGGGCGGCAGCGTGACGCCGGTGATCAGCGCGCCCGGCGGCAGGGCGGTCTCCCGGTGCGGGGTGTCCCCGACGGGCAGGTAGAAGTCGGCGAGCGGCACCTGTCCGGGCCCGTCCGCCGTCTCGAACCGGACCACGGCGTCGAAGGCGGTCAGGGCCACGGCCATGTCCGAGGGGTGTACGGCCACGCAGTGGTCGGAGGCGCCGAGGATCGCGTGGTTGTGGTGCTCGCCCTGGACGGCGGGGCAACCGCTGCCGGGCACCCGCTTGTTGCAGGGCTGGGTGACGTCGGTGAAGTAGCCGCAGCGGGTGCGCTGGAGCAGGTTCCCGCCGACCGTGGCCATGTTGCGCAGCTGGCCGGAGGCACCGGCCAGCACCGCCTGGGCGAGCGCCGGGTAGCGGCGGCGGACCTCGGGGTGGGCGGCCAGGTCGCCGTTGGTGACGGTGGCGCCGATGCGCAGGCCGCCCTCCGGCGTGGTCTCGATCTCGTCCAGCGGGAGTTCGCGGATGTCGACGAGCCGTGCGGGCCGTTCGACACCCGTCTTCATCAGGTCGACGAGATTGGTGCCGCCACCGAGGTAGCGGGTGTCCGGATCGGCGCCGAGCAGGGCGACGGCCCCGGCGACGTCGTGCGCACGCTGGTAGTCGAACTCCCTCATGCCACGGCCTCCTCGGCGCCCGTCGCGGAGTGCGCGTGGCCCTCGTCGGGCCGGGCCCCGGCCGCGCGGGCCACCGCGTCGACGATCGAGACGTACGCGGCGCAACGGCACAGGTTTCCGCTCATCCGCTCGCGGATCTCCTCGGCGGTCAGGGGTGGTGGCCCGGCTTCGGGGCGGACGTCCTCGGTGACGGCGCTCGGCCAGCCCGCCGCGTGTTCCTCGATCATCCCGATCGCCGAGCAGATCTGGCCCGGTGTGCAGTAGCCGCACTGGAAGCCGTCCAGGTCGAGGAACGCCTGCTGCACGGGGTGGAGACGGTCGCCGTCGGCCACGCCTTCGATGGTGGTGATCTCCCGGCCCTCGGCCGCCACGGCCAGTTGCAGGCAGGCGACGGACCGGCGCCCGTCCAGCAGGACCGTGCAGGCCCCGCACTGCCCCTGGTCGCAGCCCTTCTTGGTGCCGGTGAGATCGAGCCGCTCGCGCAGGGCGTCGAGCAGGGTGGTGCGGTGGTCGACGGGCAGTGTGTACTTCTCGCCGTTGATCTTCAAGGTGATGACACTGGACGTCGATGAGGCCATGGGCTGCTTCTTTCGCATTTCCAGGACAGACGGGGGACCGGCGGCCGGGGGTGGGCGGCGCGGGGGGTGCGTCGTGCGGTGTGTGCCGCGAGGGGCGGGTGCGAAGCTGCGGTGCGAAGGTGCGGAGTGCCGGGGGCTGGGACCCCGGTGAGGGCGACTGACGACTGCCGCAGGGCCGCCTCAGCCGCTATGGTGAACGTAAACGGATAACTGTCCGCTCACAGGAAACGTAACGGACACTTGTCCGCTTAGCAAGGGCGAGGTTCGGCCACGCCTTGAGGAGGACGAGTGCCGCAGCAGAAGGACTCACCCCGGCGCTCGGACGCACAGCGCAACCGCGAGCGCATCCTGGAGGTGGCGCTCACCGAGCTGTCGCGCTGCGCCGACGCCCCGCTGAGCGTGATCGCCAAGAAGGCCGGTGTCGGGCAGGGCACCTTCTACCGCAACTTCCCCAACCGCGAATCACTCGTCCTGGAGATCTACCGCCATGAGATGAGGCAGGTCGCGGAGAGCGCGGAACACCTGCTCGCCGACCGGGCACCCGACGAGGCCCTGCGCGCCTGGATGGACCGGCTCGCCGAGTTCGCCATGGCCAAGGCCGGGCTGGCCGACGCGATACGCCAGGTCACCGGCGCGCCGGGCGGCCCCGCCAAGCCGTCCCCCACCCCGGTGGCCCACGCGGCCGAAATCCTGCTCCGCGCCAACGAGGAAGCGGGCACCATCCGGTCCGGAGTCACCGCGGACGACTTCTTCCTCGCCATAGCGGGCCTGTGGCAACTCGACCCCCACGACGACTGGCAACCCCGCGCCGCCCGCCTCCTCGACCTGGTCATGGACGGCTTGCGCAGCGGGGCGCGTGGGGGATGAGGCACGCGCGCGGTCACCGGAGGAAGCGCCCGCTGAACGAGCGCCGCCGCACCGCGGGCGGGGTGCCGCGCGGGCGAGCCCCGCGGCCCCGGGAGCACGGCGTCTTGCGGAGAGCGGCCGGCGCGGGGACACCCCGCGTGTACGGCACCGCGCCGCCGACGGCGCTCGCCCGGGAGGGGCGCCTCGCTGCCGGCGGCCGGTCGCCCAAGACGTTGTTCCACGCACGTGCCGGTGCTCTGTCGGCTCTGGTGGTTCTCGCCCTGTCCGGCTGCTCTTCCCACTGGGGCTGCACCGACACGACCGCGGAGCGCGGTGAGGCCGGTGTCAGGGTGCGGGTCGAGGACACGTCCGGGCGGCCTCTCGGCGTCATCGCCGAGGTCGTCGACTGGCGCCTTGAGCCCCACCCGCAGGTGCCCGACGAAGGAGACCAGGTCCACTTCCACTACCGCTTCGACGGCGCCGACGAGGGATCCGGCCCCGCGGTGGACGCCTGCGCGGTCGATGAGGAGCGCGTGGCGTTGGGGTGCCGGACGGTCCACTCGGCCGAGGCGTTCGGCCCGGACGGTGACCACACGGGCGACGACTGGCTCGCCGTCGAGCACCCTGAGCAGGTTGCCGGAGTCCTGTTGGTCCCCAACGACCAGTCCTACGACAGACGAACCTGCGAGCAGGACGTCAAGGACGGTGGCGGACCGCATCCTCCGGAACCGGCCGGCGTGGGGGACCGGCTGTAAGCCGCGGTGCCACCCGGCCGGTGCCGCCCCGCGCTCCCTCAGGCCGTCGCCTCGTCCAGGAGTTCCAGGACGTGTCGGTAGGGGCGGCCCGTGGCCCGGGTCATTCCCAGCTCGCAGGTGCGGTTGCAGGAGGCGTACGCGTCGTACGTGCCCGCGTTCAGCTCGGCGGCCTGGGCGGCGACGGCGGACGCGGTGATCTCCGGGTGCAGCAGACCCCGGTCCCCGGCGAATGCGCAGCAGCCCCAGCTGTCGGGCACGGTCACCTCGTCGCTCACCGCCGCGGCCACGGCGCGCAGGGCGGTCTCGATGCCGAGGTGCACCGTGGAGCAGGTGGGATGCAGGGCGAGGCTGCCCAGGCGCCGGGGTTCGGGCAGGGCGGGGAGCAGGTGCTCGGCGGCGAAGACGACGCTGTCGACGAAGCGCAGGGATGCGAAGCGGGCGCGGTCGGACTCCGGCAGCGCTTCGCGCAGTTGGTCCAGGCCGTGCGTGCAGGACGAGGCGTCGCACACCACAGGCAGCCGGCCGTGCCCGCTCGCCTCCCACAGCGCTTCCAGGGTGCGGGCGGCCATGGTGCGGTACCCGGCCGTGTAGCCCTTGGACTGCCAGGGGGTGCCGCAGCACAGCCCGTCCAGCCCGGCGGGGACGGCCACGGGAACCCCGGCCCGCGCGCACAGCCGCAGGAAGGCCCCGGCCGCGCCGGTCGCTCCGCCGGGGCTTCCCCCTGCGCCTTCCTCCGGTGCGAAGAGACTGCCGATGCACGCGGCGAAGAACACCGCGCGGGCCCTGGCCGGGTGGTGGGGCGCGGGGCGGGCGGGGCCGCCCCGGGGGATGTCGTCGGTCCAGGCCGGTACCAGCTCGCCCGCCCCGAGCCGTCGGAGCGCCCCGGTGGCGGAGCGCAGGACGGGGGAGGGGACGGCGTGGGCGGTGTCCAGGGCGGCGCGTACGGCCTTGACCGTGGTCCCCCAGTGCCGGGCCACCGTGTCTCCCGCGCGCTGCGCGACCGCACCGTGCCGGTCGGCGCGCAGGCGTTTCATCACCGCCCCGGTGTCGATGGTGACCGGGCACGCGGTGACGCAGAGGCTGTCGGCCGCGCAACTGTCGACGGCCGCGTAGCCGTAGTCCTCGGACAGCGCGCGCCGCCGTTCCTCGTCACCCGCCGCCGTGGCCAGCGCGATCTCGCGCCGCAGGGCGATGCGCTGCCGCGGTGTCGTGGTGGCGTCGGCGGTGGGGCACACCGGCTCGCAGTAGCCGCACTCGACGCACGCGTCGACGGCGGGGTCGACCTCCGGGATGCTCTTGAGGTTGCGCAGGTGCGCGCTCGCGTCGTCGTCCAGGAGCACACCCGGGTTGAGCACCCCGTGCGGGTCGCACAGCCGCTTCAGCTCACGCATGACGTCGTACAACTCGTCGCCGTACTGCCGGCGCACGAACGGCGCCATGGCCCGCCCGGTGCCGTGCTCGGCCTTCAGCGTGCCCCCGGCGTCCAGGACGAGGTCGACCATCGCGTCGGTGAGCCGGGCGTAGCGCTCGACCTCGGCGGCGGAGTCGAAGTCCTGGGTCAGCATGAAGTGGAGGTTGCCGTCGCGGGCGTGGCCGAAGATCACCGCGTCCTGGTAGCCGTACCGGTCGAAGAGCCCGGTCAGGCCCTCGCAGGTACGGGTCAGCCGGTCCATCGGCACCGCGATGTCCTCCAGCAGCGCGGTGGTGCCGGGACGGCGCGCGCCCGCGACGGCGGTGTACAGGCCCTTGCGCAGGTGCCAGAGCCGGGCCCGCGGGCGCGGGTCGCCCACCAGCACGGTGTCGCTCACCGTGGGCAGCCGGTCCAGGGCCGCCCGCGCGTCCGCCACCCGCTGCGCCAGCAGCCCCGGGTCCTCCTCGGCGAATTCCACCAGCAGGGCCGCGTGCCGCTCCACGCGCAGGCCGCGCACCTCGTCGACGGGGTCGGGGGACTGCTGGGCCACCCGGAGCGATGCCGCGTCGAGGAGTTCGGCGGTGCGGGCGCCGGCGGCGAGCAGCGCGGGCAGGGCGTCGGTGGCCTCGGCGAGACCGGGCAGCACCAGCAGACCGGTCGCGGTGTGCGGCAGCAGGGGGACGGTGCGGAAGACGGCCTCCCCGACGAAGCCGAGGGTGCCCTCGCTGCCGATCATCAGGTGGGCGAGGATGCCGGCCGGTTCGTCGTGGTCCAGGAACGAATTGAGGCCGTAGCCCATGGTGTTCTTCATCGAGAACAGCCGCTCGACGGTGGCGCGGGACCGGGCCGAGCCGCGCACGCGGTCGCGCAGCCGCAGCAGGCCCGCGTGCAGTTCGGGTTCGCGGGCGCGCAGCGCCTGGTCCGCGTCGGGGAGCGCGGTGTCGACCACCGTGCCGGAGGGCAGCACGAACTGGAGGGACTCCATGGTCCGGTAGGCGTTGTCCCGGGTGCCGCAGTTCATGCCGCTGGAGTTGTTGGCGACCAGGCCGCCGATGGTGCAGGCGGACTCGCTGGCCGGGTCGGGGCCGAGCCGGCGTCCGTACCGGGCGAGCCGCGCGTTCACCTGCCGCACGGTCAGCCCCGGCTGCACCCGGATGCGCAGCCCCTCGTCGAGGACCTCGGCGCCGCGCCACGCGCTGCGGACGTCCACGAGGATGCCGTCGCCGCCCGCCTGCCCCGCGAGGCTGGTGCCCCCCGAGCGCAGCGTGAGCGGCAGCCCGGCCGCGCGGGCACCGGCCATCAGGGCACCCACCTCGGCCGCCGACACGGCACGCACCACCGCGCGCGGGGTGAACAGGTACGGCGAGGCGTCGTGGGCGGCGGCGACCCTGCGGGGGACGTCGGTCGTGACCCTGGCCGGGTCGTCGACGCACGCGGACAGCAGCTCGGCCAGGCGGTCGGGCCGCTCCGACGCGTGCGCGGCGGAGGAGGGGGCGGCGGAGGGGCTCATGGGTCCTCGGGTGGGGTCAGACGATCCGCAGCAGGTGCGGCGGCTCTGCGACGGGTGCGGGCAGGCGCAGCGGCGCCCGGCCGGGGGTGATGCTGCCGAGCAGCGTGGCCCTGGCGGCGCCGGTGGCGGAGGGGTGGGTGCCGGGCAGGCCGTGGACCGTGAGGAAGCCCAGGACGGCGAAGGCCAGGGCCTCCTTGGCGTCGGAGGGCAGCCCGAGGTCGTCGCTGCGGCGCACCGGCACCCCGGGCAGCTCTTCGCCGATCATGCGCATGAGCACCGGGTTGCGGGTGCCGCCGCCGGAGGCGACGAGCTGGGTGACCCCGTGGGCCCGGCAGGCGTCGGCCACGGTCACCGCGGTCAGCCGGGCCAGCGTGGCCAGGACGTCGTCGGCGGCGGGCGTGGGTACGGCGTCCAGCGCCCGCAGCAGATACGGCAGGTGGAAGTGCTCCTTGCCGGTGGTCTTCGGGGCGGGCCTGCGGTAGTAGGGGTCGGCCAGCAGGAAGCGGAGCAGTTCGGGGCTGACGTTTCCGGCGGCGGCCCGGCGTCCGTCCGCGTCGTAGGCGGCGCCGTCGCCGGTGAAGTGCCGTACGGCCGCGTCGAGCAGGGCGTTGGCGGGGCCGGTGTCGAAGGCCAGCGGCTCGGCGCCGGGCGCGACGACGGTGACGTTGGCGATGCCGCCGAGGTTCAGCGCCGCCGGGGTGCCGGGCAGGGCGCGCAGCAGCAGGGTGTCGGTCAGGCCGACCAGCGGGGCGCCCTGGCCGCCGGCGGCGACGTCCCTGCTGCGCAGGTCGGAGACGACGGGCAGCCCGGTCTCCTCGGCGATCCAGGCCGGCTGGCCGAGTTGCAGGGTGCCGCGGACGATGCCGTCCTCCACCCAGTGGTGCAGGGTCTGGCCGTGCGAGACCACCAGGTCCGCCGCCCCGGCGCACAGCTCCCGCAGCGCACGCGCCGCCGCTGCGGCGAAGGCCTGCCCGATGCCGCTGTCCAGCGCGCAGACGGCCTGCGTGGTCGTGGCGGCCGGTGGCAGCGTGGCGGCGATCAGGGCGCGCAGGTCGTCCGGGTAGGGCACGGAGAGGTGTCCGAGGGGGCGCAGGAGCAGGCTGTCGCCGTCCAGGCCGAGGTCGGCGGCGGCTGCCTCGATGGCGTCGTACGACGTGCCGGACATCAGCCCGATCACCCGCATGGCCCCTCCTGGACCGCCCCCAGCCGGCTCGGCGGACGCAGTGCGCTGCGACTGGGACATGGTGCGTGCCTCCGGGAAGCGTGGGGGAAGGGAGTAGGTGCGGTCCTTGGTCGCCGGCCGGGGGCGGTGGTGCCGTCCCGCCCCCGGCCGGCCGGACTCAGTCCTGCTGGACGGCCGCCGTGACCCGCCCCTGGCCGGGGCCGGGTTCGCCGTCGGCCGGATGGGCCTGCCCGGGTTCGGGGGCGCGGTGGAACAAGCTCATCAGACCGCCGACGACCAGGGTGACCACCACGCCGATCGGGACCAGCCACTGCGCGGCGATGGCCGTCGGTACGGTGGCGCCGCCCACGGTCACGTCGATCTTCACCTCGCGCACGATGTACGTCATCACGCCGACCGTCACCAGGAACGCCACCACGGAGTCGGCCTCGCCCGCGCGCCGGACGATCCGGCCGAGCAGGAACGCGCCGAGCAGGGCGCCGTAGGTGTAGCCGGCGATGGTCAGACCGGTGAGGTAGACGTTGCCCGTGCTGGTGCTGAACGCGCAGGCGAAGACCGCCATCAGCGCCGCCCACACCAGCGTCATCACCCGGGCGAGCTTCAACAGCGACGCCTCGGACGGCGTCGTGCGGAAGAAGCTGTGGATGATGTCGGCGACGGTCGAGTTCGACATGGAGTTCAGCGCCGAGGACAGCGAGCCCATCGCGGCGCCGAGGATGCCGGCCACGAGCAGGCCGGAGATCACCACGGGCAGCCCGTGCAGGATGAAGTTCGGGTACAGGTTGTCGGAGCTGGCCAGGCCGAGCTCCTTGAAGCTCTTGCCCTCGTTGTACGCCCACAGCAGCGCGCCCACGAGGGAGAACGCCGCGAACTGGAAGGTGACGAAGACACCGGACGCGATCATCGCCTTCTGGCCGTCGCGCAGGGAGCGGGTGGCCAGGATGCGCTGGACGATGAGCTGGTCGGAACCGTGACTGGCCATGGCGAAGATAGCGCCGCCGACGATCGCGGTGGGCAGGGCGAACGGGCTGGTCAGGATGTGCGCGAGACCGAAGTCGGTGTCGAACAGCCGGAACTCGCCCGCGTGCAGGGCGCGCGAGTAGCCGGCGCCGCCGACGTGCCCGGACAGGACGGCGATGGCGAGGACCGCGCCGCCCAGGTAGAGGCCCATCTGGATGGCGTCGGTCCAGATGACCGCCTTGATGCCGCCGAGGTAGGTGTAGACGACGGTGATCACGGTGAGCACGATGATGATGACGCGGTAGCCCGCGTGCACGCCGAACTCGTCGAGCAGCAGCTTGATGGGGATCGCGGAGGCGAACAGCCGCACGCCCTCGGCGAGGAGACGGGTGAAGACGAAGGTGACCGACGCCAGTCCCTGGAGTCTCAGCCCGAATCTGGTCCCCAGGTACTGGTAGGCGCTGACGAAGCCGCCCCGCTTGTACAGGGGGATGAGTACGGTGGCCACGACGACGCGGCCGATGACGTAGCCGAGGGCCAGTTCGACGTTGCCGAAGCCCTGTCCGCTGTAGGCGCCGCCGGGCACGCTGATGACGGTGAGCACGCTGGTCTCGGTGGCGACCACGGAGAACGACACCGTCCACCACGGCATGCTGCCCTCGCCGACGAAGTACTCCTTCGATGTCTTCTGCCGGCCGGCCAGGCGCAGTCCGATCACGGCGATCGCCACCAGGTAGACGACGATCACCACGAGGTCGAGTTGGCGCACGCTCTCTCCTAAGCAACGGCCGGCGGGGAGACCGGCGGGGTGGGGACAGGGGGGAAGGGGGCCGTCCGCCGGACGCGGACGACATGGGGTTCGTGCGGCCTGCGGGAGTCCAGGGCCAGCAGGCGCGCGCCGTCCAGCGGGTCGCCGAGCGGGGGGTGCAGGCGCAGCGGGCGCGGGAAGCCGGCGAGCGTCGAGCGCAGCGGTCCGAGCAGCGGTTCGCCGAGGCCGGTGAGTCCGCCGGTGACGGCGACGTCGAGGCCGTCGCCGCCGATCCGGCGGGCCGCGGCGAGCACGGCCTCACCGAGCGCGGTGGCGGCGTCCCGGACGATCGCCGAGGCCGTGGGGTCGCCCGCCGCGGCCGTGCGCGCGACGTCCGGTGCGAAGGACGCGGCGGTACGGGCGGGATTGCCGTCGCGGCCCAGGGCCAGCGGCAGCCGGTCGGGGTCGCCGAAGCGCTCGGTGGCGGCGGCCAGCAGCGCGGTGTCCGGGCCGCGTCCGTCGTGGGCGCGCAGCGCGGCCCGCAGCCCGGCGGCGCCGATCCAGGCGCCGCTGCCCTCGTCGCCGAGCCAGGGACCCCAGCCGTCGACGCGGGCGAACGTGCCGTCGTCCCCGATGCCGACGGCCACCGAGCCGGTGCCGATCGCGAGCACGACGCCGGTACGGCCGCCCAGGGCGCCGGCGTGGGCGGTGACCGCGTCGCTGGTGACGGCCACCTCCTCGGCGGACAGGTCCTCCAGGAGCAGCCCGGCCAGGGCACGGGCCGCGTCCGGTGCGGCGGCGGCTCCCGCCGCGCCCACGCAGACGGCCGACGGCCGGACGGAGGGCTCCCGCGCCAGGAGGGGCCGGACGGCGGCGAGCACGGCCGCACGGGCCGTCGTCACCCCGTCGTCGGTGGCGAGCCCGGGGGCGCCGGGCACCTCGTGGACGTCCGGGGCAGGGCCGGCGCCGTCCCACAGCACGGCACGGCAGCCGGTCTTGCCCAGGTCCACCGCCACTGCTGCTGTCATGCGGCACGCCTTCGTGTGTCCAGGGGATCCGTCACGTCGAACGGTCACGGGGTGGCCAGGAGGCCAGTGGCCGGCGCGGATCGCGGTGCAGCGAGTATCAGAAGGCGAACCTCCGGATGTCAATAAGTAACCTCATCGGGTGAGGTCCGTAAATTTTTGACGTGCCTCGCGGGGCCTGGTTACTGTGGCGCCACCCAGACGGGCGTTCACCCAGGAGGCAGCGGTCCATGGCCGGCCAGAAACCACCCCGCACCCCGGCCCGGCCGGCGGACGAGTCCCCCGCCGGGACCCTGGCGCGCATCCGCGCGGAACTGCCCGCCATGGCACCGTCGGAACGACGGGTGGCCGACGTCGTCCTGGCCGATCCCGCGCAGGCGTCGGAGCTGTCCATCAGCGCGCTCGGCCGGCGGGCGGACACCTCCGTGGCCACGGTCATGCGCTTCTGCCGGACGATAGGCATCACCAACTACCCCCAGCTGCGCCTCGCCCTCGCCGCCGCCGCGGCCCGCGAACACGCTCTGGACGGCGAGCGCCCGATGCCGAGCACCGACATCAGCGCCACCGACACGCTGAGCGAGATCGTCGAGAAGATCGTCTACAACGAGGTGCGGGCCCTGGAGGACTCCGGGGCCGGGCTGGACATCGACGTCCTGGGCCGTGCGGTGGACGCCGTGGCGGGAGCGCGGCGGATCGACATCTTCGGCGTCGGCGCGAGCGCCTTCGTCGGCCAGGACCTGCACCAGAAGCTGCACCGCATCGGCCACATGGCGTTCATCTGGACCGACCGGCACGCGGCCCTCACCGCGACGGCCCTGCTCGGACCCGGCGACGTGGCCCTCGCGATATCCCACTCCGGGGAGACCGAGGACACCGTCGAGCCGCTCCAGGCCGCCGCCGCGCGCGGCGCCACCACCATCGCCCTCACCAACGTCCCCCGCTCCGCGCTGGCCCGCAGCGCGGACCTCGTACTGACGACCTGCGCCCGGGAGACCCCCTTCCGGTCCGGCGCGACCGTCAGCCGCATCGCCCAGCTCGCCGTCGTCGACTGCCTGTTCGTCGGCGTCGCCCAGCGCGGCTTCGACGCCGCGACCGCGGCGCTGCACGAGACCTACGAGGCCGTCCGCCGCCGCAGGCCCCCGCAGCCCGGACGCCGCGCGCAGACCACCGACTGACGGCACGCCCGCCGGCTTGTCCCGCCACCCCCGGAAGCACTCCGGCTCCGCCCCGCCGGGGGCGCACCCGCCCCTGCCCCGAGCCTCAGGCGCAGACCCTGCGCCCCCGGCTCGCCCAAGAACTCGCGTACCGCCCAGGAAAGGAAACGCCGCCATGGACCTCAGCGCTCTCGGCACCGAGACCCGCAACGAGCGGACCGCCGACCTCGACCGCATGCCGGTCGGTGAACTGCTGTCGGTCATGAACGACGAGGACCGGACGGTCGCCCTCGCGGTACGCGGCGCCCTCGCGGAGATCGGCACCGCCGTGGAGGCGATCACCGCGTCCCTGCGCCGGGGCGGACGGCTGATCTACCTCGGCGCCGGCACCAGCGGCCGTATCGGCCTGCTCGACGCCGTCGAGTGCCCCCCGACCTTCGGCACCGCCCCGGAACAGGTGGTGGGCCTGCTCTCCGGCGGCCCCGGCGCCTTCGTCGTCGCGGTGGAGGGCGCCGAGGACGAACCCGAGCGGGCCGCCGCCGACCTCGACGGGATCGGCGTGGACGACCGGGACACGGTCGTCGGGCTCGCCGCCAGCGGCCGGACCCCCTACGTCGTCGGCGGCCTGAAGCACGCCGCCGCCAAGGGCGCGACGACGGTGTCGGTCGCCTGCAACCGCGACGCGGTGATCAGCCGCTACGCCGACATCCCCATCGAGGTCCCCACCGGGCCCGAGATCCTCACCGGGTCCACCCGGCTGAAGGGCGGCACCGCCGAGAAGATGGTGTGCAACATGCTCTCGACCGCCTCCATGGTCCGCCTGGGCAAGGTCTACGGGAACCTCATGGTCGACGTCCGGGCCAGCAACGAGAAGCTGCTCGACCGCGCCCGCCGGATGGTCGTCCAGGCGACCGGCGCGGACCCCGACGCCGCCGCCGAGGCGCTGCGGGCGGCGGGCGGCCACGCCAAGACCGCCATCGTCATGCTCCTCGCCCACTGCACCGCCGAGGAGGCCGCCCGGCGCCTGGAGAAGGCCGGCGGCGACACGCGCACGGCCGTGGGGCAGGACTGAACAAGGCTTACTTCAAGCCTTGACTTAACATCACGGAATTGCTTGGATCCGGAGCGGTCGAGCGCCGCCGGCACCGTACGGCGCCGACCCCCGACACCCCCGGAGCCCAGGGAGCAGGCGTGAGACGTCATCTCACCGCACTAGCGGCCGTCGCGACCATGACCGTGTCCGCGCTGGTCGGCGCGGGCCCGGCCGCGCACGCCGACCGAGCCGCGGGCGGACCGCCCGGACACGGCCGGATCGTGACCGGCACCTACTCCACCGGCGCCGCGCGGGCCTGGCTGCCGCTGCCGGAGGTCAGGACCGACACCGACCCCGGCGGCCCGGTCGACGCCACCGTCGTCGCGGACCCGAAGGCCGTCCGGCAGCAGTACGCGGGCGTGGGCTTCTCCCTGGACGAGACGAGCGTGTCCAACCTGTGGAAGCTCACCCCCGCCGAGCGGGAGAAGGCCGTCCGGCTGCTCGTCGACCCCGTGCACGGCGCGGGACTGGACCGGTTCCGGCTGACGATCGGCAGCCCCGACCTCATCGAGCACCTGCCGTTCTGGTCGGAGGACGACCTGCCCGCCGGCGTCACCGACGACTTCGGGCTGAAGCACTTCTCCATCAGGCGGGACATCGACCTGCACATCATCGACACGATCAAGCTCATCCAGCGCTACAACCCCCACGCCACCTTCTTCGCCTCGGCGTGGAGCGCACCGGCGTGGATGAAGACGAACAACCGGTTCACCGGGCAGGTCGCGCTCAAGCCCGGGAGCAGCACGGAGTACTACCAGGTCGGCAAGTTGCGGGACGACTGCATCGACGTCTTCGCCCGGTACTACGTCAAGTTCGTCCAGGCGTACGCCCGGCACGGCATCCGGGTCGACGCCCTGACCCTGCTGAACGAACCGGGCATGGACGTCGTCTACCCGGCCATGGACATCAGCGTCGCCCAGCAGCAGAAGCTGGCCCTGGCGATCAAGCGGGAGTTCCGGGCCGCCCGGCTGAACACCCAGCTGTACGTGCATGACTTCAACTTCTGGGACTGGCGCGACCCCAACAGCACGGCCACCAAGAACTACCACCGCGTCTTCGGCGACGCCCCCGACGGCTCGGTGACCGGCGAGCAGGTCCGCAAGGCGGCCGACGCCATCGCCTTCCACCCCTACTGGGGAGACCCGCGCGTCATGCGCGACGCCTACGAACAGACGGGCAAGCCGGTCCAGCTCACGGAGACGAGCGACCTGTCGCCCTCGACCATCCTCGACGACTTCCGCCTCGACGCCGGTTCCTACATCCTGTGGGCCCAGACCACCGACCAGGACGGCGGGACACTGCACTGGACACCGGCCCGGGACAACGACGTCGACTGGGACCAGGTCGCGGCCACCACCAAGTGGCGGGACCGGCTGGTGACCGTGAACACGGCCACGCGCGACTTCACCGTCCGCGACGAGCTGTACCCGATCGGGCAGTTCGCCAAGTACCTCTCGCCCGGCGACGTACGCCTCGAATCCAGCGCCGCCGAGCACGGCATCGGCAACGTCGTCTACCGCACGAGGAACGGCACCTTCGTGGCCGTCCTCGGCAACAGCACCCACACCGACGGCAAGGTCCGGATCACCGTCGCCGGCCGGTCGTTCGTGGTGACGGTCCCGGCGGACTCCTTCGCCACCTACCGCTGGCGGAGCGGCCCCGGCCACTGACGTCAGCGACCGCCCGGGGCGGCGGCCTCCAGGTCGGCGATGCTGCCCGACATGATGGTCCGCACCTGCTCGGTGATGTGCTCCAGGGGCCAGTCCCACCAGGCCACCGCCAGCAGCCGGGCCACGTCCCGGGCGGTGTAGCGGGTGCGGAGGAGGCGGGCCGGGTTGCCGCCGACGACGCCGTAGTCGGGTACGTCGCCGGTGACCACGGCCCCGGTGCCGATGATCGCGCCGTGCCCGATGCGCACGCCGGGCATGACCGTCGCGCCGTGGCCGAACCACACGTCGTTGCCGACGACGGTGTCCCCGCGGTTCGGCAGGCCGGTGAGCAGGTCGACGTGGTCGGCCCACGAGCCGCCCATGGTGGGGAAGGGGAAGGTCGAGGGGCCGTCCATGCGGTGGTTGGCGCCGTTCATGAGGAACCGCACGCCCGTGCCCAGCGCGCAGAACCTGCCGATGACCAGCTTCTCCGGCCCGTAGTGGTAGAGCACGTTGCGCGTCTCGAACGCCGTCGCGTCGTCCGGATCGTCGTAGTAGGAGAACTCCCCGACCTCGATCAGCGGGGACGTCACCAGCGGCTTGAGCAGCACCACCCGCGGCTGCTCGGGCATCGGGTGCAGGACCGTCGGGTCGGCGGGCACGGGCATGGTGGACGGTCCCCCAGCGGTCGACGTGACAGGACCGCTCCATGATCGCGGTACCGGGTCGTCCCGTACACCGGTTTACTGGAGGGTGATGGCGGTCCTGCGCCATGCCTTCGGGGTCGCCGCGAGCAGGGGAGTGTCGGAACACATGGATGGGACGCCGGACAGCCCCTGGCCGGGGACCGGGCTGGAACCGCTGGCCGGGCGGGTGCTGGAGTACCTGGTGAGCGTGCCGTCGGCGGACGCCGTCCAGGTGGCGGCGGCGGTGGGCGTACCCGGACCGGCGGCGGAGGAGGCCCTGCGGCAGCTCGCCCGGTCCTCGCTGGCGCTGCGCGTCGACGGTGTGACGCCGCGGTGGGCGGCGGGCCCCCCGCGCGCGTCGCTCGGCGCGCTGCTGGCCCGGCGCCGGGCCGAACTGGCGCGCGCCGAGGCCCTGGTGGAGCGCCTGCACGAGACGTACGAAGAGGTGTCCGCGCCGCGCACCGCGCACCTGGTGGAGGCGCTGGAGCGCGAGGAGGAGGTGTCGGCCCGCTACGGCCAGTTGCTGAAGGGGACTTCGGCCGAGGTGCTGCACTTGGCCAAGCCGCCGTACGTGACCGGACAGCACGCCTCCGCCCGGGACGTGGGCGTGGCGGACGGGGTGCGGATGCGGTCGGTGTACGAGACGGACGGCTTCACCGACGCGGTGTCGATGGAGACGGCGCTGCGCGGGACGGCGGAGGGCGGGCAGTTGCGGCTCGCCTCCCGGCTCCCGGTGAAGCTCGTGGTGTTCGACCGGGCGGCAGCGCTGCTGCCGGTGCGCGGGGACCGGCCGGCGGCGGGCTCCCTGGTGGTGCACTCGCCCGCCCTGGTGGAGGCGCTGGTGGCGCTGTTCGAGAGCGTGTGGGAACGGGCCGAGCCGGTGTCCCTGGCGACCCGGCGCGAGGGTCCGCCGCCCCCGGCGCCCGCGTCCCGGCCCAAGGACCCGGCGCCGGGAAGCGACGCGCGGGCGGTACGGCCGGACCGGCGGACCCGGGAGATCCTGCATCTGATGGCCACCGGGATGAAGGACGACACGATCGCCCGCGTGCTGAAGGTCAGCCGGCGCACGGTGCAGAAGCACGTCAGCGAGGCCGGAGCCCTGCTGGGCGCCCGCACCCGCTTCCAGATCGCGCTGCTGGCGGCGGAGCGGGGGTGGCTGGCGGAGCGGCCCTGACCGTGCCGTCGTCCCAGGGGCGGCCGGGGCGGTACCGGTGGCGTACCCCGACGGGACACGCCACCGGCACCGCACGGGTCAGCCGCGGCAGGTCACGGCCGCGCCCCGAGCGTGAAACCCTTCCCCGTGACGCGGTCGTCGTGCACCACGGCCCGCCGGGTCAGTGGTGCGTACCCGTCCGCCGTCGCGCGCAGGGTGTGCACCCCGGGTCCCGTGAACAGCGTGTACAGGCCGTCGCCCACGGCCGGGTCCTCGGGCGTGGCCACCGTGCTCGCGACGGCGTCCGGTACCGAGGCGTCCGTGACCGTCGCGCCCACGACACCGTGGCCGGTGCGGGCGTCCTCGACGGTGCCGGTGGTCAGCCCGCCAGGTACCGGCTTCAGCGTCCGGCTCTCCACGGTCACGTCGTCGACCTCCCAGAAGTAGGCCCAGTTCGCGACGAAGTGGAAGCGCAGCCGCACGGACGGCCGCCCGGCGTACTCCCGCAGCGGCACGCGCACGGTGACGTGGTCGGCCTGGCCGCCCGCCTTGGGACCGGCCCACACGTTCTGCCAGGTGGCGCCGTCGTCGGTGCTGGCCTCCACGGTCATGTGCTGCTGGCTGAGGTTGGTGATGTAGCCCGTCCTGAACGTGAGGGCGGCCGACTGCGCGTCCGACAGGTCGTAGGCGGGACTGATGAGCGAGGTGTCCTGGTGCGGTCCGAACGGGCCGCTGTCGCTCTCGATGACGGCGAAGGCACCGCTGCCGCCGGTGAAGTTGCCGCGCTCGTTGGGGTCGTCGAACCGCCAGCCGTTGTCGCTGCCCGCGTCCGACACCGTCCAGCCCCGCGGTGCGGCCGTGGTGGAGTCGAAGCCCTCGGCGTGCTCGGTGCTGTCCAGGTCGTAGCCGACGGCGGTGGCCGCGTCGGGGTCCGCGGTCAGTGCCGCGTCCACCGTCACGGGGCTGCCGCCCAGCTTCACCTCACGGGTGAGCGCCTCGTAGCCGGGGAGGGCGGCCGTGATGCCGAGGCTGTAACCGGCGTGCTCCGGCAGGGAGATGTCGTAGTCACCGGTCACCGGGTCGGTCCAGACAGGCGCCTCGGGGGAACCCTCGACGGCGATCCTGGCGTACAGCGGCCAGCCGTGCCCGGAGCCGTCCCGGACGGTCCCGCGCACATGGGTGCGGGGCAGGGCCTTCAGGCCGAAGTCACGGGTCACGGTCGTACCGTCCGCGATGCCCACGGTGACCGGGGCCGGGGCCGCGTAGCCGAACGCCGTGACGGTGAGACCGCCGACCTCACCGGCGGGCAGGTGCAGCGTGTACGTGCCGTCCGCGCGCGTCGTGGCCACGTCGAGCCCTGAGCCGACGGTGGCGCCGGCGACGGGCCCGCCGGTCTTCGCGTCCGTCACCGTGCCGGTGAGGGTGCCGCTCGGACCGCTGCGGAAGGCGGCCAGACCGGAAGGGGTGCCGAGGCCCGTGGGTCCGTCGTAGCCGGTGCCCGCGGTGCACAGGTAGGCGGTGGCGCAGGTGCCGTTGGACCCGGAGGTGATGTCGTTCAGCCCCGGGCCGTCCGACGCGTACGGGTAGGCGTTGGGATACGTGCCCGGGCGGGGCGGGCCGGCCAGCGCGTAGGTGGCCGCGATCACCGGAGTGGACGCGCTGGTGCCGCCGTAGCGCTGCCAGCCGGTGCCCAGCGAACCGAACGTCGAGTAGACGGCAACGTTGTCAGCGACCGCGGACACATCGGCGACGCTGCGCCCCGAGCAGCCGGTGTCCTGTTGGAACTCCGGCTTGGCCTGGTACGACGCGCAGCCCGAGCCGGGGCCGTAGGAGCCCCGCTTCCACACGGTCTCGTCCCAGCCGCGCGGGCTGTCCGGGTCGGCGGTCAGGTTCGTGCCGCCGACCGCCGTCACGGTGGACAGGGTGGCCGGGAACGAGACGCCGTAGCCGTTGTCCCCGCTCGCCGCGACGATGGCGACGCCGGGATGGTCGTAGGAGGACCCGTACGTCTCCTGGTCCGAGGCGAAGTCACCCGTGCGGCCGTAGGAGTTGGAGACGTACTTCGCGCCGAGCTCGACGGCCTTGTCGACACCGGCCGCGAGCCGGTCCAGGCCGTCGTTGTCCGTCTCCACGAGCAGGATGTGCGCCTGGGGGGCGACGGCGGAGACCATGTCGAGGTCGAGGGCGATCTCACCGGCCCATGTGTCGTTCGACGTGGGGTAGTCGGTGCCGCCGCGCTGGTCGACCTTCCGGAAGCAGCCGTTGGCGGTGGTGCACGGGGGCAGCCCGTACTGGGCGCGGTAGACCGCCAGATCCGCCTCGGCGTTGGGGTTGTCGTAGGCGTCGACGATGGCGATGGTCTGTCCGGCGCCGCCGTCGGCCGGGAGGCTGTAGGCGCTTCGGAGGTCCTGGGGGCCGAGCCCCGGCGGGGTCTGCGCCGCGGCCAGCCGGCGCAGCGGGGGCTCGTCGGAGCGCATGGCATAGCAGGACGCGTGCCCCTTGGCGGGTGTGCCGCACACGGGGGTCAGGTCGGTGCCGCCGGCCTGGTCGGCTGCGGACGCGGGCGGGGTGACGCCCAGGAGGACGAGGGCGGAGAGCCCGGCGGCCACAAGGCCGTGCCGGACGGCCCGAGAGACGGTTATTCGCTCTCTGCGAAGCGAGGATGACGTCACTTCGTACCTATCGTGAACAGGCCCTCGGTCGAGGGCCGACTTCCGGCCAATTAACGGGAACCACATAACGGCCTGTCAATACACGTTGTGTTAACGGCAGATGATCCCAGCTCACAGCCCGGTTCTCACTTGCGCAGAAGCACGGAATTCCCTCGCCCCGGCGCTTGTCCGGCCGCCGTTCAGGAGTTGAGGATGACGCCGGAGCCGAATTCCGGGAACGGGTGGGAATTTCGGTCAGCCTCTCCGTTCGCGGTAGTCACGGGGCGACACTCCCATGACCCGTTTGAAGGCGACGCTCAACGCGCTCTCGGATCCGTAGCCCACGGACCGGGCGATGGCGGCCAGCGTCTCGGTGCCGTCCCGTAGCCGCGGGGACGCGAGCTCGATGCGCCATCGCATCAGGTACCCCAGCGGTCCCTGACCGACCGTGTCCTTGAAGCGTGCGGCGAGGGTCGACCGGCAGACCGCACCGGCGCGCGCCAGATCGGCCACCGTCCAGGAACGCGCCGGGGCCTCGTGCAGGGCGCGCAGGACCGCGGCCACCGCGGGGTCGGCGAGACCGGCCGGCCACCCGGACACCGCCCGGGGCGCACGGGCGAGGTGGAAACGCAGCACATGGATCAGCATGACGACGGCGAGGTGTTCCGCCACCAGCGTCGAGGCGGGCGGTCTGTGCAGCAACTCCCGGTCGATCGCGGCGAGCGCCCACTCCACGGCCTCCGCCTGGCTGGTCCCGGCAGGCACGTGGACGACCGGCGGCAGAGTGCCGAGCAGCAACTCCTGCGCCCGGGCGCCGAAGGAGAAGCGACCGCCGACGAGAAGCAAGGCAACCCCGTGAACGCCGAGCCCCTTCTGACCACCCCCTTCGACGCGTCCGCCACCGCCGCCGAGGTGCTCCACGGCGTGGACCTCACCGGCCGCCGCGCCGTGGTCACCGGTGGCGCCTCCGGTATCGGCACCGAGACCGTCCGCGCCTTGGCCACCGCCGGTGCGGAGGTCACGATCGCCACGCGTCGGCCGGTGGCCGCGGAGCCGCTCATCCGCGAACTCTCCGCCGTTCCCGGTGCCGGCCCGGTGCGCGCCGAGGCAACTCGACCTGTCGGATCCGGCCTCGGTCGACACCTTCGCGCGGACATGGCGAGGGCGGCTCGACATGCTCGTCGCCAACGCCGGGATCATGGCCCTGCCCACGCGGACCGTCACCGCCCGCGGCTGGGAGACGCAACTCGCCACCAACTTCCTCGGGCACTTCGTCCTGGCCGGCGCACTCCACGCCCGCCTGCGCGAAGCCGGCTCGGCCCGCATCGTGGTCGTCGGTTCCGGCGCACACCGCGACGCGCCCTTCGACTTCGACGCCCCCACTTCGCGCGGCGCCCGTACGACCCCTGGACGGCCTACGGGCAGTCCAAGTCCGCCGAGGTCCTGTTCACCGTGGCCGCCCGCCGCTGGGCGGACGACGGGATCACGGCCAACGCGCTCATCCCGGGCCACGTCCTCACCGCCCTCCAGCGTCATCTCGAGGACGACACCCTGCGCGCGTTCGCGTGATGGACGCCGAGGGGAACCTCACCCCGCTCCCGTACTACAGGACTCCCGCCCAGGCAGCCGCCACCTCCGTGCTGTTGGCCGCGTCACCGCTGCTGACGGGTGTGACCGGCCGGTACTTCGAGGACAACCAGGAGGGCCCGGGTCGTCCACGGTGACGAGGAACGGCCCGGTGGCGTGGCCGCCCACGCCCTCGACCCGCGGGCGGCGGACCGGCGCTGGGAGTACGCGGCCGACGCCCTCCGCCGAGCGCCCTGCGGGGCGCTTCGGCGCGCCGCGTTCAGCCGAGGTGGGTCAGCTGGAGCACGGTGATCGTCTTGAGTGTCTCCCCGACGAGGAGGAGGGCGAACGCCTGCCGGGTGACGAGTGCGCGGACGACACCGTCATCCTCGCCGTACGGCTCGGTGGCGCCGATCGGGTCGTGGCAGGCGTCGGCGAGAGCGAGGGTGAGTTCTTCGCTCGCCGCCGCGGGCATCGCCTCGTGGACGGCTTCCGCCACCTGGTCGTACTTGAGCCGATAGGTCACATGGCCTCTCAGGGTTCGAGCACCAGTCGTGGTCGCACGAACCACTGGACGGCGACAGTGATTCTGCCCGACCCAGCGTAGCGAGCCGGAGACCGGGCGTGGCACCGGATGGCGGATCAGGCGGCGCCGCGCGCGCGGATGCGCTCGGCTTCGGCGAGGACTCGGTCCGTCGCGTCGACCCACTCGCCGGCCGGCTCCTCACCGCGGGCTTCGGCCGCGGCGATCTCACGTCCCCGCCGAACCGCGGCGACGGTGTCCTTGGCGATGCGCTCCCAGCGGGCGAAGACCCGCAGCAACTCGTGGGCGGGCGCCCGGTTGATCTCACCGAGGAAACGCTGGGCGAGAGCGGGGTTGCCGAGGGCGTCACGGATGGACTCGATGGTCCACGGCTGCTCGCTCATCCCGGCCTCCGAGGGAGAAAATGTCACCGCCGCTTTCAGAGTATCGGGTCGGCGGTATCAGACTGATACGGCCGACCGAGATTCCTGTCCGCGATCTGCTGACGGGGATCCGCTGTCCGAGATCTGCTGTCTGCGATCCGGTTTCCGCGATCTGCTCTTGCGCGACCTGCTGTCCGCGATCTGCTGACGGTGATCTGCTGTCCGCGATCTGCCGACCGTGACCGCTGTCCGCGCGGAGCGGTCAGGGCAGCGGGCACCGCCGGTGCGGCTCGGCACCCGCACCGCCGCCCGCCCGCCTAGACGATCGACTTGATGGTCTTGTCCGCGTACCGCAGTGTCTCGTCGATGGCCTTGTCCATCTCGCGCAGGGCGTCGGGCTTCGCCGTGAGGAGAGCACTGACGTTGATGCTGCTCACGGCGATGAGGCAGCCCGCCACGGTGAGGAACTCCTTGTACCGTTCCTGCCCCTCGAGCCCGAGTGATGTCCAGTCCCGGGGCTCCGGCGGCAGACTCACCCTCCACCTTTCCAGGGCGTGGGTGCCGTGGACGCTGACGTATTCCATGATGGCCGTGGCGCGATGCAGTACGTCGGTCATCGTGCCGAAGCCTTGCTGTGACTGGTCCAGAGCCGCCTCCGCCACCTCGATCTCGGTTCGGAGGCGCTCCTCCTCCTTCTTGGTCCGGCGCTGCCTCAGGACGTAGAAGCCGGCTGCCGCCAGCGCTGCCGCCGGGGCGGCGACCATGCCTGTGAGCAGGAGGATTCCACCCGCCATGCCCGCACCGCCCGCAGCCAGCGTGCCGCCACCGAGGAGGGCCAGGGTCGCGTTGGTCGCGGCAACCCCGGACAGCGTCGAAATGGCTGTTCCGGTGGAGGCGGTCCCGAACAACGCGGCGGCCGTGAACGCGCCGTAGGCCGCGGCGCCGCCGGCCGCCGCCCCGACCGCGCCTACGGCGGCTCCACCGGCGGCATCGCGGATCGCGTTGGCGATCCCGGCGGACATGGCCTCGACCCGTATCGCAGCAGGGGTTCCACCCGTGCTCTCGATCTCCTCCTCGCTCGGCCTCTCCGGCTCGGGCGCCCCGCTGATGCTCTCGGCCAGCTCCACGAACCTCAGGAAGAACGCGTCGCGCGCGGTGTCATGGACCTGGTTGAACGCTTCCCCGAGTTCTTGGGTGATCTTCGACCGCTGGGCCACCTTCTCGTTGATCTCGGCGTGGCGCCTTTTCGTCTCCGCGACTTGGTCGCGCAACTTCACCGGCCGCTGACCCCGCCGGTCGGCCAGAGACCTGGTCCGGTCCTCCGCCTCCTGCGCGAGTTGCGCGGGAGTCAGCCGGAGTGCGAGGGCGATGGCGGCCAGACGGTGCTCCCCGGGGCTGATGAGCCCGCGCTCGATCCGGGAGATCGAGACCGCGCCGCCCTTCCCGTAATCGGCCCGCTTGGCCAACTCCTCCTGGGTCATCGGGGGTTCCTGGGCCTGGCGGTGCTCGCGGATCACGAGGCCCATCGCCTCGGCGCTGAAATCATTCACCGGTACCGGTCCCCTTGGTCAGCGGGCTGTGGCGACGCCAGGAGGCCCGAGCCTCACGTACCAGCTCACCACCGGAGCGGAAGGCCTGGGCGCTGTCTTCCGCGAACTGCTTCGCCGCCTTGACGACGGCCGGGTCGCGACGCACCTCGTCGGCGGTCTGGATGTTCTGGGCGGCGGTGAGGGCCAGGTGGGTGAGGTTGAGGCGAGCCATGGCGGTGGACCTTTCGTCGCTGATGACGCCTGCGCGTGCCCAACATAGCGTCACTTAGTGTTCTGCGTCCGCACTATGGCCGCACCAACCGCAACGGCGACACGCTCGGCGTCTGGACCGGCGGAGCCGATCGGCCGGCAGCCACCGCCACCGGACCCGTCCTCCGTGTGCGCTGGACGCGGCGGACATGTCCGGTTCTCGTCATTCCGCGTTAATTGCCTGGACTGAGAAACTCCGCGGACGGGAGACTTCCCGCTTCCCCACCTCCGGGAGTGTGATGGGCACCACAGATACGCGAGGGCCGACACCGGGCAGGAGCGCGGTCGTTCTGGCACTGCGCCACTACGGCCGGGAACTGCTGCGACTACGACTGCTGACCCTGCCCGCACTGCTGTTGCCGGCCGTGGGCAACATCGGCATCCGCTACGTCGCCCCCCTGCTGATCGCCAAACTGGCAGGACAGGCGGCCGGTGACGGTGGTCTCACCCTCGGCTCGGCACTGCCGTACGTGCTGGCCTTCGGTGTGACGCTGCTGCTCGCCGAGGCCGTGTGGCGGGTCGGGCAGCACTGCCTGAACCGCCTGGACGCCCTCGGCATGGAACACCTGTACGTGAGCGGCATGGACGAACTCCTGGCCAAGGACGCCGCGTTCTTCCACGACAACTTCGCCGGTTCCCTGACCAAACGGGTGCTCAGCTTCGGCAAGCGCTTCGAGGACTTCGTCGACACGGTGACGTACCGGATCGTGGGCAGTCTCGTCCCCCTGGTGTTCGGTTCCGTGGTGCTGTGGAGCTACGAACCGATGCTCGTCGTCGGCCTCCTCGTGATGATCGCGCTGACCGTGGTGGCCGCGACGCCTCTGATCCGCCGTCGGCAGAGGCTCGTCAACGACCGTGAGGCGGCGATCGCCCGGGTCTCCGGCCATGTCGCCGACAGCCTCGTGAACATGGAGACCATCCGGGCGTTCGCGGCGGAGCGGCGGGAGGCCGACGAACACCGCAGCCGGGTCGCGGACTCCCGGCGCCTGACGCTGAGGTCGTGGGACTACGGCAACCTGCGCGTCGACACCCTGGTCGCCCCCATGTCCGTGCTGACCAACGTGCTGGGTCTGCTGGTGGCCGTCGCCTTCGGCGGCTCGGGCCAGGGCGTCGAGGAGATCGTCGTCAGCTTCACCTACTACTCCAACGCCACCCAGATCATGTTCGAGTTCAACCAGATCTACCGGCGTCTGGAAAGCTCGATGACCGAGGCCGCGCAGTTCACGGAGCTGCTGCTGGATCCACCCACCGTGCTCGACCCGACGGAACCCGAACCGCTCGCACCGCGGGACACGGCCATCCGCTTCGAGGCGGTGACCTTCGCCCACGCGGGTGCGAAGCCGATCTTCCAGGGACTCGACCTGGACGTGCCCGCAGGCGCGCGGATCGGCCTGGTCGGCAGGTCGGGCGGCGGCAAGACCACCCTCACCCGACTCCTGCTGCGGATGTCGGACGTCGACGGCGGACGCATCCTGATCGGTGGTCAGGACATCAGCCGGCTGCGCCAGGCCGACCTGCGCTCACTGATCGCCTACGTCCCGCAGGAACCCGCCATGTTCCACCGCAGCCTGCGGGACAACATCGCCTTCGCCCGCCCCGGCGCCACCGACGAGGAGATCCGCGCGGCGGCCGTGGCCGCGCACGTCACGGAGTTCGCCGACCAACTCCCCGACGGCTTCGCCACCCTGGTGGGGGAGCGGGGAGTCAAACTCTCGGGCGGCCAGCGCCAGCGCGTCGCCCTCGCCAGGGCCATCCTGCGCGACGCCCCGGTGCTGCTGCTCGACGAGGCGACCAGCGCACTGGACTCGGAGAGTGAACTCCTCGTCCAGGACGCCCTGTGGCGGTTGATGGACGGACGCACGGCCCTCGTGGTCGCCCACCGCCTGAGCACCGTCGCCGGCATGGACCGTCTCGTCGTCCTCGACCGCGGACGCGTCGTCGAGCAGGGCTCCCACGAGGAACTGCTCGCCGCGGACGGCGCGTACGCCAGGCTGTGGCAGCACCAGTCGGGCGGCTTCCTCGGCGAGAGCACCGGGTCGGCCCTCGGACGCCCGGTTCCGGAAGCCGGTCCCGGCGGGCTGTCCGGACCGGCCGGCCCGGCGCCGGACGGGGGCCGCAGAGCGCCGTCTCCCGCCCGTACGAGCCCCGGGTTCCCCTGACCGACTCGATGTGCGGACATCCCCGACCGCGCCCGACGCCCCGGCGAACCGGAGCACTCCCGTCGACAGGCGGCCGTGAACCCGGTCCGGCGCAGGGGGCGCCGGTGCGGGCCGTGACGTCCTCCATGGTCACGTCCGGTCTCCGTGAGGGCCAGGCCGTGCTCGGTGACGTCGAGGATGCCGAGATCCGTGACGACACGGTGGACGTGCCGTTTGCCGATGAGCGGCAGCGTGCACTCGCGCCGGACCGCCGGCCACGGCCCAGCCGCCCTCAAGGATCGACTGCCGGTCGGTCGGGCGGTCCGCTCGCGGCACCGAGGCGGCGGAGCGGATCGGGGGACGTGACGTCACGGCCGGCCGCGCCGGGGCGACCCGCGGCCGGCGGTCGACGGCGGCAACGCATGCGGGGCCGGCGGTTCCGGCGGGCGGCGGCCTGACCGGCACGGACGGCCACGGCTTCCCGGCGTCCGTCCGGTACGGCGGGAGCGGCGTGCGGAATCCGTGCGCGCCCGCCTTCGCCGCCTCTGCCGGCCCTGCGCCGCCCCCCGCCTCAGGCGAGGGACAGGAAGAGCTTCTCCAGCCGGGCCCTCATCTGCTCCCGCTCTCCGGCGTGGGCGAGCTCCGAGTCGCCGAGGCACTGCTGTAGGCCGGTGGCGATGACGGCGAAGCCCGCCTTGTCCAGGGCGCGGGAAGCCGCGGCGAGCTGCGTGACCACCTCCTCGCAGTCCCGGCCCTCCTCGATCATTTTGATCACGCCGGCGATCTGCCCCTGCGCTCGGCGCAGCCGGTTGATCACGGCCTTCAGCTCGTCCGCCGCCATCCCCAGTTCCACGATCCACTCCTCGCTCATACCCCTGCGGGTATCGTACGCCCCCGGGATACCCCCGGGGGTACTAGTGTTACGGTCTTCGATATACCCCGGGGGGTAATTCTGAGGAAGGGAGTGCCCGATGTTCTTCGTCGACACCATCGAGCTGGAGGGGCTGGGCAACCGCAGCTATCTGGCCGGCGGCAGGCACACGGCCGTGGCGGTCGACCCGCCGCGCGACATCGACCGGGTCCTGGCCGCGGCCGCCCGGCGCGGGGTGCGGATATCGCACGTGGTGGAGACCCACCTGCACAACGACTACGTCACCGGCGGACCGGAGCTGGCCCGGCTGACGGGTGCCGCCTACCTGGTACCGGCCGGAGCGCGCGTGTCGTACGCCCGTCTGCCGGTGGCCGACGGCGACGTGGCCGAGGTCGACGCCGGGCTCGCGCTGCGGGCGGTCGCCACCCCGGGCCACACCCCGCACCACACCTCCTACGTGCTGGAGGACAACGGCCGGCCGGTCGCCGCGTTCACCGGCGGTTCCCTGCTGATCGGCACCGTGGGCCGGCCGGACCTGGTCGAACCCCGGCTCACCGAGCGACTGGCGCGCGCCCAGCACGCCTCGGCGCACCGCCTGGCGGCCGAACTGCCGGACGAGACGCCCGTACTGCCCACGCACGGCTTCGGCAGCTTCTGCTCCTCGGCGCAGGCCGCGGGCGACGCCACGACGATCGGCAAGGAGAAGGCCGTGAACGCGGCACTCACCACGGACGTGGACTCCTTCGTCACCCGCCTGCTGGCCGGACTCGACGACGTCCCCGCCTACTACACACACATGGGACCGGCCAACGCCGCCGGGCCCGCACCGGTGGACCTGACCCCGCCGGCCGTCGCCGACGCCGAGGAGATCGCCGCCCGGCTCGCCGCCGGCGAGTGGGTGGTCGATCTGCGTAGCCGCATCGCGTTCGCGGCCGGCCATGTCGCCGGCTCCTTCAACTTCGAGGCGGACGGCAGGATCGCCACGTACCTGGCCTGGATGATCCCGTGGGGCAAGCCGGTCACCCTGCTGGCCGAGACCCCGGAGCAGCTGGCCGCCGCACAGCGTGAGCTGGTCCGGGTCGGCATCGACCGGCCCGAGGCCGCCGCCACCGGCACGCCGGACCGGTGGGTGCCGGAGGGCGGCCGGCCGGCCTCCTTCCCGCGGTCCACGTTCGCCGGTCTGGCCGAGCGGGGCACGGACGGCGTCGTCGTCCTCGACGTCCGACGGGCCTCCGAACGGGCCACCGGACACATCGAGGGTTCCGTCCACATCCCGGTGCACCAACTGCACCAGCGGATCGGTGAGGTGCCGGCGGGCACCGTGTGGGTGCACTGCGCCGGCGGCATGCGCGCCGCGATCGCCGCCTCGCTGCTCGATGCCGCGGGCCGTGACGTGGTGGCCGTGGACGACGGCTTCGACGCCGCCGCCGGGGCCGGACTGACCGTGGTCACCGGCTGACCCCGCCACCCCTCGTTCTTCCGGTCCTTGAGAGGTTGAGTGATGTCAATGTCCCGGCGCGGTGGAGGCCGCGTCCGTGTCACCGTCGGCGAAGCCGTGCGACGTACCGGGGGCGAGGACGCCCGCGCCGTCCTGCTGGACGCGCGCGAGGACCACGAGTGGTCCGCCGGACATGCGCCCGGCGCCGTCCGCGCCCCGCTGTCCCGGCCGATCGCGGGGACGGAGCTGCCGGCCACGGCCCCCCACCCGGTGGCCGACGTGTGCGAGAACAGCGGTCAGACCATATGACCGGCCTGGTTCTCGCGCTCCTCGCGGGTGCCGTCGTGGGCCTCGCCCTCGGCGGCCTCGGCGGTGGCGGCAGTGTCCTGGCCGTACCCGCCCTGATCTACCTCCTCGGCTTCACCCCGGCGCAGGCGACCACGGCGAGCCTGGTCATCGTCACCCTCACCTCGGTCACGGCCCTGACCGGGCACGCCAGGGACGGCAACGTGGCCTGGCGCACCGGGCTGCTGTTCGCCGCCGCGGGCGTCGTGCCCGCGACGCTCGCCGGGGCCGCCGCCGGGCGCCTGCCGCAGCCCGTGCTCACCGCGGCCTTCGCCGTCATAGCCGGGACGGCGGCCCTGCGCATGCTGCGCCCCGCGCGGACGGAGCCGTCCGGCCACGTCCACCCCGGGAAGGCCGGCGCCGCCGGAGCCGGGCTGGGCGCGGTGACCGGCTTCCTGGGCGTGGGTGGCGGCTTCCTCGCCGTACCGGCCCTGGTCGGCGTCCTCGGCCTGGCCATGCGCACCGCCGTGGGCACCAGCCTGCTGGTCATCACGATCAACTCACTGGCCGCGCTCGTCGCTCGCGGCGGCGCCGGGACACACCTGGACTGGGCGGTGACGGCGCCCTTCACCGGGGCGGCGATCCTGGGCGCCTGGGACGGCAAACGCCTGGCGAGGAAGACCGAGGGCGCAACGCTCCAGAAGGTCTTCGCCTGCGTCCTGCTGGCGCTGGCCGCGTTCATGCTCGTCGACGTCCTCGTATGAGCGAGTCAGAGCCGCCGAGTGAGCCGCCGAGTGAGCCGCCGGGTGAGCCGCCGGGTGAGCCGCCGAGTGAGCCGGTGAGTGCCGCCGAGCCGGGAGAGCCGGGGAGCCCCTGGACGCCCCCGCACCACGACCGCACGGACGCCCCCGCACCACGACCACACCGACGCCCCCGCCCTACCACCACAGGCACCCCCACCCCACACGAAGAGAGGCATCCGTCATGACCGCACCCACCATCGTCGACCCCCGCCAGGCCCACGCCCGTCTGCACGAGCTGACCGTCATCGACGTCCGCACCCCCGGCGAGTACGCCGGTGGCCACGTGCCCGGTGCCCTTAACATCCCGCTGGACCAGCTCGACCGGGCCCTGCCCGACATCCGCACCGCCGCCGAGCGGGGCGACATCCTCGTCGTCTGCGCCTCCGGCGCCCGCTCGGAGAACGCCTGCCGCGTCCTCGCCGGGAACGGCATCGCCGGCGCCACCCTCGCCGGAGGAACCGCCGCCTGGACTGCCGGGGGCTACGACATCCAGCGGCCCGAGGCCACCACGAAGGCCACCTGGAGCATGGAACGCCAGGTCCGGTTCACCGCCGGTACGGTCGTGCTGCTCGGCCTCCTGCTGGGCCTGGCGGTCCACCCGGCCTTCCACCTGCTGAGTGCCGGCATCGCGGGCGGCCTGGTCCTCTCCGCTCTCACCAACGCCTGCGGAATGGCGGCCATGCTCGCCAAGCTGCCCCACAACCGCCCCCGCCGGGCCGACCTGGACGCCACACTCGCCCGGCTGCGCGGCACCGCCGGGTGATGAGCCGTCGGGCCACGCCCACCCTGCTCGGCCACCCGCACGGGCGCACCCGGCGCGCTCCGGTCGACGACGCCCCGTACCGGCTTCTCACCGGCCGTGCCGCCCCCGCGCCCCTCGTTCCCCGCCCGGCACGCGCCGGTGGCCCGGCACCTTCCGGCGGACGGCGGCGTGCCGATCGCCCCGCCCCCGTGGATGATCGTACGGAGAGGAGGCCGGAAACCGGCATGTCCCACAAGGGACCTGATATGCCCCGGCCTCGTTCGTCACCGCGAGGGAGACACCTGTGATGCGCTCGATCATGACGGGGACGGCCGTGGGCCTGCTGGGCGCCGCCGCGCTGTCCCTCGGGGCCCCGGCCCCCTCGTTCGCCGGTACGGACGCCGCCGCCCGGTCGTCGCTCACCTACTGCGGCGTGGACAAGGCCACCGGGCTGGCGGTCTGGGCCGAGCCGGCCGCGTCCTGCGCCGCCGCCCTGGAGGTCGCGAGCGCCTACACCAAGGCCGCGTCCAGCAAGGCGGGCGCGCCCGCCACGATCCTTGTCGGGGCGACCACCTGGACGTGCCAGGAGCACCAGGGCGACCCGAACCCCTACCAGGACTGCGTCACGAGCGACAGCGGCGGCCGGGCCGGCGGCCGGGTCGTTCTCACGTCCTGAGACCGTTCCCCGACAAGGAACGATCATCACTCACCCCGCCGTGGCGGATGGCTGGAACCTGCTGTTCAATACATGAATCGACTGATTGACGTCGAATCACGGCTTGGGGAGAGAGACATGACGACGGGACCCGGCGCCGCCGAGGCCGAGAAGCAGATCCTCGGACGCATCACGGAAATGATCAGCCAGGAGAAGGACCTGCGGGACCGTCTGGCGGACCACGACATCGACCAGCCGACCGAGCAGGAACGCCTGGCGCGGCTGGAGACCGAGCTCGACCAGTGCTGGGACCTCCTGCGCCAGCGCCGCGCCCGCGCCGCCGCAGGCCAGGACCCCGAAGGGGCCGAGGTGCGCCCGGCGTCGCAGGTGGAGCGGTACCTGTCCTGACGAGCGGCATGTGCTCGTCCGCCCCATGTCTCCACTCCTGGAATGAACGCCCCACCTGCCGCTGTTGCCCCGGCAGTGCCGGTACGGCACGGAACCCGGCGCGAGGTGGAGATGAGCACGGATGAGCATGGCGTTCGCACCCGACGACCTCTCGGGCCAGACCGCCTGTGCCGGCTCCCGCTCACCGCTGCGCCACTTCCTGCGGACCGAGACCGGTAGCGCCGCCGTCCTGGTGACGGCGGCGCTCGTCGCGTTGCTGTGGGCCAACGCGGCCCCCACGGGCTACGCGTCGTTCTGGGAGACGCACCTGTCCGTCGGGATCGGCACCCACGGACTGTCCCTCTCGCTGCGGGAGTGGATCAACAGCGGACTGATGGCGCTGTTCTTCTTCGTCGTCGGACTGGAGGCGCGCCGCGAGTTCGACATGGGCGAGCTGCGCGACCGCCGGCGCGTGGCCCTGCCGCTCGCCGCCGGGATCAGCGGCATGGTCGTACCGGTCGCCCTCTTCCTCGCGGTCAACGCGGGGCACTCCTCCGCGCACGGCTGGGGGGCGGCGATGTCCACCGACACCGCCTTCGCCCTGGGCATGCTCGCCGTCGTCGGGCACCGGTTGCCGAGCGGATTGCGGATCTTCCTCCTGACGATCACGGTGGTCGACGACTTCGTCGCCCTGGGCGTCATCGCCGTCGCCTACAGCGAGCACGTCGACGTACCGGCGCTGCTGGTCGCGGTCGCGGTGTTCGGCGTCGTCCTGCTCTTCCGCGCGCTCAGCGTACGCCGGGGCCTGGTCTACGCGCTGCTGGCGCTCGTCGCCTGGGTCGCGCTGCTGGAGTCGGGCGTCGATCCCGTGGTCATCGGCCTCGCCATGGGCCTGATCACCTACGCGTACCCGGCGGCACGCGCCGACCTGGAACACGCCACGGGCCTGTTCCGGATGTTCCGCGAGCAGCCGACGCCCGAGCTGGCACGCTCGGCGCAGGCCGGCCTCGCGTCCGCGATCTCGCCCAACGACCGGCTACAGGGCCTGTACCACCCGTGGACCAGCTATCTCGTCGTCCCGCTGTTCGCCCTGGCCAACACCGGTATCCCGCTCGATGCCGACCAACTGGCGCGGGCGTTCACCTCGCCGGTGACGCTCGGCATCCTGCTCGCGTTCGTCGTCGGCAAGCCGCTGGGCATCCTCGGGGCGTCCGCGCTGGCGTACGGGGTCAGCCGGGGGCGGGTCCGGCCGCCGGTCGGCTGGGGAGCCGTCGCGGCGGGGGGCGCCCTGGCCGGGACGGGCTTCACCGTCTCGCTGCTCATCGCGACCCTCGCGTTCCGGGGGACACAGCTGGCGGACGCCAAGATCGGCATCCTCAGCGCGCTGGTCGGCTCCTTCCTGATCAGCCGGCTCCTCACCGCGGTCCTCGCGGTGCTGCCGCGCCGGCTGCGGCAGCGGGCGCTGCTCGGCGACGCGGAGACGCTCGTCGACCTGGCGGTGCCGGTCGACCCCGACCGCGACCACGTGCGGGGGCCGCGGCACGCGCCGGTGACCGTCGTGGAGTACGGCGACTACGAGTGCCCGTACTGCGGACAGGCCGAACCGGTCGTCCGTGAGCTGCTCGGCGACTTCGGCGACGTGCGGTACGTGTGGCGGCACCTGCCCCTGACGGACGTGCACGTGCACGCCCAGCTGGCGGCCGAGGCGGCGGAGGCCGCAGCGGCGCAGGACCGCTACTGGGAGATGCACGACCTGCTGCTCAGCCACCAGGGCGAGCTGCGCCTCGGCCATCTGCGCACGTACGCCGACGCCCTCGGGCTGGACGCCGAGCGCTTCGACCGGGACCTGCGGTCCCACCGGGGCGCGGCGCGGATCGCCGAGGACGTGGAGTCGGCGGACCTCAGCCAGGTGGCGGGCACGCCGACCTTCTTCGTGAACGGGCGCCGGCACCACGGGGCGTACGACATCGGCAGCCTGTCGGCGGCGGTGCGGGCGGCCCGGGAGCGGGCGGCGATCGGGGCCCGCGGGGGGCGGTGAGGGGCGGGAATGCATCGCGGGGTGGTGGTGTTGAGAGAACTGTCTGACATGTTCGAGTC
>NZ_BMVN01000041.1:0-82744 GCF_014650735.1 Streptomyces canarius
CTGACATCTGCTCACCCCGTCCAGCAGCGTGTCGCTGCGGACGCGATGAGGTGGAGTGCGTTAAAGGGACCGGCCGCGCCGCGCGCCAAGCCCCGCGCACCGACGTGCGCGAGCGCAGACCGTGCCGCCACGAGAAGGCCGCGCGGGCACGCGGGACGCCGCAGCCCCACAAGGATGGCGTCCCGCCGTACGCCGTCGTTACGCGTCGAGCTGATTCGGCTCCCGCTGCGAGGGGGGGGGCTGGCGGCCGTCCGCAGCCGGTTGCGTCATGAGGGAGCGGCCATGGGGGCTTCGGAGAGGTGGCGGCGGTCGGACGAGTGCTCACGGAGGTGCTATGCCCACGGTGGAGGCTGACCCCGCTCGGTCCAAGTTCCTCTGTTTGCTGCCTAGTTGGTGCAGGCGCCGGGCCGCGAAAGCGGCTGGACAGGGGGTCAGGGCGATCGCCATGGCGGTCGGTTGTTGGGTGAGGGGATCGGT
Organism: Streptomyces canarius; assembly: GCF_014650735.1. Classification (NCBI taxonomy): domain Bacteria; kingdom Bacillati; phylum Actinomycetota; class Actinomycetes; order Kitasatosporales; family Streptomycetaceae; genus Streptomyces; species Streptomyces canarius. Next base: position 478 of record NZ_BMVN01000041.1, read on the forward strand.
CAACAGCCCCCCGCGGCGCAGCCATTCCACGTCTACGGCGGTGCGTTCGCGCGGTATCTCCAGGGCGGCTACGGCGCACGCGTGCTCGACGGCCCGTCGGTGTTCCCCACCTCGACCACCCCGGTGGCCGGCAGGTCCGCGAGCGGCCGACGCGGCGCCGAGAAGCCGTCCGGGCCGTCGAACGGGTCGCCCGGCGTCGCTGTGTGGGGGCTGCGCCGCCGCCGGCCTGCCCCTCGAAGAGGGCCGGACGCTCCAGCAGCGCCGTGCGCTGTTCCCGGTCCCACAGGCGGGCCGTCTCGATGGCGGCGGCCCTGCCCGTGCGGAACGTCCGGCTGGAAGGTGCCTCTCCGTGCCCCAGGGCCCCCTCGATGGCGAGGACCCGGTGCGCCGGGTCCGGCGGCAGCACGGAACAGGAGTCGTAGCCCAGCAGTCGGCAGGCCGTCCTGGCCTCGAGTCCCGTGGACCAGGCCACCGGCGGACAGGACCGGTTCAGCGGCGCAGCACGTTGAAGGCGAAGGCGTCGCCCCGGTGGTAGTCCTCCGCGTACAGCACCGGCCGCCCCGCGGGCGTGATCACTGTCTCCGAGATCAGCAGCCAGGGCCCGAAGCCGCCCAAGGAGTACCGCCGCTGCACGTCCTCGGGCAGTTCCACCGCGCTCAGCCGGGCGGCGGAGGACACCGGTGGATGGCCGTGGGCGGCGAGCATGTCGCTCAGCGACCCGCTCCAGTCGAAGTGCCGCACGGGCCCCGGAATCGCGTCCCTGACGATGCTGGCCACGCTGTAGACGAGCGGATCGTCGCCGTCGGACCGCAGCCGTTCCAGCCGGATCACCGTGTCGTCGTCCGAGAGGCCCAGCGCCTCGCGGACGACATCGCCCGGGGCCTGCTCCGCGACGGAGAGCACGACGGTGTGCGCCTGGTAGCCCAGGGCTTCCAGCATGCTGCTGATCGACTCGAAGCGGGTGATGGGACGTTCCACCTTGAGCGCGCCGAGGGGGGACATGAACCGTCCGCGGCCACGCTCGGCGACCACCATGCCCTCCTGCTCCAGCAGCTTGAGCGCCTCCCGGGCGGTGGACCGGCCGACCCCGCACAGTTCCGCGATCTCCGCCTCGCTGGGCAACTGGTCGCCGGGGACCAGCCCACGGGACCGGAACAACTCCACCAGCCGGTCGCGCACTTGGGCCGACATGGGGCGTTTTGCGGGCATGTGGGGCTTCCTGTCGGGCGGAGCGGATCCGGCTGCGGACTAAGGCACCGCACAGTGTATGACGAGTGCCGTGCGGCGGGAGCGTACGGCGGACGCCCCCGTGCACCGGGGCCGTTCACCCGGCCGGAACGGTTTCCTGCGGCCATGCTCCCTCGTGGGCGCAGGTCTCGGCGGCGGTGCGGGAGCCCGCCCGCATCGACTGTGCGACGTCCGCTCCGGCGGTCCGCGCCGCGAGGAAACCGGCGATGTAGCTGTCCCCCGCGCCCGTGGTGTCCACGACGTTGGTCGGCAGGGCCGGCACCTGCCACCAGGAGCGCCCGTCGTGGCCGATGCTGCCGGCCGCACCGCAGGTGACGATCGCCAGTGCCGCTCCGCCGGCGACCGCCTGACCGGCCAGCAGGCGGGCGTGGGACACGTCCTCGCCGGCGGAGCAGAAGGCGATGCCGAGTCCGTCGAAGCCTTCGGTGACCGCGCAGTCCTGGCTGAGCAGTACGCCCCGGCCGGCGAGCGTGCGGCGGACCAGTGCGGCGGACTCGGCCGGCAGCATGCCGATGTGCACGGCGCCGCACCGGCCGAGCCGCTCCAGTTCGGCTTCGTCCGGCCGGTACTGGGCGCAGACGGCGAAGTCCTCGTACTCGAAGGACCGGTCGCCGGTGGCGTCCACCCGTATCCGGGAGACCGAGGTGTGGCCGGGCAGCACCACGAGTCCGTCGGTGCGCACGCCGTGGGCGGTGAGGGCCGCCCGGACGCGTTCGCCCGCCCGGTCGGGGCCGACGGCGCCGGAGTAACGGCAGGCGTTGCCCGCGCGGGCCAGGTCGACCGCGACGTTCAGGGCGTTCCCGCCCACATAGCTCCTGCTGAGGGTGCCGACGTACTCGTCGATGGTGTTGTCCCCGACCGTGGCGAACAGCAACGGGCTCTCCTCTCGTGGTGGACGCCGGTGTCAGTAGGACACGCGCTTGTAGTAGCGGCGCGTGGTCAGCGGGTGGTCCCGCTTGACCTCCAGGTGTGCGCTGACCCGCTCGAACACCGTGGCCAGCAGCACCGGGGAGATCAGCGACCGGGTGCGGGCGCCGACGCCGGGCAGCTCGAAGGCGGCGGTGTCGAAGACGGAGAGCTTGTCGGTGTAGCGGGGGGCGAAGGCCTCGACCCGCTCGACCAGCGCACGGCCGTCGTCCTCACCCTTAAAGGTGATGACGCTGACGTCCTTCTCGACCAGTTCGAGGGTGCCGTGGAAGAAGTCGGCCGCGTGCACCGGGCGGGTACGGATCCACTGCATCTCCTCCAGGATGCACATGCCGTAGTAGAAGGCCTCCGCCCAGGTGGAGCCCGCCCCGGTGATGATGTGGTACGGCTCGTCCTGGATCTGCGCGGCGAACCGCTCCGCCCTCTCCTCGAAGGCCTGCTTGACGTCCACCAGGAGCTTCGGCAGCAGCTTCAGGTCGGCCACCACCTCGTCGTAGTCGGTGATCTCGCCGCGCTCCTGCATCAGCGCCAGGGCGAGGATCAGGGACTGCACGTAGAACGACTCGCAGGAGGTGTCGTCCTCGGCGAAGTTCACGAAGGAGTGGTCCGCGCCTTCGGCGAGCGGGGTGTCCGCGTGCCCGGTGAGCGTGATGACGGTGGCGCCCCGGCTCTTGCAGTACGCGAGCGCCTCGACGCTCTCGGCCGTGGTGCCGGACAGGGACGGGATGACCACCACGGAGTGCGGGCCCAGGTGCACCGAGCCGCCCGCCACCAGCTCCGCCGGGGCCTCGACGTGCACCGGGAAGGTCGAGCGGGTCTGGAGCAACCGGGCGGCAGGCAGCATCAGGATGCCGGCTCCGCCGGAACCTACGAAGAAGAGGTTCTGCGCACCATCGCGCAGGCATCGGGCGACCGCGTCCCGCAGCCCGTCGGCCAGGTCGATCGCGCCGGACTGGATGCGCAGGAAACGGTCCGTGTCGAAGTTCAGCATTGACGCCTTCATCTCAGGTGGTCGGACGGCCGCGAGGCCGATTTGTTGTCTGACAAGTACGAATTGAAGTCAGACAAGTAGCGCCTGTCAAGGCGCCGGGAAACTCTTGACACCCGTCGTTCACCTCCGTGACAGTGGCCTCCACTCACGTCAGACTTCCGCAAATCCTGTCTGACAAGTTTTCCGTGAACAGTGCGAGAACCGAACCGGGAGGGCGCCCATGCCCGTCGACCACACATCGGGAACCGTCCGAGCCGGCGGGGAGAAAGAGCGTCCGCGTGACGGAGGAAGCGGCGGCGCGCCCGCCGGGCTACGCCGCAACCTCAGCCTGTGGCAGGTGCTCGGCGTATCGATCGGCGTCATGGGCCCGACCCTGTCCGCCAACATCAACCCGCAGGGCGCCGAGCCCGCCGTCGGCCGGGCCATTCCACTGGCGATCGCCATCGCCACGGTGGGCGTGCTCCTGCTGTCGTACAGCTTCGTGCGGCTCAGCCAGCACTTCAACACGTCCGGATCGGTGTTCGGCTTCGTCGGCGCCACCCTGGGCGCCCGCGCGGGCACCGTCGCCGGCTGGTGCCTGCTCGGCACCTATCTGCTGTTCGGCATGAGCAGCGCCTACTCGGCCGCCATCTTCTCGACCTCGCTGATCGAGTCGCTCGGCCTCCTGTCCGACCCCCCGAACTGGCTGCCCCACCTGATCGCCCTGCTCGTCCTGCTGGCCGCGGCGGTGATCACGGTGTTCCCGGCCCGACGCGGCGCCGACCTGCTGCTGTGGATCGAGGGGGCCACCGTCGTACTCATCCTGCTGATCAGCGCGGTGGTCGTCTACCGGATCAGCACCGCGCACGGCCCGCAGGGCCAGGAGTTCACCCTGTCCGTCTTCCGGCCCGCCGAAGGCACCGGCAGTTCGGCGCTCTTCCTCGGCGCCGTGTTCGGCTTCCTGGCCTTCGCGGGCTTCGAGAGCGCGGCCACCCTCGGAGAGGAAGCCCGCGAACCACGCCGCACCATCCCCAGGGCCGTCATCGGGACCGTACTGATCGGCGGCGTCTTCTACATCGTCACCAGCGCCGTGGAGGTCATGGGGTTCGGCACCCGCGCCTCGGATCTGGCCCGCCTCCATGCCAGCGGTTCGCTGTACGGTGATCTGGGCGCGGCCTACCTGTCCTCCTGGGTCGGTGACATCGTCACGGTCGGTACCACGGTCTCGGCGCTGGGCGGCGCGATCGGCTGCCTGATCGGCGCGTCCCGGATGCTGCTGTCCCTGTCCCGGGCGGCGACGACCAGGGACACGGTGGTCACCCGGGTGTCCGCGCGGTACGGCACGCCGGTCGGAGCCGTCGGCGTGGCCTTCGCCGTGATGGTGGCGTCCGTGGTGGTCTTCGGATGGGTGGCCCGCGTGCCCGTCGCCCTGCCCTGGGCGTGGATCGGGACCGTGGGGACCCTGATCGTTCTGGTGGTGTACCTGCTGGCGACGGTGGGCGCCGCCGGGATGCTGCTGCGCACCCGGCGGGTGCCGCGCCGGGAAATGGTCATCCCCGCCGCGACCGTGGCCGTGCTCGGCTACACGCTGTACCGCAACATCGTGCCCTACCCCACGGGCGCGGCCTTCTGGCTGCCGATCACCGCCGGCGCCTGGATAGCGGTGGCACTGGCCGCCGTCCTGCTCTCTCCGGCACTGGTACGGAGGATCGGGCACCGGCTCACCGAGGAGGAAGGACTCGCCTGACCCCGCCCCGCCCCGCCTCGCCCCGTGCCGGGTGGTGAGGCCGAGGCGAGGAGGACGGGGGACCCTCTGGCCGGGCGGCCCTCCGGCCCGGCGACCCTCCGGCCCCGCAGGCGTGACCCGTGTGCGCGGCAGCTGAGCCGGAGGATCGTCTTGTCATGGACCATCGCGTGGGCGAGGCGGAGATCGACGCCCGGGTCGGCCCGGAGTTCGTCGACGCCCCCTGCCTCCCCGCGGGCCGCCGCCTCCAGGACTGGCTGCGCGCGTTCCCGGACGACACCCGTCCGCTGAGCCTGGAGTTCGGCGCGGGCTTCAACACCCCTGGTGTCGTCCGCCGGCCCGGCGAACACCTCGTCCGCCACTTCCCCCGGGCGCGCGCTGTACGCGTCCATTCCGCGCACCCCGAGCGGGCGCCGCCCGCCCCGCAGACGCCGACCACCTGCTCGGCGTACTCACCGCCGGCGGGGGATGCCGACGCCCGTCGCCGGAGTCGTCGGCGAGCCGCGGCCGGCCGCAGGGGAGACCGGTGACCCATCCGCCGAACCGATGGCGGCGCGCACACGGGCCGACCCAACTGCCGCAGCGGACACGGCACTTGACCAGTCCCCCCGTGCGGCCCGGCGCCGTCGGCATCGATCTGCCGGTGCGGGTGGAGGGCGACACCCGCTTGGGTCCGTGGTCGGTGCGCAGCGCGGCGGGGTGACCGTACGGAACGACGACCCGAAGCCCGACGATCACCGTGGCGCCCGGGGCTGAGGAGGTCGCCGAGGGGCGGGACCCGCGACGCGCCAGGCACCGCTGTAGACGTTCATCGAGTCACCGCGCAGGAAGCCGACGAGTGTCATCCCGCTCTCGTCGGCGAGCTCGCACGCCAGTGACGAGGGGGCGGAGACCGCCGCGAGGACCGGGATGCCGGCCATGACGGCCTTCTGCACCAGTTCGAACGAGGCCCGCCCCGATACCATCAGCACACTGCGGAGAGCGGCAACAGCCCTTTCTGGAACGCACGTCCCACCAGCTTGTCCACCGCGTTGTGCCGGCCGACGTCCTCCTGGAGGTCGAGCAGGGTGCCCCGCTCGTCGAAGAGCCCGGCCGCGTGCAGTCCGCCGGTCCGTGAGAACACCTTCTGCTCCTGCCGCAGGCCGTCCGGCAGGGAGGCCAGCAGATCCGGGGAGAGCGAAAGAGAGGGGTGGTCGGACAACGCCCAGCGCGCGACCGTCCGTACGGCGTCCAGGCTCGCCTTGCCGCACAGGCCGCAGGACGACGTGGTGGAGAAGTTCCGCTGGAGCGTGAAGCGTTCGGCGCCGACCCCTTCGGCCGTGCGCACGTCGACCACGTTGTAGGTGTTGCACCCGTCCTCGGTGGCACCGGCGCAGTACGTCATGGTCCGCAGCTCCTCGACCGAGCCGAGCACACCCTCGCTGACGAGGAACCCGGCCGCCAGCGCGAAGTCGTCACCGGGTGTGCGCATCGTGATGGCCAGCGCCTCCCCGTTCAGCCGGATCTCCAGCGGTTCCTCGGCGGCCACCGTGTCCGCCCGCGTGGAGACGTTCCCCTGCCGCACGCGCACGACCTTGCGGCTCACCGCGGCTCTTCCCATGGCTGACGTCCTCACCGTGTGTCGGATGGCCGGCTGTCCGGGCGCCCGCCCCGTGTGGGCACCGCGCCGCACCCCTTCACCGTAGGCAGGCCGCGCGGGCGGAGGCATCCGTCATCCGACGGCGATACCCCCTCCGCCGCCCCTCCGCATCACCCCCTCACCGCATGTTCATGCGATGCGCGCCGGCTCGTCCCGCCCGCACACTGCGGGGCAGTGGCGAAAGGAGTCGTGGTGAGCCCTCTGTTCCGCACCGATGCCCGGACCGACGCCCGGCAGGACCCTGGACAGGGCCCTGGACAGGACCCCAACCGGTGGCGCGCCCTCTGGGTCACCCTGGTCGCCGGGTTCATGATCCTGCTGGACGTGACGATCGTGTCCGTGGCCCTGCCGTCCATGGCGCGCGACCTGGGCGCGAAGCCGTCGTCGGTGCAGTGGGTCGTGTCGGGCTACGCGCTCACCTTCGCCCTCGCCCTCGTGGTGGCGGGGCGGTTGGGCGACGCCGTGGGCCGCCGGCGGATCTTCCTCGTGGCGCTCGCCGCCTTCGTCGTGTGCAGCGCGGCCGTCGGCGCGGCCCCTACGATCGGGCTGGTCGTGGCGGCGCGGCTCGCCCAGGGGGTGTCGGCCGGCTTCCTGGCACCGCAGAACTCCGCGCTGATCCAGCAGCTCTTCACGGACTCCGAACGGCCGCGCGCCTTCGGTCTGTTCAGCGCCACCGTGGGCATCTCCAGCGCCGTCGGCCCCATCACCGGCGGCGTCATCCTCGCCCTGGCCACGGGCACGGACGGCTGGCGGTGGATCTTCTACGTCAACGTGCCCATCGGTGCGGCGGCCCTGCTCCTGGGCCGGCGGCTGCTGCCGAGGTCGGCCCCCGGCGTACGGGGGCACCTGGACCTGGTCGGGGTGGGCCTGCTGGGTGCGGGTGTCCTGGCGCTGATGCTGCCGCTGGTCGAGGCCGACTCCGGCGGGCTGCGCCGCATGGCGTGGTTGTTCCCCGTCGGCGCGCTGCTCCTGTGGGGCTTCGCCCGCTGGGAACGCCGTGTCTCCGCGCGTGGCCTGGAGCCCCTGCTGGACCCGCAGTTGCTGCGCGGGGTCCGAGGCTACGCGGCGGGGGCCGGGCTGGCCACCGTCTACTTCGTCGGCTTCAGCGGCATCTGGCTGGTGTTCGCCCTCTACTTCCAGGACGCGCTGGGCTACTCGCCGCTGGAGTCCGGACTGGCGGTCACACCGTTCGCGTTCGGTTCCGCGGCGGCCGCCGTGGTGGCCAGCCGGCTGGTGCAGCGCCTGGGGCGGCTGCTGACGGTCCTGGGCCTGGTCGCGGTGGCGGCGGGCCTGACGGCCACCGCGCTGCTGCTGTGGCTGGTCCCGGGGGCCGCCGCGATCTGGGCGGTCGTGCCGGCGCTCCTGGTGAGCGGGATCGGCAGCGGCTTCGTCATCTCGCCCAACGTGACGATGACCCTGCGTGAGGTCCCCGTGAGCATGGCGGGGGTCGCGGGCGGCGCGCTCCAGACGGGCCAGCGGCTGGGCGGCGCCGTCGGTACGGCCGTCCTGCCGGGGCTGTACTACCTGCTCCGGGGCACTCACGGCTCGGCGTCCGCCGCTGTCGCCGCGTCGGTGGGCGCGGGCATCATCGCGGTCCTGGCGGCGCTGCTGCTGGCGGTGGCGGACTGGCGGGTCGACCGGCGGCAGGGCCCACGCGAGCTGCCGTCCCCGGACCACCATGCCCACCTGGGATGAGCGGCGGGGGGAGGACCGGGAAGCCGGCTCCGTGACGAGGGAGCCACGGACGGCGGACGGCGGACGGCCGGGCGGGGGAGGGGGACGGACCCGCCCGGGCGCGGACACCGTGGTCCCCCTTCCCCGAGTACGGCCGCCGGACGGGCGCCGTCACGGGACGGACCGGACCGCCGGCCGCGCGTACGGGGAAGGCCCGCGAGGGGTGCGCGGGGGATTTCACCCGGCGGCTCCCCGCCGGTCGACCTCCGTCAGGTAGAGACGGGCCAGCTGCACACGCGACCGGATGCCCAGCTTCTCGAACGCGTGCCGCACATGGGTGTTCACCGTGTGCGGGGACACGAACAGCCGCTCCGCCACCTGCCGGTTGGTCGCCCCGTGCGCGATCAGGCGTACCACACCCAGCTCCGACGGGGTCAGCCCGCGCCACCCGGCGGCCGGTGCGTCGGCCGCCGGGGCTGTCGTGCCGGGTTCGGCGCCCGGCTCGACCCCGAGCTTGCGCAGTCGGCTCCGGACGCGCCGGACGTCCCGGTGGGCGCCGCACGCCTCGTACTCCTCCAGGGCCCGTTCGAAGCGGACTCGTGCCTCCGGTGCTCCCGCTGCCGCCGCCGGTCCGCCGGCGTCCTCCCACGCCTGCGCCGCGAGCAGCGGTCGAGCGGTTCCGTACCGCTCCACCGCCGCCAGGAGCCGGTCCGGGTCACCGTCCAGGAGCCCGCGCACATGGGTGGCCACTGCTCCGAAGAGGTGGAAACGGGGATTGCGCCGCGCCCGGTGCTCGGCGAACTGCACAGCGCGGGCGGCGACCTCACGCAGCCCCGAGCCGAGCGCGGTACGGACCAGCAGGACCGTCTCCGCGGGATCGGCCGGTGCCGCGTGGACGTGGCCTCGGCGCGAGTAGGCCACGGCGAGCGACATGTCACGCTCGGACAGGCCGGGATCGTCCCGGTAGGCCAGGGCGAGCAGGTTGATCCAGGCGCCGGTCCCGCGGCGCTGCGGGTCGTCGCTCGACAGGCAGGCGCCGGCCCGGGCCACGCACTCCTCCATCGTCGCGTCGTCCCCCATGTGGAAGGCCACGCGCGCCCGGGTGCACAGCGCCGCCGACGCCCCGGTGAAGGAGACCCCGGTGGCCGTGGCCTCGGCCTCGGCGGAGGCCAGTTCCCGCGCGGCCTCCGCCAACCGGCCCGCGTCCAGCAGGAGTCGGGCCCGCGCGGTCCGCCACAGGGGCAGCAGTGCCTGCCGGCCACGCTGTTCCGCCTCGTTCGCCGCCTCCTCCACGAGGTCCCGCGCGCTCCGGTCCGCCCCGGACAGGCCCAGCAGCGCGGCACGCCAGCTCGTGGCGAGGGCCACCTCGGGCAGGGTCGCGGCGCGGGCGGGGTCGAGGCGCGCGATACCCGCCGCGGCGGCCTCGCTGTGCTTCAGCGCGTCGGCCCAGTGGTGCCGGTGGCAGGCGCTCATCGACCGCATTGTCCGGTGCGTCAGTTCACCGACCGGGTGCGCACCGCGTGTCCGCATCAGGGACTCGGCCATGCCGTCGCCGGCTTCCTCGGCCTCGCCCGCCAGCAGGCGGTTGAGCAGGGTCGTCAACAGCAGTTGATCCTTCAGGGCGACCGGGACATCGCGCCGGCGGTGGACCTGGCGGACCTGGGCGTCAGGCTGCCGGACGTGGAACTGGCTTCCCATGCGGGCCAGTTCCAGGCATGCCTCGGCGTGGGTGAGGGCATCGGGCGGGGCCTGGACGACCCGGTGGGCCAGGTCTCGTGCCCCGGCGATGTCCCCGGACTGCCACAGCAGGGGGATGAGTTCCGCCGACAGCCGCTGTCGCTCGGGGCACACGTCCTCGGTGAGTTCCACGGCGCGCTGGAGATATCGGACCGCGCTGCCCGGCGCCACGGCGGCCAGCTCGTGTGCGGCGGCCCGCAGGACGCGCCCGGCCTGAGCGTCGCCGGGCTCCGCGAGGTCGAGGAGCTCGGAGGCCAGCGACACCGCCGGCACACCCGCCTTCATCCGCGCCTCCACCGAGCGCCTGCGGATGGACAGGCGCACGGGCCGGGGGAGGGTGGCCGCGATCGCCTCGCGCACCGCCGCGTGCGGGAAGGACAGCCGGTCGTGACCGGCGTGCAGCAACTGGGCGGCCAGGACCTCGCGCAAGGGCCGCAGCAGGGTCGGCTCGCGGCGGCCCATTACCTGGGACAGGTGCTTGACGGTGAGGGAACGGCCCAGCACCGAGGCGATCAGCACCAGTTCCCGCCCGTCCTCGGAGAGCTGGTGGAGGCGCCGGGTGACCAGCGGGGCGAGGACCGTCGACGCGTCGGCCGGGCCCTGCGCGGTGGTGGGGGAGCCGTGCTGGAGATGCGCGCAGAACTGCCGTACCAGGCCCGGGAGTCCGTCGAGGTAGGGCAGGTAGGGTGCCGCCGCCGCGACTCGCGGGCCCAGGATGTCCTGGGCCATCTGCCGTACCGCCTCCGGGGCGAGCGGCGGCAGTTCGAGGTGGGCGGCCTGTCCGGAGAGCAGATCCCGGCGCAGCGTGCGCACGGCCGGGGCGTCCGGGTGGGCGCGGGAGGCGAGCACCCACAGCAGGGGGAGCCCGGCGAGCCGCGCCGTGAGTGTGCGCACCGCCACCAGGGTCAGTTCGTCGCAGTCCTGCACGTCGTCGAGGAGCAGGACGACCGGCCGCTCCAGAGCGAGAGCGCGGAGCCGGTTCCCGACCTCCCGCAGCAGCCGGTACGACTCCCCCTCCTCGGGCGAGCCGGTGCGCGGCCCGTGAGCGAAGCCGCCGGTCTCGGCGCAGAGGGCGTCCAGCAGCGGCGCCAGCGGAGTGAGCTCCCCGCGTGCCGGCCCGGCACCCGTGAGCACCCGGGCCCCGGCCAGGGCCGCCTCGGTTCCGGCACCGGCCAGCATGCGGGTCCTGCCCGCACCGGGCGGTCCCTCGATCCACAGGACTCCGCCGCCGTTGCGGTGAACGTGCCGGCGTACCCACTGGGTGAGCCGTTCCTGTTCCGTGCCGCGTCCGCGTACGGGGAGCGCGGGCGCCTCGTCGGCGGCACCGGTCGCTGTCCGTGGGTCGTCAATCGCCTGGCTCAAGGCAACCTCCAGGGGTCCGTGTTCACAGCGGTGGACGGGGCGCCACACCGTGAGGCGTCGATGCCGGGGAACCGGTGCCCGAGGGCGGTACGGGTGCGGACACCGCATCGCCGGCCGATCGGGCGTATGGCCGCCCCCGGGCCAGGAGCGCGGTCTTCCCCGCGTCCACGGACATGGTGGTCGGTGCTGGACCCGCCTGGCTGTCGAGACCGCCTGAGAGGTGTTCCGGGTGCTCCCCAGGGGAGAAGTCGGGAGAACCCCACGGTTTCACCGGACCGTCCGTCGCCGACGCCCCCTGCGCTGCGCCGCGGTTTGCCGCGGTCCTCTCCCGGGTTCACACGCCCCAGCCGGCAGGCCCGCCACACATGTCTGCCCGCTGACACTGCCGTCCGGTTGTGGGGCCCTCCCCATGCCTGCCTCCGGGATGTCCCGTGGATGTTGTCGAGACCGCACTACAGCCGGGACGGCAGACCGGCCGTGAGACTGGAGGCCCGCCGATCACCGGCCGGACCACCACCATGACGAGGCACATGTGCCGGGTGCACTGGACGTGCCCCGGTCCCGAGGGACGGGGAAGCGAAAGAGATGGCGCAGATGGAAGCCGTGCGGTTCGAGGACCGGGCTGTCCCGGTCCGGGCGAGGGTGAGCGCGGTCCGCGGCATCCGCGTACGCAACCGCCCCACCAGGCTGACCGGGGCCTTGGTGTCCGTGGGTGTCGGCGGCACGCTGCTGCTGATGCCGGAACCGACCCGGATGGCGACGGGGATCGTCTTCGGGGTGCAGTTCGCCGTCCAAGGCGTGCTCCAGTTGTTCGCCGCGCGGGAGGCGAGGGTGCCACGGCCCGTCCGCTGGCTGCTCGCGGCCGGCGGAGGCGTCGTCCTCTTCCTGGCGGTCTCCTTCTTCCGGGGCCACGCCGACTCGGTGTTCCTGCTGGGGCTGTGGACGGGCTTCGGCCTGCTCCTGCGCGGCTTCACGATGGCGGTCTCGATGATGCCGTCCTCGGTCGTTCCCGTAGTCGCCTACGACGACCTGCTGAACGCGGTGATCGTCTCGGCCGGCCTCTTCATGACCGCCTTCCCCTTCTCGTCCCTGGGGCAACTGGCTTCCCTCGCCGGCCTCGCCCTGATGCTCACCGGGCTGGTGGAGACCGTCGGCGCCTCTCGCCGGCCGAGCCGCACGGCGCGAACCAGGTCCTAGGTCAGTTTCAGCAGAGGGGTGACACCAGGGCGAACCCAGGTGGTGGCACCGGACCAGCCATGGCAAGAGGACGAGACCTAGTATGTGTGGCAGTACATGAGACATGCCCCGCGTGACACACATCGACGTAGCGCCTTCGTCCGAGAGCCGAACCACAGGGAGGGTCCGCGGCATGCCGGAAGCCAAGTCGCCCGCCACTGAGCTGCTGACGCACTACAGTTCCCAGCCGGCACAGGACCTCGAACTGAATGCGCAGGAGCAGGACCAGGTCCGCAGCGAGATCGAGTCGCTTCAGGCCCGCCTGCTGACGTTGCAGCACGACCACACGGTGCTCGCGACCATGCGGCAGGCGCTGGAGAGCGGTATCCCGCTCCAGCAGGCCCCGGTGTCCGCGCCCGTGCGGGGGTACGGCCTGCCCACCGCCCCGGCGCCGGGTGCCGTCCGGCGGAAGCAGAAGACGCCGACGCTGGTCGCCCGGAGTACTGTGCAGCGCCTCAGGCAGGAGCATTCCGTGCGCTACACGAGCCCCGAACCGAACGGGCCGGACGAGGAAGGTCCTCGCTGAGGCCGCCCTTCTCACCGGCTCACCAGTTGCCTGCCGGTGGCCTCCGGCAGGTGCACGGATTCCCGCTTCCCGCACTCGTCACTGAGCCGGATCTACGCCGCCCCCTTGAGACCAGCCCGTCGCCTCGGCCTTCTCCGGGCGTCGCAGTCCGTAGCGGCTCCGTGGCGGAAGCCATCGGATGTCCACCCTCATCTCTCCGCGCCTTCGGCCCATGACCGTCATATGACGGATGGGAGCGGCCGAGTGCGACCCGCATGATGAGGACGCGGTACGGGGTGGTGCGGGACGGCCGCGCACCGGAAAAGGGAAGTGAGCCGATGGAACACCCGGAAACAGCGAATCACCACCTCTCCTCATTCCGGCCGGGAGCGAACGGAATGAGGAGAGCGCATCTGACCTTCGCGGCCACGTACTGGATCGCCAGACGGCTTCCCGTGATGATCAACTGCGAACTCTCGTACAGTGAGCGGGATCCCTACGCCGCCACGCTGATCCTCGATTCGGAGGGCGAGCATCCGGTGCGGTGGGTCTTCTCCCGGGAACTGCTCGCCGACGGGCTGGCGGGCAGCGCCGGCGAGGGTGATGTCAGCGTGTGGCCGGAGAACGCCGGGGCCGACGAGTGGTTCCTCTGGCTGGAAGTGGGCCGTGCCCCCCACACCGCCCTCTTCGAGATGGGGGCGGAGCCCATCACCAAGTGGCTCCTCGACACCTATCGCCTCGTTCCCGAGGGATACGAAGGGGCACATATGGGGTGGGACCGGATGACACACCTGATGGAATGAGTCGCGGATTCTCCTGACGCCGCGCCGCCCCGTCGTCCGGCCGTGGTGCGGCGCCTTTCCCACCCCAGGCCGGCGTCCACGCGATGCGGGACGCCGGTCGGCCGACGGCCTGCGGTAACGGGCGGCCCGCACGTCACCGGTCTTCGCGGCTCCGGTGTGAAGCGACGCCGTACGCCGTGCCGGAGAGCAGGCCGGTGATCGTGCCGCCGGCGGCCAGGAGCACTCCCGCGCCGGCGAGTCCGGCGGGGAGGGCGAGGTCCGTCGTGAACGGCAGCGGGTCCAGTGCCACGGTCACCAGCTCGGCGATCCAGGCTGTGCCGGCAGCGGAGGCACCGCGATCGTGGTGCGGATCCCGGTCCCGGACCGATCCGCCGGGTGCACCGCGCCCCCGCCGGACCAGGTCCCGCACCGCGACCGGACCACCCGCACAGCAGGGCCGCCTTCGCCCGGCGGGCGCCCCGGTGCTCGGGTGCGGATCGGGGTCCACCCGCGCCGGACGCGGCCGGATCGCCCGCCCTCACCGCCGGTCCTCTCGGCATCGCCTCGCGCAGGCCCCGCGTGAGCCTCCGTCGCGCTTCGGTGGTGTTCGGCCCTGGTCCGAACCGGATTCGGGTCGCGGCAGGCCCACGTCACATGACGGATGCGTCGCGGGGCCGTCCGCTGGAAGAGTCGTGCCATCGAGGCACGTTCTCGACATTTCCAGGAAAGGGGAAGGGTGATGACGTCAATCGCCGCCGAACTGATAAGCACCCTTGACGTCATTGAGCAGCCGGCCTGGGCCGTGGACGTCGATCACCGGGTGTCGTACGCCAATCCGCGGGCTGCCACGTTCACGGGTCACGCCCGTCCGTCCGATCTCCTGGGCACCGACGGCAGGCCGGCCGGACACCCCGGCGCGCGGTCGCGAAACAGCGCCGCCCCCTCCAGCCGGTGCGGCACCCTCACCCACGCGGACGGTTCCCTCCTCCACGTCGAGTGGTCCCTGGTGCCCCTGGCCCGGCCGGACGGCGAGGCGGCCGTGTACCTCTTCCGCACGAGCACGGGCGCGTCCGGCACCACCCGGGAATCCTCGCCGGAGGACGGGCTGCCACGGGCGCTCGCCGCGCAGGTGTGCGCCGACCGCTGCCGCACCGCCGCCGGCTCGCTCCAGCACGGTGCCCAGGAGCGTCTGGCCTCGCTGCTGCTCGGCCTGAGCCTGGCCCGTGAACAGCTGGCCGGACCGATCGTGTGTCGCCGGGGGCCCGGCTGGTCGACGACGCTGCCCGGGACGCCGAGGAGGCGCTGGCTCAGGTCCGGGAGGTCACGGCCGCGCTGTATCCGAGCGTGCTCAGACTCCGCGGGCTCACGGCCGCGCTCACCGCCCTCGCCGAGCAGTGGCCGCTGCCCGTCGCCGTCGTAGGGAACCTGCGGCGACGGCTGCCCGACGCCGTGGAGATGCACGCGTACTTCCTGGTCAGGGACGCGCTCAGCCGGGCGGTTCACGGCGCTGGAGCCGGCCGGGTGCGGGTGGTGGCCGAGCTGGGCCCGGACCTGGTGGTGACGGTCGCGGACGACGGCACGGCGCCCGGACACGGCCCGGAGCCGGCGCTCCTGGCGGCGGTCGCCGACCGGGTGGCCGTACTGGAGGGCACGCTGACCGTGCGGCACACGCCGGAGGAGGGCACCACCGTCCGCGCCGTCATCCCCGTCCCGCACTGATCCGCCGCCCCGCCGGAACAGGCACCACCGGGCGTCTCACCATGGCGTGACGTGACGGACGCCCTGGCGTACCGGCGTGCCGTGGTGGCCCTGTCACCGGCCCCGGCCGGCGCCTGACGCGGGAGCGGCACCGGGTGGACGTGGCCACCCGGTGCCCCGCCATGGCTCCAGCGGGCGGCGGCCCGTCCGGCGCGCGTGACGTCAGTCGAGCGGGCCCGTCGGCTGCGGCGGGGGAGTGCCCCCGGCCAGCACCGAGGTCAGCCGCGGTGCCCCCAGCCGTACGGCGAGCCCGGTGGTGACGTGGGAAGCGTCGGCCAGGCCGCCGTTGATCACTGTGATCGCGCTGTTGCCCGAGGTGACGAGGGCTACGTCGACCGATACGGTGAACGGCACGCCCTCCGTCGTCCCCTTCGCGACGACCGACAGTGCCTGCCGGGTGCCGTCGCCCTCCGGTACGGGCAGGGACGTGACCCGTACGTTCTCCGTAGTGCCGTCGGGCCGGGTGGCGGCGAAGACACCGCAGGTCTGCGCCAGGGTGCCGAACCAGCGTCGCTCTGCTCGGAGTCGGTCCGCCGAGTAGGTGCCGACCGCGTAGCGCAGCCGGTTGCCGTCGTCGGCGTCGAACACGGCCACGGCCTGTGTGCCGGGCAGCGGCGTGCCGAGGATCCGGTCGTCGCCCAGCCGGTCCAGCAACCGCCGGCAGACCGCGGCGTCCTCCTCGTGCGTGAGCCAGTCGCGGGCGTTCACG
Source organism: Streptomyces canarius (assembly GCF_014650735.1). Classification (NCBI taxonomy): domain Bacteria; kingdom Bacillati; phylum Actinomycetota; class Actinomycetes; order Kitasatosporales; family Streptomycetaceae; genus Streptomyces; species Streptomyces canarius. Next base: position 16,769 of record NZ_BMVN01000041.1, read on the forward strand.
GTGCCGCGCAGCAGACCGTCGCGCCGGTCGGCGGAGTCCGTCACCTCGGTCCACTGGGACCCCAGGTACGCCTCCGTGAGCAGCGCGTGCCGCGCCTGTCGCGAGGTGAGCGTGCCGGCCGGCGCCGCGGGGCCCGCCGGGCGGCCCTCCCGGCCGCTCTCCGCGCCCTGCCGTTCCTGCCCCGCGCCGGCACAGGCCGCCGCGAACAGCGAGGTGCCGACGACGAAGGCGGCGATGTATCCCAGACGGCCCCGGAACACACGCCGGGCGCGGCGCGCACCGGACCCGGGAGGCCGTCCCGCGGTGCCCGCCGGCGGATGCGCAATGGTCGTCCTGGTCATCTCCCCGTCCTCTCCAGGGACTTGTTCCGCGGCACACAGGACGCGGATTCCGTTGATGCGCGCACACCATGCTGATCACGCCGGATCGGCCCTGCATCACTCGATCGCGTGATGAACGCGGATCCGCCGGACGACTGCCGGACGACTGCGGGACAGCGGCGTGCGGCGGTGGCACGCGCGGGACCCCGACCCGTCACGGCGCTCCCGGGAACGTCCCCCGGAGCGCCGTGACGTGCGGGCCGGTCAGTCGTGCGAGACGACGACCTTCTTCTCGTGCAGCGCGGCGATCTCCTCCTCGCTGTACCGGAGCGACGCCAGCACCTCGTCGGTGTGTTCACCGAGCAGGGGAGAACCGGTGATCGTCGGCGTGAACCCGGTGAACTTGATGGGGCTGCCGACCGTCAGATAGGTGCCGCGCTCCTTGTGCTCCACCTCCACGACGCTGCCGCTGCTGCGCAGCGCGGGATCGTAGGCGATCTCCTTCATGCTCAGCACCGGAGCGCACGGGACGGCGTACTTGCGCAGGATGTCCACGGCCTCGTACTTCGTCTTGTCGGCGAGCCACCGCTCGATCTCGGCGAAGATGTCGAAGATGTGCGGCTCGCGGGCCTTCGCCGTGCTGTACGCCGGGTCGTCGATCCACTCCGGCTTGCCGAGCGCCTGGCAGGTCGGCCCCCAGTCCTGCTCCTGGATGGTGAAGTAGATGTAGGCGTTGGGGTCCTCCTCCCAGCCCTTGCACTTGAGCACCCAGCCGGGCTGGCCGCCGCCGCCGGCGTTGCCGCCACGCGGGACGACGTCGGTGAACGTCCCGTTCGGGTACTGCGGGTACTCCTCCAGGTAGCCCACCCGCTCCAGCCGCTGCTGGTCGCGCAGCTTGACCCGGCACAGGTTGAGCACCGCGTCCTGCATGGACACCGATACGCGCTGGCCCCGGCCGGTGCGCTCGCGGTCCAGCAGCGCGGTGAGAATGCCGATCAGCAGGTGCATCCCGCTGTTGCTGTCGCCGAGTGCGGCGGCGCTGACGGTCGGCGGGCCGTCCCAGAATCCGGTGGTGGAGGCGGCGCCGCCCGCGCACTGGGCGACGTTCTCGTACACCTTGAGGTCGGACCACGGCGAGTCGTCGTTGAACCCCTTGACCGAGCCGAAGATCAGCCGGGGGTTCAGCTTGTGGAGGTGCTCCCAGCCCAGGCCCATCCGGTCCAGGGCGCCGGGGGCCATGTTCTCCACCAGGACGTCGGCGTCCTGGATCAGCTTCTCCATGATCTCCTCGCCCTCGGGTGTCTTGGTGTCGATGGCCAGGGAGCGCTTGTTGCTGTTCAGCATCGTGAAGTACAGGGCGTCGACGTCCGGGATGTCGCGAAGCTGGTGGCGGGTGACGTCACCGCCGTTGACGCGCTCCACCTTCAGTACGTCGGCGCCGAACCAGGCCATCATCTGGGTGCAGGCCGGGCCCGCCTGGACGCCGGTGAAGTCGATCACCTTGATTCCGGTGAGGGGCAGCTGTGACATGGTCGTACATCCCTTTCTTGAGGAGTGGGGGCGGGGCGGGAGGCCCTACTTGCCGGTGCCGGAGGGCCGGACCGCCACGCTGGGGTTGAGGTTCGTGAGGTGACCGCTCTCCGTGCCCGCCGTGGGATCGATGTGGCAGTCGATGAGCGCGGGCCGCCCGGACTCCAGGGCTTCGGTGAGTGCCGCGGCGAGCTCCACGGGGGACTCCACGTGGTACCCGCGTCCGCCGAAGGCCTCGATGAGCTTCTCGTGCCGGGCCGTGAGCGAGAGGGTGGTGGGGGAGGGGTCGGCGGAGGCGGGGTTGACCCCGTCGCCGCGGTAGACGCCGCCGTTGTTGAGGATCACGACGACCACCGGAAGGCCGTACCGGCAGATGGTCTCCAGCTCCATGCCGCTGAAGCCGAAGGCGCTGTCGCCCTCCACCGCGACGACCGGGCGGCCCGTCTCCACGGCCGCGGCGATGGCGTAGCCCATGCCGACGCCCATCACGCCCCAGGTGCCGCTGTCCAGGCGGTGCCGGGGCACCTGCATGTCGATGACGTTGCGCGCGAAGTCCAGCGCGTTGGCACCCTCGTTGACGAGATAGGTGTGCGGGTGGGCGCGCAGTACGTCCCGGATCGCCCGCAGGGCGCCGTAGAACTGCATGGGATGCGGGTCGGCGGCCAGTCGCTGCGCCATTTTCGCCGTGTTCTGCTCGGTGCGCTCGGCGAGTTCCCGCCGCCATGCCTCGGATACGGTGATCCGCCCCGGCTTCATCCGCTCCACCAGCGCGCCGACCACCGAGCCGATGTCTCCGACCAGCGGCGCCGCGATGGGCTGGTTGCTGTCCAGCTCGGTGGGTTCGATGTCGATCTGGAGGAACTTCGCGTCCGGGTTCCACTGCGGCGGTTCGCCGTGGCCCAGCAGCCAGTTCAGCCGCGCCCCGACGAGCAGCACCACGTCGGCCCGTTTCAGCGCCAGCGAACGGGCCGCGGCCACGGACTGCGGATGGTCGTCCGGGATCAGCCCCTTGGCCATGGACATCGGCAGGAAGGGCAGTCCGGTGGAGTCGACGAACTCCCGGATCACCTCGTCCGCCCGGGCGTAGGCGGCGCCCTTGCCGAGGACGACCAGCGGTCGCTCGGCGCCCGCGAGCAGTTCGATCGCCCGGTCCACCGCCTCCGGCGCGGGCAGTTGCCGGGGTGCCGGGTCCACCAGGCGCCACAGCGATGCCGCGCCCCGGTCCGCGTCGAGGGTCTCGCCCAGTACGGCGGCCGGGATGTCGAGGTAGACCCCGCCGGGACGGCCCGACGCGGCCGTACGCAGCGCCCGCGCCACGCCCCGGCCGATGTCCTGTGCCCGGCTCACCCGGTAGGCGGCCTTCACGAAGGGCCGGGCGGCGGCCAGTTGGTCCAGCTCCTCGTAGTCGCCCTGCTTGAGGTCCACGATGTGCCGCTCGCTGGAGCCGGAGATCTGCACCACCGGGAAGCAGTTGGTCGTCGCCTCCGCCAGGGCCACCAGACCGTTCAGGAAGCCGGGCGCGGACACGGTCAGCGACACGCCGGGACGGCCGGTGAGGAAACCCGCCGCTGCTGCCGCCCGGCCCGCGCTGCTCTCGTGCCGGAAGCCGATGAACCGGATGCCGGACGCCTGGGCGAGCCGCGCCAGGTCGGTGACGGGGATGCCGACCAGGCCGTAGAGGGTGTCGACGCCGTTCAGTTCGAGCGCGTCCACCACGAGGTGCGCACCATCGGTCAGCTCTGCACTCGTCATGATGTCAGTCCGCCTCCCTTATGTTCAGTCATTTTCGTCACTCATGCTGACATTACTTCTGGTTCGCTGCACTCTAAGGTGAGTCATACTGTTCAACACAACTCGGGTATAAAAGTCAGGAGTGCGTGTGTCTCTCGCAGTCAGCACGGGCGACCCTCATGCGGGCGGCTACCGGCCGCCACAGATCAGCGGCCTGCACGACGTGATCGACGCTCAGGTCAGGGACCGGCCGGACGCGCCGGCACTCGTCCTCGGCGAGGCCCGCGAGACGGTGTCGTACCGGACCCTCACTGCCCTGGCCAACGAACTGGCCCAGCGGCTGCTGGACGCGGGCCTGCACCCGCACCGGCCGGTCGGCCTGGTCAGCGCGGACAACCTGGAGTTCGTCGTCGCCCTGCTGGGCGCGGCCCGCGCCGGCCTGGTCCTCGCGCCCGTCGATCCGGCCCTGCCGGAAGCGGAACGACGGCACCGCTACACCGCCCTCGGAGCCCAGGTGGTGCTCACCGGCCCGCCGGTGCCCCCGCCCGCGCCGCCGGCCGCCGGCCCGCCGCACTGGCCGCTGACGGTACGCCGGTCCGGCGACGGGCGGTACGGCGTGGCGCTGGACGCCGGGACCACGGCGGGCGGCGCCCCGCACGGCGCCGCCGCCCGGCTGACCGGGGACGACGCCCTCGCCCTGTTCACGGCCGGCACCACGGGCCAGGCCAAGATCGTCCCGCTGACCCACGCCAATGTGGCCGCGTCCCTGCACGGCATCACGACGACGTACGAACTCACCCCCGCGGACGGCACGGTGGCGGCGATGCCGTTCTTCCACGGACACGGGCTGCTGGCCGGGCTGCTGGCCACGCTCGCCACCGGAGGCCGCCTGCTGCTGCCGGAACGCGGCCGGTTCACCGCCCATACCTTCTGGGACGACATGCGCGCGGTGTCCGCCACCTGGTACACGGCCGTGCCCACGATCCATCAGATCCTGCTCGGACGCGCACCCGAGGAGTACCCGGGCCGGTCGGTCCTTCCCCTCCGGTTCGCCCGCAGTTGCAGCGCCCCGCTCCCCGCGGCCGCCGCACGCGCCTTGGAACGCCTGCTCGACGCACCGGTGCTGTCCGCCTACGGGATGACCGAGACGACCCACCAGGCGGCGAGCGAACCGCTCTCCGTGCCCCGCGACCGCACACCCGGTTCCGTGGGCCGGGCGACCGCCGGGGAGATCCGTGTCCTCGACGCGGGCCGGCAGCCGTGCGCGGCGGGCGCCGAGGGCGAGGTCTGGGTGCACGGTCCCACGGTCGCGCGGGGGTACCTGGCCGAGCCCGCCGAGACGGCCGCCGCCTTCCACGACGGCTGGTTCCGCACCGGCGATCTGGGCTACCAGGACGCCGCGGGCCGGCTGTTCCTGACCGGCCGGATCAAGAACCTGATCAACCGGGGCGGAGAGAAGATCTCCCCGGAACACGTCGAGGAGATCCTCGCCGGCGCCCCCGGTGTCACCGAGGCCGCCGTCTTCGCCGTACCCGATCCCACCTACGGCCAGCGTGTCGGCGCGGCGGTCGTGCTCGCCGGGGGCGCTGCCGTCACCGAGCGGGACCTCCTCGCCCACTGCCGTGACCAGTTGGCCCCCTACGAGGTGCCGGAACGCCTCGCCATCGTGCCGTCCCTGCCCCACACGGCCAAGGGAGCACTGGACAGGAGCGCGGTGACCGCCCTGTACGGCGCCTGAACCGACGTGCGCCCGGGACACGGCAGCCGTGACGACGGCCCCGCAGCACCGCCGGGCACCGGGACCTGCGCCTGGGGCACGTGACGTGTTCCTCGGCCGCGGACCGAGGGCCCGAGCCGTACCGGCGGCGCGGACCGGACACCTCCGCGGCCGGGAAGCACACCTGGGTCCGCACCGCCCGCAGGCACGGCACCCCGCCACCGGAGCGCCCGCGGACACACCACCCCGCCTTCCGGACCGGTGCGACCGCTGGTCCCGGCATCCCGCGCCGGTTGCCGCCGAGGGGCCCCGCCCAACCGCTGGAGGCCCGTCCGCGGACCGGTCGGTACGGTCACCGGCCGTTACCGACCCCGTCGCGACGGCTGTGCGGCCCGCAGCCGCCGGCGCACACGGAGGTTGGGTGACAGACATCATGTGTTTCCCACCTGAACATGCAACGTGTCAGTGTCCTCGCAACACCTACCGGCACCCTCGGCCGTCGTCGCCCCCAGTTGGGAGAGCGCGTCACGCAGCGCCGCCCGCGAGCTGATGCCGAGTTTGGGGAAGGTCCGGTACAGGTGGGTGCTGACCGTGCGGGATGACAGGAAGAGCCGCTCGCCGATCTGCTTGTTCGTCAGCCCCTCGGCGGCGAGGAAGGCGACCTTCACCTCCTGCGAGGTCAGCCCCGCGGGCGCGGCACCGTCGTCGGCGGCGCTGTCGGCGGCGGGTCCGGACCGCGGCCGGCCGGCGGCCCGCAGTTCCGCGGCCGACCTCGCCGCCCAGGGAGCGGCACCCAGGCGTCTGAAGGTCTCCGTGGCGGCGCCCAGGTGGTGGCGGGACTCCGTGACCATGCGCAGGCGTCGTAGGCGTTCGCCGTACAGCAGCCGCACCCGCGCATGGTCGAACGGCCAGTCCCGCGCGCCGGGTGAGTCGACGGCCGCCCGGAACAGGAGCAGGGCTTCGGCGTCAGGGGCGACGAGGGCGCGGGCCGCCAGGGTGAGCATCGCGAACCGCGGTGAGGTGCCGCCCAAGCGGGCCTCCGCCATGGCGCGTGCATGGGCTTCGGCTTGCGCACGCCGGTTGGTGCGCAGGGCGGCCTCGACCAGATCCAGCGCCACCCAGGCAGCGTTCGGGGCGTTCGGCGCGAGGGTGCCGGCCGGGCTGACTTCGCAGAGGTGGTGGTACGCGGCCTCGAAGTCGCCTTGACCGAGCGCGCCGAGGGCCCTGGCGTGATGGGCGAAGCGGGCGGCGCCGTGGGCCCGGCGCAGGGTGGTCACGTGGGTCAGTTCGTCCGCCCGGGTGGTCCAGTCGGCTTCATCGCCTCGTGCCGCGGCGAGGAGGGCCAGGTGGAACAGGAAGTACCAGCCGGTGAATTCGTAGCCGTGGGCCTTGGCGAGAGCCAGGCCCTCGTCGGCGAGGCGCCGGCCCTCCTCCCAGCGTCCGGTGACGAAGTCGTCGAGGCAGAGGTGCATGAACCCGGTCAGGCCGCCGGCGACAGCGTTGCCGGCCCGGCCGCTCTCGACCAGCTGCCAGGCACCGGCTCTGCCGTCGGCGGGCAGATCGAGGAAGACGGCGGCGGTGTTGACCCGGACGAGACTGCGGGGATGTGCCCCGGCGGCCCGGTCCCGGACCAGTGCCGCCAGACGCCCTCGGGTGCCCTCTGATGACCGGGCGGGGTCGGGGACGGCCTCGCGCATGAGCAGCAGTTCCTCCGGCGGCTCGGGGACCAGGCGGTCGATCGCCCGCAGGAGCGGCGGCCAGTACTCCGCCCGGCCCGCCCACCGGCAGATGGCCAGGAGCGTCGACAGGGCATCGATCAGTTCGCTGTCGGTGGCGTCGTATCCGTGGGAGCCCTCCTCGATGGCGTCCACCACCAAGCGGTGCGCCGTTTCCACGGTGCCGTCGCCTTCGAGGAGGACGAGGGCGGTGGCCGCGGCGGCGTGCAGGGAGCCGCGGCCTGCCGTGGCGACGGTGCGGGCCCGGCGCAGCAGGTTCGACGCGTTCTCCAGTTCTCCGGTGACGCAGGCGCCGAGGTAGGCGGCCTCGGCCAGCCGGCGGCTCTGGTCGGCGGGGTGCGGGCTGAGGTCCGCGGCGCGGACGAGAGCGGTGACCGCGGCGGTGGCGTCTCCTCGTCGGACGGTGCGGTGGGCGGTCTTCTCCAGCAGTGCCGCGGTGGGTTCGTCGGGGGTGGCACAGGCCTCGGCCCGGTGCCACGCACGCCGGTCGGGGTCGCCCACGTGGCCGGCCAGTACGCGGTGTGCCCGGCGCCGCTCGGCACGGGTGGAGGAGCCGAGGACCGCCGACCGGACCAGCGGATGGCGGAAGAGCACCCGGTGGGCCTCGTCGTCCACCTCGACGAGCTGCGCGGTCTCGGCCGCTTCCAGCGCGGCCAGGGCCGCGTCGCCTCCCGCCCCCCGCAGCACGTTCATGTCGCCCTCGCCCTCGAGCGCGGCCAGCAGCAGCACGGTGCGCGTCGGTGCGGGAAGCCGCCCGACGCGTATGCTGAACAGGGCCTCGACGCCCTCGGCGAGGGGCACCACCTCCGGGAGCGCCTCCACCGGTGGGAACCGAATGGTCGGGGGAGCGACCGGCAGGTGCAGCAGGGCGAGCGGAGTTCTCCCGGTCCTGGCCAGCACGTGCCGCCTCTGGTGGAGGGGCATGGCAGGGAAGGCATGGTGCAGGAGCCGGTCCGCGGCCTCCTCGTCCCCGGGCCTCACGAGCAGCCCGGGGACGTCCGCCGACGGGGAACGGCTGCCCGCGTCCGTGCCGGCCCTGCTTCTCGGCAGCTCGTGAGCGAGGACCTCCAGCGCTGTCGTGGTGGGGCGGTGGACGGCGGACGGATCGTCGGCGGTGAGGAGCAGCGGGTGTCCCGCCGCCTCGTGCCGCACCACCAGCAGGTGAGCGCGGGCGACCACCGTGCCGTCCGCGACGTGGCCGGGCGGCAGCCCGAGGGCCACCGAGACCGCGTCGCGTTGCTCCTCGTCCAGACCGGAGAGTGACATCCCCACATGGGCGCCCCGGGCGTCGTGTGTCCTGGTCTCCATGATGTTCACCTGCTTGGATCGGCTCTTCGTTCGAGCAATCAACGCCTTCGCCGAGAGATTCCGCGGAGTAACGGGAGTGATCGTGGCAGACGAGGCACGGCGCCACATCGCCCGTTCTCACGGAGTACGGCGGACGCCCAGGTGATACGAAGGGGTCACTCTACGTGTTCACGGGCCCTGACGAGCTGGGTGAGTTCCGCCCGGGAGGTGGTTCCGAGTTTGGTGAACGCGTGCCGCAGGTGTGTGTTCACGGTGTGCGGTGAGTTTTCGAGGCGCTGCGCGACCTGTCTGTTCGTCAGCCCCTGCGCCACCAGCCGGATCACCGTCACTTCCGAGACCGTCAGCTCCGGCCACCCCTTGACGGTGCCCCTGGACGTCGTACGGCGCCGGGGTGCCCCCGCCGCACGCAGCCGACGGCGGACCCGCGCCGCCTCTCGCTCGGCGCCCGCCTCGGTGTACAGGTCGAGTGCCCGGTCGAGGTACGGCACCGCGTCCACCGTACGGATGGGCAGGAGTTTACGTCCGACGTCTTCGAGCGCCGAGGCACGGGGAAGCAGGCGGGGGATGTCCTGGTACAGGTCGACGGCTTGCAGCAGGAGGGACAGGTCGTTGTCGAACAGCCCGCGGGCGTGGGCAGCCGCCGCCGGCAGGATCGGGTACCGCGAGCCGACGGTCGCCCGGTGCACGGCGATCCGCACCGCGGCAGCGGCACGCTCCACCGCCCCGGCCCGCAGGGCCATGCGGACGAAGACGGGAAGGTCGGCCGGATCATCGGGGGTGGCGAGGGAGGGGCCGGCCTTGTCGAACGTGCTCACCGCCTCGTCGAGGACCTCCATGGCCTCCTGGGGGCGGCCTTCGGCGTCGGTCACCAGCGCGATCAGCCACGAGCCGGAGTTGCGTACGAGGATCGCCGCATCGTCCAGCATGCGTTCGGCTTCCTTCGCGTACCGCCGGGCCGCCTCAAGGTCGTTCCGGTACACGGCGGCACGGCCGAGCGCGTACAGCAGGGTGGTGTCGGCGAAGTTGCCCGTGCTCAGGTCGTCGAACATGGTGACCGCGGCTTCCGCCTCGACCTGGGCGTCCTCCAGCCGGCCCGCGTCCAGCAGGGCCCGGGCGCGGTTCGTGGTCCACAGGTACGTGGCAGCCGCCTGGCCCTGCCGCTGCGCCTCGCGAATGCCGGCCTGGGACTCGGCGAGCGCCTCGGGTGAGCGGCCGGCCGCGTTGAGCAGGAAGGCCTCCCACAGGGCCTCCGGTACCCAGAGCGAATGGTTGATCCCCACGTCCGCCGCCACGGCCGCGGCCTGGTTCGCGCGTGCGAACGCGGAGTCCCAGTCCAGTTGGTAGAAGCGCACCACCGACTCGACGGCGGTCGCTGTGGCCCAGGCCGTCCTGTTGCGGGCCCGTGCGGCGACCTCGAGTGTCTCGGCCACCACGGTGGCGGTCGCGTCGAGATCGCCCACCATGGAGAGGTTCAGGCACCGCAGTGCCAGCAGTTCGGCTCGCAGTGTGTCCGGAAGGCCGGCGAGAGCGGCTCCGACGCCGGCCTGCTCGGCCGCCTCCGCGAAGCTGTACTGGCTCGACACGCGTGCCAGGCCGAGCCGCAACCGTGCCTCGGCCTCAGGCTCCCGCTCACCTGGCAGCGCGGTCGAGGCGAGTAGTCTGGCCTGGGCCGGCTGTCCCGTCTGCCAGAGCAGAAGAACCGTTTCTGCAAGGAGTGCCGGCCGTTCCGGGTCGTCTTCGGCCGTCAGCTCCAGCGCCCGGCGGCTGAGGTGCACCGCCGACACCGGCGAGGTGGCGGCGAGTTCCTGCGCGGCCGTCCGCAACAGCCGGACGGCCGCCTGATCGCCCGGCTCCGCACTGTCCACCAGCAGGGCGGCCACCTCGGTCAGCGGCGCGTTCCGTTTCAGCAGGGCGTCCGCGGCGCAACGGCGCAGCGCCGTACGCACCGACGAGGGCAGGCCGCTCTCGACGGCCTCGCGGATCAGGTCATGGCGGAAGTGCAGGCGGTCGTCTTCCTCGAACAGCAGGTCGGTGCCGAGCAACTCCTGTACCGGTGCGATGAGTGCCGCCGGGGACCGATCGAGCAGTTCGGCGAGCAGACCGACGCTGACACTGCGGCCCACCGCGGACGCGGTCTGCACCACGTCCCTGGCCGGTGCGCCGAGTTGATCGATCCGTTGTCGCACGGAGGCGTGGAAGCTGGCGGGAAGGCGGTCGGTGGTGATCCGTGCCCTGTCGTTCTCGACGATCACGGCGTGTTCGTCGCGCAGGCCACGCAGCAGTTCGATCAGGAGCAGGGGAACGCCCTGCGCACGGCGGACGGCACGCAGGGTCCCGGCGTCGGGCGGCGCCCCGAGGACGTCCTCGGTGACCCCGGCGACGTCCTCGTCGGTCAGGGCGTTGAGGCGCAGGTGACGGGCACCGGACTTCTTCAGGTTCTCCAGGACCGAGGACACGGCAGGCGCCCGGACCCCGCTGCGTGCGGCCACGATCCACAGGATCCGGTGGTCGGCCAGCCGGGCCGGGAGTACGCGCAGAGCCAGCAGTGTCATGTCGTCCAGCCACTGGCCGTCGTCCACGGTGACGAGCAGCGGGGTGTCGAGCGCCGCTCGTTCGAGCCCGTCCTGCAACTCCTGGAGCAGCCAGAACCGTTGCTCGGGCTCCGCCGCGAGACCACGGAGCCTGTCCGTGTCGAAGAGCTGTCCGCCACCCGTCGACACACCGTCCAGCACAGGGCCCAGAGGGACGAACCGGTCATCCGGGTCCGCACCCGCCTGGAACACCCGGATTCCCTGCTGGAGCGCGACGGCACGGGCCTCGGCCAGCAAGCGGGTCTTGCCGCTGCCCGACGGCCCTTCGAGGTGGACGACACCGCCGTGTCCCCGGAGCAGGGCCTCGAAGCGCGCGCGCAGGAAGCGCATCTCCTCCTCCCGGCCTCGCAGCGGCAGTCGCCGGTCGTCAGCTCCGCCGGATTCGTACGTTCGTTGGAAACGGTGCATGGGGGTCCTCGGGAGGTCAGGCGCCGGAGCGGCGGCCGGTGGCCGCTCCCTCACCGGGCGCGCGTGTGAGCGTGTGCTGCCTTCGCCGGGCGGGCGGCGGGCCGACGGTGCCTCGCCCGGGCTGCGTTCCGCCGCCGTCGCCTCGTCGCGCGGGTGCGTCGGACGGACGGGGCGTCGCCCGCCGGAGTCGGTTCACGGAGGCGGCGGGGTCCTGTGGAGCCGACAGGCATGGTGTTCCGGCCGGTGTCGACGACGGTGTCGCTCACACGTGGGGAAACGCGTCGGCGGAGTGTGCATCGACTCGTTCACCTCTCCAGGAGGCACGTGGGACCGGGGTCGTGCCAGGCGCCATATGATCGACAGACGCCGTGACACTCACCGGTTGGCTGGGTTTTCGCGGACGCCTCATGATGTACGCGCAACTGTCCTCGGTCACGCCGGGCCGCTGCGCAGTACCTTCACAGGCAAGAGCTTGTGCGCTGTCAGGTGTAGACCTCTTGTCCGGTCGTGTCGGGTCCGGCCTCGCCGGCCCCGTGGCCGCAGGCTGCCCCCGCTCCGCGACGACGTCCCGTACGCCGCGCGGCGCCCGGCACAGGGCCCCGCTCCCCGATCCGGTCCCCGTGCCCGCCCGGTACGCCGGTGACCTGGGCGGCGCTCACCCGCCGAGGCAGGGGAGCCGGCCCCGGCCGGCACGACGGCACCGTGCGCCGGAGCCCTCCGGCCGCTCGCGGCCCGCCGACCAGCATGCCCCGCCGGGCTCCCTGGGCCGGCCGACCGAACGGCAGATGGAGCGGATGCCTGACCAGATCACACGAGGCGAGCCGTAGACGCAACCGGCCGGCCCCTCCGTATACCGCGTCAGCGGGCACCCGCCCGAACGGAACCCCCACCGCCAGAGCACGCTCGACCACGCGGCGAACGAGGACAGGTTTCGTGGCGAGGTCGACGTTGTCCGGAACGCTGGCCGCGCGACATCGCCCACGGTCGGAGGTCCACGCGCTCGGGAGATACAACGGCACTGGTGCGCCCATGCTCCCTTCGTCCGCCGCTGCCTCCGTGGGAACATGATCCCTGACAGGCAGTACACCCGCCAAGGAGACAGAACCAGGCATGTTCGACGCCCTGAAGAACCTCAAGGACAAGGCCGAGGATCTCGCCGCAGCCCACGGCGACAAGATCTCCGAAGGGCTTGAGAAGGTCGGCGACTTCATCGACGACAGGACCGACGGCAAGTACAGCGAGAAGATCGACACGGCTGTCGACAAGGCCCAGGACTACGTCGAGCAGCTGGGCGAGCACAAGAACTGACTGCCGTCAGGCCTATGGCGAGTCCGGGTGCCGCGCACGGTCGGGCACCCGGATCCGTATGCGGGCATCGGGCCCGCCGGACTCCGCCCGCTCAGGAAGCATCGCAGGACCATCCCGGACCCCGCCGCGGCGAAGGTGCCGATCGGCCGCAACCACACCGCGGACGAGGTGAACCGGACGTACATCGGTGACATCACTGAGCTGCCGCCGGCCGACGGGAGGTTCCGCTGTCTCGCGACCGTGATCGGTCTCCGCTCACGGCGCCCGGCCGGGTGGCCGATCGCCGCCCACATGCCCGCCGACCTCGTCGTCGACATCCTGGAAGCAGCCGAGCGGACCCGCGGCAGCCTCGCCGGCGCCGTGATGCACACCGATCAGGGGGCGCGGTACTGCGCCGGGCCTTCGCCGACGCCTGCCGCCGGACCGGCGTGACCCAGTCCATGGCGCCATCGGCGGCTCGGCGGACAACGCTCTGGCAGAGCCGTGCAACGCCACCCGCCATCGCGAGATACTCCAGCGCCGCAGGGACCGGAGGGACGAGCACGAGGCCCGCCTCGGCCTCGTCCGCCGGCTCCACCGCTACAACACCGTCCGACGCCTCCCGTCCGCTCTCCGACCGCTACCGAGCCGGAATCCACCTCGCCTTCGTCGGACAGGACCCGGCAGGAAGCGTGCATGCCAGGCTGTACGCGCGCGGGCCCCGGTGTTCGACGGCCCCGTCCAGCGCCAGGGCTTGCGGAGAGCGGTGAACCACCGATAACAGGGTTCCAGTAAAGCGAACTCCCCCTCATTGCCGCGGACCCATCGCGTCTCTCGCAATGTGCAAGGGATCCAGTGCGCGATCCTCCCCGGCCACCACTGGGCATGCCGGGGCCTGTGGGTTTCGGTCCGCGTATTTCAGGAATTTCCCCTTCCCGGTATTTCGACAGGTTCTCGCCGTCGAGAACCTGATCTGTCGGTGCGCCCCTTGGACGGGGCACGGGCAGCACTGAGCAGGGAAGAGCGGCGCGACCCTTCCCTGCGTCGCGATCTCTGCACACGATGCTCACCCGACCGAGAAAGGTCTATTCCACTTTCGACAGACGCCCAATCGTGTTGATCATCACGGTGTGCGGAGTGATCAATTCCACTATCTTTCCCAGCGTGACCGCCACCCAAATAGCTCATGACCAGGACATATCCGCAGAACTCGCTCGTATCCTGTTAGGACCCCGCGCAGAGCAGATCCACGAGCCCTGGAGACGCCTGTTCAGCGGACATCGTTTCGCCTTCCAGGAAGGCCTCAGTCCACAGGACCGCACGGCGCTGTCGTACGAGCGGCTCAGGATCATCGCCGAAGCCGTGCCGGACCCCGTCGGTCTCGCCTCGGACATCGAGCTGCTCGCGGCCATGCACGAGTGGGCGGGGGTGGTGGACGCAGGCATGGCGACGATCGCGAGCATCCACTGGAATCTGCATATCGGCAGCCTGCTGGACCATGACCGCGACGGACGGGACCTGTCCGTCTACAGCAACATCGAGCGCATCGGTACGTTTCTGTGCACCGAGTTGGATCACGGCAACGACGCCGCGGCCTTGGAGACGACAGCACGGTTCGACTTCGCCACGGGCGGCTTCATCCTTGACACACCAACTCCCGGCTCCTGCAAGTGGATGCCCAACACCAGCGGCACCGGCGGAGCCAAGAACGCCCTGGTAGCGGCCCGCTTGGTGGTCGGGGACGCCGATCACGGAGTGTTCCTGTTCCTGACACCGCTCACCGACAGCGAGGGGCGGCACTACCCAGGCGTGGAGGTACGCCCCCTTCCACAGACGGCCAGCGCACCGGTCGACCACTGTGCCACCTACTTCCACGGCGTGCGGCTTCCCTTCGAGGCCATGGTGCAGGGCGAGCAGGGACGGCTGTCGCCCGACGGCACCTTCACCAGCACCCTGGGGAATCCCCGGAAACGTTTCCTCAGGTCGGTCCGCCGCGTGCACGCCGGCAAGTTGTGCATGAGCGCCTACAGCCTCGGAGTGACGCGACACGCCTTGGCAGTCGCCATGCGGCACTCTCACCGCCGCCTCACGTCCGGGATGACGACGGGCCGCAAGGTCTCCCTCATCGAGCACCGCAGCCATCACGCGCCTCTTCTGTCCGCGGTGGCCACGACCTACGCCGCGACGTTACTGCACCGCCATGTGGTGCAGCGGTGGACCAGCGGCACGGACGCGGATCAGGACGAAGTCGAGCGTTTGGCGGCCGTGGCCAAGGCTTGGATCACCTGGCAGGCTCGGGCGGTCATGACCGAGTGCCGGGAGCGTTGCGGAGCACAGGGCCTGCTGCTGGCGAACGGGATCGCCTACCAGCTGGCTGCGAACGAGGGGACCGTCACCGCCGAGGGCGACAACCAGGTCATCTGGGTCAAGGCCGCAGGCGAGATGCTCATGGGCGGCTTCACCCCGATGCCGCCGTCAGAGGTACCTCCGGCCGGCCGCTCACTCCACGATGCGGAGTACCTGATGGAACTGCTGGCCGATGTCGAGCGCATCTGGCATGGCCGGGCACGGAGCCGACTGCGTACGGGACGCCGCGGTGATCCCCTGGCGCGGTGGAACGGAACCGTGCGACCGGCTTTGCAGCTGGTCGACGCTTACGTACACCGGCTCGCGGCGGAGGTACTGCTGCGCGAAGGTGGCGAGACGGCGGATCCGCAAGCTCGGGCACTCCTCGGACAGCTGCACCGCCTGTTCGCGCTGCGCCAGGTGAGGACACACGCTGGGGACTTGCTGGCCGACGGGCGTATCACCCCAGAGCACGTGCAGCAGCTGCCCGACGTAGAAGAGGCACTGATCGAGATGCTCGTGCCTTACTCCCTGCAACTGACCGAGGGATTCGCCGCCTTGGAAAGCGTCGTGGAGGGACATCCGATGTTGCGGGCCCGAGCTGCGAAGACCGAAATGACGCCCGCGTAGCCGGCGCGGGCTCGCACGCGTTGCCGGCCAGGAGGCGCGGGGGAGAAGGTGGGCGGAGAACCCGCAGTACGCGCCGGAAGCGATCAGTCACTGACGAGTGCTTCGAGCCCGTCGAGGGCGACGACGGCGGGGTTGGCCAGGCCGCGCCGTCGATCAGTGACCCGGTGGTACCTGGTTGGCGCCACCCTTCTCAAGGCCGGCGAGCGGGCTCTGAGCAGGCAGATCATGACCGGTGTCCGGATCCGGGCGTCCGGATCCGATCAAGGGGGCCTCGAGGACGCGGCGGCCGGGACGATGGCACCGGAGCCGTGCCTGTGCGGCGCCGCCGATGCGCTGCTGAGCCTGCCGGGCGCCCCGGCCGCCGTGCCTGCGGGCAGTCCCCCGGCCCGCCCGCGGACACGTCCGCCGCCGGCGGCGCCGGCATGAACACCACCGACGCCGAGGGAGGGCCCGGTCGCGGGAGACGGCCGCCGTGCCGCGCGGGCAGCTGAACCAGCCAGGCGGCTACCACCCGGCCCGGTCGGCGGGGATCGCCGAATGCCTGAGGGGCGTCAAGCCCGGCGCCGCCCGCCCGGGAGACGGTCCTGCGTGTGTGGGGCGAGGTGACCGGGAAGACCTCGGGCGCCCCGCACGGCGGTGCCATCGACCCGGCACGCGCCGCCGCCTCCACCGGTAACTGCCGGCGCCGCTCCGTAACCGCCGGTGGGCTGCCCGACCGCGCCGCGCGGGTTGTCGAGCCGGCCGCGCTCACCCGCCGGGGCGGGAAGGAGGCACGGGATGCCGGCGAGCGCCGGCACCGGCGGCGACACCCGGAACCCCCGTGAACCGCATGCGCGGACCGGGTGCGCCGCACGTCCCCGCAGGAGTCGAACAGTACGCTGATGGACTTGCCTTCGTGCAGCGAAAGACAACTGTCTCGGGTAGCCGTCGTTATCCTGGCGATTGCGCCACGAAACGACATTGCGGATCGAGCGGAGGTCTTCGTGAAGTCCCGGAGGGAACCCCTTTGGGACATGTGGACGTGGCAGGCCGACGCCGCGTGCCGTGGCACGGACAGCTCTGTCCTCCTCTCGCCCACCGGTGAGCGGGGATCTGCACGCCGACGGCGGAAGAGGCCGGCGCGTGCGATGCCCTGTCCGGTCAGTTCTGCTTGTGCTCCCTTCGCCAAGGCGTCTTGCCGGGCCTGCGGCATCTGGGGTGATCGCACCAGGCGGAGCGGCGGGAGAGGGCTCAGGACGTCCATCGCCGCCGACGCCTCAAGCGGCCCGCCGGGGGAAACTTCCACAGTCGTCTGTCCTTCGGACAGCTGACATCGAGATCCATCGCACTCAACAGGGAAGCGGTACGGGGTGTCCCGCGCTTGGTCCAGGGGAGAGCAGCAAGGAAGGCGCTCGATCGCCGTCACGCGTCATCGGCGAGCCAGGTCCCCGGCTCGTCCGCCATGAAGAAGGTTCCATGTCCCAGTCGCTCGATCCCCTCATATCCGATCACCGCAGGTCAGACCGTGCCGCATCCGCGCACGGCGTGCCCGGCCGGCTGGTCGCGTTGCTGGCCGTCGCCTCCGGCACGACGGTCGCCAACCTGTACTACGCGCAGCCCCTGCTGTCGTCCCTGAGGGACGTCTTCCCTATCAGCACGGCCACCGCGGGCACACTGATCACGCTCACCCAGGTCGGTTACGTGATCGGCATGCTCTTCCTGGTGCCGCTCGGCGACCGGCCGGAGAAGCGCGGCCTGATCACCATCCTGCTGACGGTCACCACCCTCGCCCAGGTGGCGGCCGGCCTCGCGACCGGGTTCCCGATGCTGCTGGCCGCCTCCCTGATCAGCGGTGCCACGTCTGTGGTCGCCCAGATCCTGGTCCCGTTCGCCGCGAGTCTCGCCCCGGACCACGCCCGCGGGGCGGATCGTGGGCCGGGTGATGAGCGGCCTGCTCACCGGCATCCTGCTCTCCCGCACGCTCAGCAGCCTGGTCTCCGACGCTGCCGGCCGGCGCGTCGTCTACCTCGGCTCCGCGGTCCTGACGGCCCTGCTGGCCGTGGCCCTGTGGGCCGCGCTGCCCAGGCACGCCCCGACCACGGCCGCCCTCTACCACCACGTGCTGCGCTCTGCCGCCGCACTCATGCGACGGCATCCCGCGCTGCTGCGCCGCGGCCTGTACCAGGCGGCGATGTTCGGTGCCTTCAGCGCCTTCTGGACCACCGTCTCCTACGTCCTCACCGGCCCCCGCTTCCCCTACTCCTCCGTCGGTGTCGGCCTCTTCGCCCTCGTCGGAGCCGCCGGTGCCGCCATCGCCCCGCCGGCCGGGCACTGGGCCGACCGCGAACTCGCCCGTCCCATGACCGGCCTCGCGTTCGCCGTCGCCGCCGTGGCCTTCGCCGTCGCGGGCTTCGGACAGCACAGCATCGTGTTGCTCGCCCTGGCCGCGATTCTCGTCGACATGGCCGTGCAGACCACCCTGGTTCTCGGCCGGCACACCATCTACCAGCTCGATGCCAGTGCCCGGGCTCGCCTCAACTCCGCCTTCATCGCCACCTTCTTCCTCGGCGGCGCCCTCGGCTCCCAGCTCGGCTCGATCGCCTACCACGCCGGCGGCCGGGGCGCGGTGAGCATCCTCAGCGCGGCTCTGCCGCTGCCGGTGCTGCTGTACTGGCCCACCGAACACCGGGCCGGGAGGCGGAAGACCGCCCCTGTGTTCAGCTGAGCCACAGAACCGTGAGGAAGTCGCCCGGCTCCCTGCTCGCCGACGGATCCGTGCGCACGCGGACGCAGAGCACGCCATGGAAGGCGAACGGCCGGCCGACCCGGCCATGCCTGCGAACTCATCCCCAGCACCACCACACATCGAACTGAAAGGCGCACATCATGAGCAGTGCGGCCCAGCAAGGGCGCGTAGGCACCGCTGTCGAATCGAACGGCGTCAATCCCGTGCCCGATGCCGAACGGCGCGGGAGACCGAGCGGCTTGTTCGCCGTCTGGTTCGCCTGGAACATCTCGATCCTCGGCATCAGCTACGGCATCTTCGTCTTCAGCCTCGGCCTGGACGTCTGGCAGACGATCATCGCTGGGACCATTGGCTACCTGGCCTCGTCCGCACTCGTCGGCATCCTCGCCGTGGGCGGGCCCCGCACAGGACTGCCGACCCTCACCCAGACGCGTTTCGCGTTCGGCATGAAGGGCAACAGGATCCCCGCGTTCTTCGCGTACCTCTCCAACATGGGCTGGAAGGTGACCATCATCACCCTGGCCTCCACCACCGGCGCGAAGCTGTTCGCCGAGCTGTGGCCGTCGGTGTTCGCTGACGCGGACGGGTCCAGCGCGACGTTCACCATCGTGCTGTGGTTCGTCCTCGTGCTCGCCGTGACGATGACGGTGTCCGTCCTCGGCCACGAGCTCATCATGAAGCTCGAAGTCTGGATCTCGTGGGTGACCGGCATCATGACGGTCGTGTTCCTGGGCTTCGTGGTGCCTCAGATCCGGTGGACTCACCTCGGAGACACCCCCGCGGGCGGACCGCTCGTGTTCGTCGGCGGCATCGTGATGGCAATGACCCTGGTCGGCCTCGGCTTCCTCAACTACGGCGGTGACTTCGCCCGTTACCTTCCGCGGAACACCCCGGCGCGCGGTGTGATCGGCTGGACGACCGCCGGACTCAGCCTGCCCGTCGTCACCCTCCTCGTCATCGGGGCGCTCCTCGTCGGCGGGGACCCGAAGCTCGGCGCCGCCACCGCGTCCGACCCGATCGGCGCGCTCACCGCGCTTCTGCCGATGTGGTTCTTCGTCCCGTTCTCCATCGTGATCGTCATCTCGCTCGTCTCGGCCGCGATCACCGGCATGTACAGCTCCGGACTGGCGCTCATGGCGGTCGGTGTGCCGCTGCGCCGCTCCGTGACGACCATGATCAACGCGATCATCATCGCGGCAGGCGCCTTCTACCTGCTGTTCATCTCCACCTCGTTCCTTGCGACGTTCCAGTCGTTCCTGTCGCTCATCGCCGTGATGATGGGCACGATGGGCGGCATCCAGCTCGTCGACTTCATCCGGCAGCGCCGCGCGGGCTGGAACACCGACATGGCGAATCCGCGCGGACACGGCGGCCGTGACGGGCGCTGGACAGCGATAGTGAGCCTGATCATCGGAACCGTCGTCGGCCTCGGCCTCGTGACGAGCGCCGACCCGAACCTGGGTGAAATCACCGGGTTCCTCCTCACCAAGAGCGGCCGAACCGGTGTGTTCGCGTCAAGCGGGCTCGGCATTGTCATAGCCATGGTGCTCGGCGCCGCGCTCTACGGGATCCTCACGTTCGGACTCCGGCTGGACCCGCGACCCGACTACTCGCTCGTGGCCGCGGGAGACACCGCCCGCGGGGAGGGCCGGCCCCAGCCGCCGGCTCGCGACGCAGCGGACAGCCCCGCGGCCGACTCCACCGAACACTGACCCGCTGACCGTACTGATGGCGGCGCGGCCCGTGCGGGCCTCGCCGCCATGCCGAGGAGCTGACACCCTTGTCCGCACGAGAGACCGCGCTCCAGCGATTCCGGAACCCGGACCCGTGGCACGCGCCTGCCGCCTACTGGTTCTGGCATCGGCTGCCGGACACGGACACCATCCGCGCCCAGGTGCGGCAGATGTACGACGCCGGGATCCGGAGCTTCCAGGTGCAGGCGCGCCTGTCCTACCCGATCGAGGGTTACCTGGACGACGACTATCTCGCCGCGTGCCGCGTCGCCATCGAGACAGCCGCCGGGCTCGGAATGATCGTCGGCATCTATGACGACTACAACTGGCAGACCGGTCACGCCGCAGGCCGAGCCGTGGCCGGGCACGACGAGCTGCGCGAACGGCATCTCTTCTGGGTGCGGATTCCTACCGGCGAGAGCGGGGGCACACTCAGCGGGATACGGTCGGCGACGGAGAACCTCGGCCCGACCGCGATGAACTGGCACTACGAGGGCGGCGTCGTCGCCTGGGCCGACTGGCGGGTGGAGTACGCGCTCGTCACCCGAAGGGCGCAGGGCACCGTCATCGAGCGACCCGATCTCGTCGACCGAGTGGACGGCGGGGCCGACGGATGCCGGGTCCGCCTTGTCGAGCCCGTCCCCGCCGACGCGGAGACGATCGTGTTCGTCTCCGCCCGTTGCGCGACCTCCCGGCTCGTGAACCCCGTCGACCCGGTCGCGGTAGATCGTTTCGTCGAGGCCGGCTACCAGCCCTTCGCCGAAGCGGTCGGTGACTTCTTCGGCGGCACGGTCGCCTACATGTTCTTCGACCAGCCCCACGCCGTGTACTACGACTGGGCGGAGCGCACAGGAGACCTGCGCTCGGCGATGCCCTTCCACGAGAGCCTGGCTGTCTCGATCCGGGAACGCTGGGGCGAGCGGACTCCCCAGGTGCTCGCCTCCGTGCTCGACGGGGACGACCCGGAGCGGCTGAGCCTGCGCGCCCAGTTCTACGAGCACTTCAGCGGCTACGCGATGGAGACGTTCCTCGGTCGGCTGCGGACCTGGAGCCACGCCCACGGCCTGCGCCAGTCCGGCCATGAAGTCCTCGGGCACGTCGGTGGCTGGACGCTCGACACCGCGTTCGCCAACTGGGATCTGCGGGTCAACTTCGGGCTCGACCACTTCGGCGTGGACGGCTACCGCGACCTCACCGCGGTGGACGCGCAGGACGCCCTGGTACAGCTCAGTCCCGTGTTCGGCGACTCGGTCGCCCGCCACCACGGCCGCAGCGGGACGATGGTCGAGCAGTACTTCCTCACCCCGCCCGAGGGCGGGACCCCTTGGTCCGGCCACTGGGGGCTCAGCCTTCAGGAGCTGCGCACAACGGCGATCAACCACCATCTCCAGGGCATGCGGCAGATGATCTTCCACGGCTTCTATCAGACCCACGGCCACGGCGACGATCACGAGTCGCTGCGGAACCCGCGCTTCGACTTCCCCCCGGGCATCAATTTCGAGCCGTGGTTCGCCGATCACCACCTGCGCTTCGCGCTGGAGAGCGCGCGGCTGAGCGAGTTCCTCGAACCGGTGTCACCGCAGAGCGATGTGGCGGTCCTCTACCCGTTGCGCACGATCTGGACGGCGGGCCAGCTCGGCGAGCAGGCGTCGGCACTGGGACAGTGGGCGCGCGCGCTCACCGAGTCCCGGGTGGGCTTCCACCTCGTGGACGAGCGCGATCTTGAGGCTGCCGTCGTAGAGGACGACCTGCTGTGCCTCGGGGACCGCCGGTACCGGGCGCTCGTACTTCCCGCCGTGACGACGCTGCGCTCGGCCGCATCACTGCGCCGGCTTCGCCGCCTGGCCGAGGCGGGGGTACGGGTGCTCGCGAGCGGCGCGACACCCGCCGTCTACCAGGAGGGTCCGCAGACCGCCGCCGAGGACTGGGCCGTGTTCGCCCAGGCCGTGGAGGTGTTCGACGCGGTCCCCGAGGAGGCAGTCCTGCGCGGGCTCGTCGCGCCGCGCGGGCAGACAGTACCGACGCTGCACGTGCCGGCGGGCTCGGCGGTGCGCTGGCGCGGTGGCCCGGACGGGGCCGACGGCTTCCGCTTCGCGTGCTTCGCCGAGACCGAGGGGACAGCGGAGCTCCTGCTGCCGGACGGGCCCTGGCAACTCGAAGAGTGGGTGGCCGCCGACGGCACCGTGCGCGCCCTCGACGCGGCCGAGGGCGCGGTCGTGCTGGGAGTGGAGCGCAACGAGCTGCGCCTGCTGCATGTACGGCGGGGCGCAGAGCCCGCCGACGGGCGCGCGGGTGCCACGGAAGGTTTCGAGGCCGCGACCGGTCACAACACGCCGGAATGGTCGGAACCCGAGGAGCTCGAATCCGGCTGGGTACTCGAAATCCCCGAGGACGCGTACGAGGAGGCGGGTACGGTCCGGCACATCGCGGTGACGTGCGGCTGGGAGCAGCAAGGCCTTTCGACGTTCGCGGGCACCGCTGACTACGTACGGCAGATCCGGCTCGACGCACCAGTCCTTCTGGAACTGACGCTCCCGGCCGTCGCCGGAGCTGTGCTCGTGTTCGTGAACGGCCTGCGCGTGGGAGAACGCGCCTGGCCGCCGTACCGCATCACGATCCCTGCCGACGCCCTGAAGCCCGGAGGCAACGAGCTCCGCGTTCAGGTCGCGCCGCCGGCGGCCAACCGCTACTACGCGGGGACCGGGCTTCGCGCCGAGCCCGAACCATGTGGGTTGCTCGCGCCCCCGCTGCTGCGCCACGCGGTCGCCCCGGACGCCGGTGCCGCCCCGGGCGGTCTCGACTCCGGCCTCCCCCCGTCTTCGGTCACGGAAGGCTGACCCGTCTTGCGCGGTGGGTGTGGAGGACAAGACGAAGACTGCCGGCGGCGGAGGTGCTCAGGGGGACCCTTGCCCGAGTCGATGGAGACCTGGCCGCCGGCCGGGTTCCGGTCGCGCGCCGGCGTTTGCGCAGGGGTCGTCTCATCCTTCCCGCACGACCTGACGCTCCGTCGGCGTCTGGCCGAGGTGAACCGGCTCTACGGCGATGCCGCCGCCGCTGCCACCGTCTTCGCGGAGAAGCAACTGGTCGCAGTGCGGGCCGCCTGTGCCGAGGAGCTCGGGCACCTCGTCGACTGCGACGACCCCGCCACCTACCGGGACAGCCTGGAGAAGAGGGACGAGGAGGCGCCCTCCGCATCGTGGCCGGTCGGCGGTGTGCTCGCGGGCGTCGGCTGCCTGGTGGGGGCCCTTGCGTTCCTCGCGATCCGGGTGAACGGAGTCGTAGCCCTCTTCGACTGATCCAAGTCACCAGGGGGCCGGCGGCGAGCGTCGCTCAAGCTTCGGTGGGACCGTCCGGAGCTGCCGTGAGCGGGACACCTGGCATCCAGTGCAGTCCGAGGGTTTCACCGTGGAGGGTGTCCAGCCCGAGGAGTTCCACCTCGACGGCGTCTACGTCGGCGACGTCCTCATGGGCCGCCGCGTGTGAGGCGTGGTGTTCAGCCGGTCCGGGTGTAGCGGTGCTTCACACCGACCGGGAAGTACTCGGGATCGCCGTGCGGGCGCAGCCGCACCAGGGGCGGCTGGAGTTCGGCGGGGACGTAGTTCGCGTACTCGCTGTTCTGCTCGCGCAGCGCGGCGAGGAGCGAGTCCGAGGTCTTCTCCGTCCGGACTTCCGAGGTGGAGTGACCCGGAGCGACCTCCGCGGTGACGCGCAGCCGGGGCCGTTCGCCGTCCTGGATCTCCATGACGAACTTTCCGGTGAGGTACGCGTAGCAGTCGTCCCGTTCCAGGCCCGCGGCGATGGTCTCGGGGAAGATGTTGGCGCCGTACATGGACAGGGCGAACAGCGGGCGACCGAAGAGCCAGACGTACGGGGCCGCCGGCCGCGGTACGGCCGAGGGCGCCGGGACGGCTGCCTGCGCGCACCGCTCGATCAGCGCCTCCTCGCTCGCCGTCCCTCCCGTGTCGCCCAGCGTGTAGCGCACCAGGGGCACCACGCCGTCCGTGGTGAGGAAGAGTTCGCCGTCCACGGCGTCGAAGTGACGCAGGGCCGGGTCGTACTCCATCAGGGACGGCAGCCGCTCGGAGCCGAACACGACCGGGGCCGCCCCCGCCGTGGCGGCGACGGCGCGGCGCAGCCGGATGCTCGACGGGGTCTCATAGGCGAGTACGCCGGCGTCCGCGGTGCCGTAGAGCCCGGCGGTGGCCGTCTCGGGGCTGACGATGCCCGCGCGCTCGCACACCGTGTCGCGCCAGGTCTCGCTGAACACCTCGCCGGCGAACACGAGGTGCATGCCGTAGCGCTCCCACGGCACGCCGTCGGCCCGTCCGGCGTCGACCACGTCCTTCAGGAACGGCGGATAGCCCAGCAGGACGGTCTGCTCGGCGAGCGGAGCCAGCGACCGGACGACCCGCAGCACGGCCGTGACGTCGTTGCCGGGTGCCGCGATGGTCAGGATCAGCCCGGTCCGCGCCAGGTGCTGGAGACACTGAAGCGTGTAAAGACCGCCGACCCAGGATCCGAGGGGGAAGCAGACGACGGCGAGGGTGTGGCGGCTGTCCGCGCCGAAGGTTCCGGCGAGGACGCGGCGGAAGGGCGTGGCCGCGTGTTCCTCGTCGTCGAGACGACGCGGCCAGACCGTGGGCGTGCCGGACGAGCCGGAGGACATCGACACCATCTGTATCGTGCGCGGGTCGGCGTCGCGGCACCGCTCGGCGAGCGGGAAGGCGTTGACGTAGCCGGGCTTGTCCATGGCGGGCAGACCGGGCAGGTCCGAGGGGGCCAACGCCGAGACGTCGATGTCCCGCTCCGCCAGGAAACGCCGGTAGGCGGGAACGGTTCGCGCCGCCTCCACGGCGAACCGTCCCCAGCGTCCGATGTCCGCGCTGTCGCTCATGCTCTCGTCGTCCTCGTCGTTCCGGCGGTGGCTGTTCCGGTGGTCGCGGTGCCCTGCTCACCGGCTGGGTGCCCACTCTAGCCGCGCCGTTTCGACGGGGGGCGATGAGATGTCGTTGAGGGACAACTGACGGGCGGCCGGGGCGATTTCGCTGCTCGGACAGGGTGCGGATCCGGGGCGGTGGTCGGGTTCTCCAGGGGCCTTCGGGCCGTGGGTGGTCAGGGGTTCGCCGGTCAGTCGGCGGGACGGGGCAGTGCGGCGAGGTGATGGACGGCTGCGTTCATCGGCGCCGTCCGGGCTGAAGACCACTGGGGTCGGTGGCCCGGAGGCGCCCGGTGGTTTCTCCACTCGCGCGCCGGTGATCAGCGTGAACGGCGGGCGGCTGGGCCCGGTTGTGATCGCCGGAGTGACCGGCGTATCCGCCGCCCCATCGCCTGGCTGTAGTCCTTCAGCGTGCACTCGTCCAGCAAGGCTGGGGCCAGGTACCGGCCCCGGTCACTCGGCCACGACTTCCTCGCCCACCGGCTCGACGACCCAGACACCCGACTGGTCGCGCCACGGACGATCTACACCAGCGACGAGGCTCCGGGACCACAGCACCACTGCTCCGACTCAGCTGATCAAGGAAGGCAGGGTCCGAAGGGACCGGGCTAGCAAACCAGCTCAGGGTCGTGCGCATCACCTGGGACGAGGCGCTGGAGCTTGCCGCGGCGGCTCATGTGCACACCTTGCAGGAGTACGGGCCGGACCGAATCGCCGGTTTCTCCCCGATCCCGGCGATGTCGATGGCCTCGCACGCGGCGGGCGCCCGGTTCATGGCGTTGATCGGCGCGCCGATGGTGTCGTTCTACGACTGGTACGCGGATCTGCCGATCGCCTCCCCGCAGGTGTTCGGCGACCAGACGGACGTACCGGAGCCCGGCGACTGGTGGGACGCGGCCTACCTGATGCTGTGGGGGTCGAACGTGCCGGTGACCCGCACCCCGGACGCGCACTGGATGACCGCGGCCCGCTACCGGGGTGTCGAGGGCGACGGATCTTCTGTCCCGGGCGACAGGACCCCTGGCCTGGACGGCGATGACGGCCTGGACGGTGGTGACGGCCGGGGCACTGGTGACCGCCGGGGCGGTGGTGACCGTCCGGGCCTCGGCGCCGCCCCGCCGGAGACCGGCCCGACCACGGTGAACTATCCGCCGGGCGAACCGCACTTGGTCCCCGACCTGTACCACCGCAGGCTGCGCCCCCCGCTCAGGCCGCACCTGGCCGGCCTGAGCGGGGGCGCAGCACCTGGTCCAGATCGACAGGGAGCTGTGAGGGCCCCAGGGCGTGAAAGACCATGGGCCACACCCGTATCGCCTCTCCCACTCCCACCTCACCGACTGCTTCAGCCAGAGCCGCGTCCTCGTAGCGCGGATGCCGGTACCCCGACAGCCACCGCACATCAGCCACCCGCACCGGTGGCGGCCCCCAGCAGCCAACACCCCCGCCCCACGGCGTGCGGCGGGCCTCGGCGGGCCGACCCGGCTGGCGCAACGGCCTGGGCCGCGATGGGGTACGCCGCTGCCATGCGCGCCCTCGCCCGTCGAGGTCGTCGGGGTGGGCTTCCTGACCGACCGGGCAACGTCGGCCGGTCCCACCGCGTCCTCGTCGGCGGCTGCCCCGTCGGCGCAAAGGCCTGAAGGGGGTCGTCGGTCCGGGTCAGGGCAACCATCGCGACGCCGCTGTCCCCGAATCGGCCGAGGCCCGGTCCCGGGTGGGGAGGGCCCGCTCGATCCGCACCCACTGCCGTCTCGAAATTTCGGACGGACTTCGTAAATCCATCAGGGGAGCGGATGCCGAAGCGGCCACCGGCTGTGTCTACGCCGTGTGCGAAACCGGCGCCGCTCCACCGCTGAGGGGCTCCCCATCCGCGCACCCCCGCCAGGTGATTCGGTCGGCTTGGTCTACGGCGTCGTGCGGTCACAGGCACTGCGAACGTTTCGAGGCGACTGCCGAATTTTGTGGGAGGTATTGACGCCGTTCGCTGGTTCCCTATTATCCACGTTGCCCGATACTCCGACATGTGTTCGGTATGACGAACAGGTGGGAGTTGCTCCACTCGCCCAGCAGTGCACCTCCGGGGTCGCTCACCGCAACGGCCGAGCCGTAAGGAGCCCGTCGCACATGTGTATGTCATGGCCGCATCAACACCCGCCGAGCACCGCCCGGGCCTGCCTGCCGCGTGCCTGCCCGCCGCGGCCAACCGGGCGCCTCCGCACCGACCCCGGACAGCCACGGCGCCGCCGTGCGGCGGCACCGTCACAGAGGAGGTCTCCATGATCGGACCAGCCGTCGATCGCCGGCGAAGGCGAGGGAAAGCCGCGCTCCTCGTCGTCCTGGCGATGGTCATGGCCGCGTTCGGCACAACGGCGTTCGCCGCGTCCTTACGGACCGGTACGGCCACCACCGCCCGCTCGGCCGCCCACTCGGCGCGGACCGGTACGGCCACCACCGCCCGCTCGGCGACCCACTCGGCGAAGGCCACCGCGGCCGACGCGTCGCTGCCGTGTGACATCTACGCCGCGGGCGGTACGCCGTGCGTGACGGCGCACTCGACCACCCGGGCGCTCTTCGCGTCGTACACCGGGCCGCTGTACCAGATCCAGAGGTCCTCCGATCACAGCTACCGCGACATCGGAGTGCTGAGCGCGGGCGGCTACGCCGACGCGGCGTCCCAGGTCTCCTTCTGCTCGGGCACGTCGTGCACGATCACGAAGATCTACGACCAGACCACCAAGCACAACGACCTGCCGATCTCCTGGGGCGGCTACTGGAAGGGGCCCGGTCCCAACGGAGCCGACGTCGGGGCCGACGCCATGGCCCTGCCGGTGACCGCGGGCGGTCACCAGGTCTTCGGTGTCAAGGTCAAGCCCGGTGTCGGCTACCGGATCGACCACGCGAACGGCGTGGCCACCGGTTCGCAGCCCGAGGGCATCTACATGGTGACGTCGTCGGACTACACGAACCAGTGGTGCTGCTTCGACTACGGCAGCGGCGAGAACTCCCACACCGACACGGGCAACGCCACCATGAACGCCATCTACTGGGGCAACGCCTGCTGGTTCGGCGGGTGCACCGGCAGCGGTCCCTGGGTCGAGGCCGACCTGGAGAACGGGATGTACCACACCAACACCGGCTCCAACAAGGATCCCAACAACACCGGTGTGCACTACCCGTTCGTCAGCGCGTGGCTGAAGAACAACGGCACGAGCAATTTCACCCTCAAATACGGCAACGGCGCCGGCGGCGGCCTGACCACCACGTTCTCCGGCCCACTGCCGAACGGCTACTCGCCGATGAAGCTCGACAGTTCGGTGCTGCTCGGCACCGGCGGCGACAACAGCGTCTCGGGCTCGGGCGAGTTCTTCGAGGGCGCGATGACGGCGGGCTACCCCTCCGACGCCACCGAGAACGCCGTGCAGGCCGCCATCACCGCGGCCGGCTACGGGACGGGCGGTGGCACCAAGACGGGCGCGCTGCGCGCCGTGGGTGCGGGCAGGTGTCTGGAGGTGCCGGGTTCGTCCACGACGGCGGGTACGCAGACCCAGATCCGGGACTGCACCAGCGCGGCGAACCAGACCTGGTCCCAGACCGGCGCACGGGAGCTCACCGTGTACTCCGGCAGCAGCCGCCTGTGCCTGGACGCCTCCGGTCAGGGCACCAGTCCCGGCACCAAGGTCATCACCTGGTCCTGCAACGGCCAGTCCAACCAGCAGTGGAACGTCAACGCGGACGGCACCGTCACCAGTGCCCAGTCGGGCCTGTGCCTGGACGTGACCGGCGCCGCCACCGCCAACGGCACGCCCGTTCAACTGTGGTCCTGCAACGGCCAGTCCAACCAGAAATGGTCGCTGAACTGACCCCCTGAAGGATCCGCAGCAGCCGGCCGGGGCGGCACGCGACCACCGCCCCGGCGCGTCGCCGCACCGCCTACGCGCGGGACCCGTCCCGCCCCTCACACACGCCGCAGCGACGGACCGCACAGGAGGACCGGATGAGGACGAGAAGGCGTCGGCACGCAGACCGTCGGCCGGCGTGGGCGAGGGGGCACACACCTCCGCGATGCACGGCGACCGGCGTGGGCGAGGGCGCACACCCACGCGATGTGCGGCGACCGGGCGTGCTGCGTCTCCCCGGACCCGGTCGGAGTGCTGATCCGGAACGGGGGCGGCCCGCAGCCGACCGGTAAAGGGTGACCGCACAGCCATCGGGCCCCGTGACCGGGATCCCCCCGCACGGGACACCTCCCACCTGTGAAAGGAATCCACCGTGTCAGCATTCAGCCGGTTGTTCCGGCGCCTGCGCGTCTTGACGGCCGTGCTCGCGGGCCTCCTCCTGACCGCCGGCGGCATCGTCGCCACGACCGCCGCCCCGGCCCAGGCCGCCACCTCCATCACGATCAACGGCACGTCCGGCGGCCGGACCTTCGACGGCGTCGGTGCCATCAGCGGCGGGGGCGGCAACAGCAGACTCCTGATCGACTATCCCGAGCCCCAGCGCGGCCAGATCCTGGACTACCTGTTCAAGCCCGGCTACGGCGCCTCCCTGCACATCCTCAAGGCGGAGATCGGCGGGGACACCAACTCCACCTCAGGGGCCGAACCGAGTCACCAGCACACCCGGTCCGACCTCAACTGCGACCGGGGCTACGAATGGTGGCTGATGGAGCAGGCCAAAGCCCGTAATCCCGGCATCAAGCTGTACGGCCTCGCCTGGGGCGCGCCCGGCTGGATCGGCGGCGGCAACTTCTGGTCCACCGACATGGTCGACTACCTGCTCTCGTGGCTGGGCTGCGCCAAGCAGCACGGGCTGAACATCGACTACCTCGGCGGGTGGAACGAGCGGGGCTACAGCATCTCCTGGTACGAACAACTGCGCGGCGCGCTCGACAGCAACGGCTACGGCAACGTCAAGATCGTCGCGGCCGACTCCGACTGGGCCGTGGCGAACGACATCAACTCCAACCCGGCGTTCGCCTCCGCGGTGAGCGCCATCGGCACGCACTACCCCTGCGGCTACCGGTCGTCCCAGTCCAACTGCTCGGTACCGTCGGCCGCCACGTCGTCCGGCAAGACGCTGTGGGCGAGCGAGAACGGCTCGGACGACTACAACGGGGGAGCGCAGGCCGTGGCCCGCGGCATCAACCGCGGATACATCGACGGCCGGATGACCGCGTACTTCAACTGGCCGGTCGTCGCCTCGATCACGCCCAACCTGCCGTACCCCACCATGGGGCTCGCCCTGGCCCCGCAGCCCTGGTCCGGCCACTACGCGATCGGCAAGAACGCCTGGGTAGTGGCGCAGACCAGCCAGTTCACCGCCCCGGGCTGGCACTACCTCGACGCCTCCAGCGGCTACATCGGCGGCAACCGGAACAACGGCAGCTACGTCTCGCTGAAGTCCACCAACGGCTCCGACTACTCCACCATCATCGAGACGATGGACGCCGGAAGCGCCCAGACGCTGAACCTCGACGTCACCGGGGGACTGTCCACGAAGACCGTCCACGTCTGGTCGACCGACGTCACCTCCGGCAACCCGGCCGACTACCTCGTGCACACCGCGGACATCACCCCGTCCGGCGGCGGCTTCGGCCTCACCGTCCAACCGGGCCGCGTGTACACCCTGACCACCACGACCGGCCAGGGCAAGGGCACCGCCACCGGCCCCGCCCAGGGCACGCTGAAGCTGCCGTACAGCGACTCCTTCGACGGCTACGCCACCGGCACCGAGGCCAGGTACCTCATGGACTGGCAGGGCGCCTTCGAGGAGGTGGGCTGCGGCGGCGGACGCGGTGGCAGGTGTGTGCGCCAGATGAGCCCGCAGAAGCCGATCACCTGGGACGCGCTGTCCGATCCGCACGCCCTGCTCGGTGACATGAGCTGGAGCAACTACACCGTCTCCTCGGACGTGATGCTCGAACAGTCCGGATACGCGGAGTTGATCGGCCGTGCGGGCGCACAGGACTACAGCAGTACCGGAGGACTGAACGCCTACCACCTGCGGGTGAGCGACACCGGTGCCTGGTCGGTCCTGAGCTCGAACACCAACGGCACCGTCTCCACCCTGGCCCGTGGCACGACCACGGCGCTGGGCACCAACCGGTGGCACTCCCTGTCCCTCACCTTCTCCGGCACCGCCATCACCGCCGTCATCGACGGTGCCACGGTCGGTTCCGTGAACGACCGGACCTGGGCCGGCGGACAGATCGGCTACGCGACCAGCCAGGGTGAGACGGCGCAGTTCGACAACCTGTCCATCACCCCCGGCAGCGGCGGGAACGACGGCGGCACGACAGGCGCGATCGTCGGAGCCGCGTCCGGCCGGTGCGTGGACGTGCCGAACCAGTCGCAGACGGCCGGCACCCAGGTGGAACTGTGGGACTGCAACGGAGGCACCAACCAGCAGTGGACGAACACCTCGGCCGGTGAGCTGCGCGTCTACGGAAACGTCTGCCTGGACGCCGAGGGCCAGGGCACCAGCCCCGGAACCAAGGTGGACATCTGGGACTGCAACGGCGGCGGCAACCAGAAGTGGACGCTCCACTCCGACGGCACGATCACCGGCGACCAGTCCGGCCTGTGCCTGGACGCGACCGGCGGGGGAACGGCCAACGGCACCCTCCTCCAACTGTGGACCTGCAACGGCAACAGGAACCAGCAGTGGACGCGCGACTGATCCGGTGACCGGCCGACGACCACCGGCTCCCGCACCATCCCAGTCGACCACCCCCGAGAGGCCCCCACATGTCTTCCTCCTCCCTGCCGGTCAGCCGCCGTCGACTGCTGGCGGCGGCCGGCGCGGCCACGGCCTTCGGCCTGCTGCGGTTCGCTCCCGAGGCCGCCGCGACCGACGGTCCCGGCAGCTACACCGCGAGCTGGCCGTCCGTGGACCAGCACCCCCCGGCCCCGGCCTGGTTCCAGGACGCCAAGTTCGGCATCTACTACCACTGGGGCGTCTTCAGCGTTCCCGCGTTCGGGAACGAGTGGTACCCGCGCAACATGTACATCGGCGGCTCGAACGAGAACAGGCACCACATCGCCACCTACGGCGACCCCTCGGTATGGCCGTACCACAACTTCATCGACGGTGCCCGCGACAAGGCCGGCACCTACGTGCAGTTCGCGCCCGAACTGGCCTCCAGGGGAGGCGACTTCGATCCGGACGCCTGGGCCCGGCTGTTCAGGTCCGCGGGCGCCAGGTTCGCCGGCCCGGTCGCCGAACACCACGACGGCTTCTCCATGTGGAACAGCCGTGCCAACCCGTGGAACTCGGTCCAGCACGGCCCCCGACTGGACCTCGTGGGACTGCACGCGCAAGCCATCCGCGGGCAGGGGCTGAAGTTCATGGCCTCGCTGCACCACGCCTACCACTTCAACGGCTACTACGACCACGTGCCGTCCCAGTCGGACGCGACGCTGCGCGTGCTCTACGGCCAGCAGGGCTCGGCAGCGGAGAACAAACTCTGGTTCGACAAGCTGGTCGAGGTCATCGACGGCTACCAGCCCGACCTGATCTGGCAGGACTTCGACCTGGGCCCGGTGCAGGAGTCCTACCGCCTCCAGTTCCTCGCGCACTACTACAACCAGGCCGTCTCCTGGAACAAGGACGTCGTCGCGACCTACAAGGACGGCCTCAACGCCAAGGGCGAGGTCTACGACTTCGAGCGCGGCGGCCCGGCCGGGCTGCTCACCCCCTACTGGCTGACCGACGACAGCATCTCCTCCTCCAGCTGGTGCTACACGACGGGCATCGGCTACTACTCGACGCAGGCACTGCTCCACTCGCTGATCGACCGGGTCAGCAAGGGCGGCAACATGCTGCTGAACATCGCACCGACGGCCGCCGGCGTCATCCCCTCCGGGCAGCAGTCCATCCTGCTCGGCATGGGCGACTGGCTCGGCCGCTTCGGGGAGGCGGTCTACTCCACCCGCTCCTGGACCAGCTACGGCGAGGGCCCCACCAAGATGGGCGGGGGCTCGTTCAGCGGACCGGTGGCCGGCACCGCCAAGGACGTCCGGTTCACCCGCAGCCAGGACGAGAAGATCCTCTACGCCACCGCGCTCGGCTGGCAGGGCGGCACCATGACCATCACGACCCTGAACTCCAACCAGTTCAACCTCAGCACCCTGACGAGCGCCCAACTGCTGGACAACACCGCCGGCCGTTACACCGACCTGCCCGCACCGGTCCAGGACGCCTCCGGCCTGCACCTCACCATGCCCTCGGCCAACCCGCCGTTCAGCGCCCTGGCCTACACGGTCAAGCTCACCTTCTCCGGCCGGATCCCCCCACTGGGCGGGCCGGGCGGCTCGACGACCTGGGTGAGGATTGCCAACGTGACCAGCGGGCTGGTGCTCGACAGCGGGGGCAATGTGGCCTCCGGATCCAATCTCAAGCAGTGGAACTACGACGGAAGCGTCAACCTGCACTGGCAGCTGATCGACCTCGGCAACGGCTACCACCGCATCATGAACCGCGCCAACGGCATGGCCGCCGACAGCTGGGGCGACTCCGCCAACGGCGCTCCCGCCCGCCAGGCGGCGTGGAACGGCGGCGACAACCAGCAGTGGTCGCTCAACAGCCTCGGCGGCAACCGCTACCAGATCGTCAACCGCGGAACCGGCACCGCACTCGACGGCAGTGGCAGCACCACGGTCGGCTCCACCACGGTGATGTGGACGCCGAACTCCAGCACCAACAACGCATGGACCATCACCGGCACCTGAAACGCCGGCCACCGCGCCCCCCGCACCTCCTCACCCACGGAAGAAGGAGTGTATGAAGCGCAAACCACTCTTGACGTCGATCGCGGCTGCGATGCTCCTCGTCCTGTCGGCCGCGGGCACCTCGTTCGGCAGCGCCCGCGCAGTGACCGCGCCGGCCACCACCGGCACCGTCAGGGCGACCGCCGGCTGCGGCAAGGCCCCGGCGCTGACGAGCGGCACCCACACGATCCAGAGCGGCGGCCAGACCCGCAGTTACCTCCTGCGGGTCCCCGCCGGCTACGACAACAACCACCCCTACCGGCTGATCTTCGGTTTCCACTGGCGGGGCGGCACGGCCAACGACGTCGACTCAGGCGGAACGGACGGGTACAACTGGTCCTACTACGGCCTGCGGCGCCTGGCCGACGCGAACAACAGCACCATCTTCGTCGCCCCCCAGGGCAACGGCAACGGCTGGGCCAACCCGGGCGGCCAGGACGTGGCCTTCGTCGACGCCATGGTCAGCCAGCTCGAAGCAGGCCTGTGCGTGGACACCACGCAGTTGTTCGCCGCCGGCTTCAGCTACGGCGGTGCGATGTCGTACGCCCTCGCCTGCTCCCGGGCCACGGTCTTCCGCGCGGTCGCGGTCTACTCCGGCGCGAACCTCAGCGGATGCGACGGCGGTACCCAGCCCATCGCCTACATGGGCCTGCACGGCATCAGGGACAACGTGCTGCCCATCGCGTCGGGACGGGAACTGCGCGACACCTTCGTCCGGAACAACGGCTGCACCCCGCAGAACCCGCCCGAGCCCGCCTACGGCAGCCTGACGCACACCATCACCGCCTACTCCGGCTGCCGGTCGGGATACCCCGTCGTCTGGGCCGCGTTCGACGGAGCGGGCCACGACCCCGGCCCCATAGACGGTTCCACCGGTGATGGCTGGCGCACCTGGACATCGGCGGCGGTGTGGCAGTTCTTCACACAGTTCGACTCGAATCCGCCGCCGTCCACCGGCAACCAGGAGATCGTCGGCCAGCAGTCAGGGCGCTGCCTCGACATCAACAACTCCACCACGGCCAACGGCACGCAGGCACAACTGTGGGACTGCAACGGTGGCTCCAACCAGAGGTGGACGTACACCTCCGGGAAGCAACTGGTCGTCTACGGCAACAAGTGCCTGGGCGCCGGCCAGACAGCGGCCAACGGCACCCCGGCGGCGATCTGGGACTGCAACGGACAGACAGACCAGCAATGGACCATCAATCCCGACGGCACGATCACAGCGCTGCGCTCGGGGCTCTGCCTGGATGCCGACGGCCAGGGGACCGCCAACGCAACGAAGATCCAGCTGTGGACCTGCACGGGCGGTACGAACCAGCGCTGGCGCTTACAGAACTGACACACCGGGGCCAGACACGACACCGTCGCGACCTGGCCCCGGACCAAACATCGCGACGTTGCGCCCCCGAGGGCCTGATCCCGCGCTCGTGGACACCTGCGAGCGCGGGATGAAGCGCGGCGGCACGCGTGACCGGCGACCCGGCGGAGTTCGCCGGCCGGGCGTGGTCCGGTCTTGGCGCACCAGCGACGCACATCTGGCCGACGATCAGCCGGCCGTCCCGGACCACCTGCGCTCCCGTGCCAGCCCAGCCCCTCACCCGCCCCGCCGCCACCCGGACGGCCCGGCCACGCCCGCGCTCAGCGTCGCCGGCCCGGTCGGCGACAGAGCGGTCGGGGCAGCCGGAGAGGAGAAGGGGGGGCTGGACGCGGGCCTGCCGGGCACCTGCGCGTCGGCTTCAGCGGCGACCCATCATCCGCGTACGTCCGGCTCGCCGGCTGGCGCGGCACGCCCCCCTGACACCGTCCGCCGCCGTGCCGCCTTTCGACGTCGAGGCGGCACCAACCTCACGCGACAGCACGACCAGCGGGGCGATCGCGTCCTCACGTAGCGGTACCTTGCGCACCGGGGCGCTGCCTCTGGGCGTCGACGACGGCCCGCTCCAGCACGGCGGTCCAGTTGATGACCGTGCCGGGCTTGATGCCGTCGGCCTGCTTGACCTGGACAGCGCGGCTGCCGAGATAGGCGTACGTCTTGGGGTCGAAGATCCACTCGGTGCGGTCGCCGCTCTTCTGGTCGACGTGGGCCAGGGCGATGCCCTCGAAAACACGCGAGGTCCGGGCCGTACCGTGCCCACCTGGGCCGTCCGGCACCCCGCGCACGGGCGAGAACCGGCCCGCCCGCATGGATCGCCGACGTCCCCCCGGGTACTCGCCGCCACGGCCCGGACCGGTCCCGGCGGCCCTCGCCGTTCTCGCGCCGCGCCGCACCCTGCGACCCCGGCCGCCGACCAACGCCAGTCCGCTGCAATGCCGTTCGCCGACCAGGCGCCCCGCCCCCGATCTCGCGGGCGACCTACGGCCGTCCTGGCCCCCATGTGCGACCTCGCCGAGCACCTCACCCACCCCGCCGCCGCGCCCGCGCCGGCAGATCTCGCATCACGTCGACCACCTGCCGGCGTCCGCGTGACTCGCCGGCGTCCGGGACTGAAGCGGTGATCGACGCACCCCTGGGTCACCGCCCCGTACCGTGGGGCTGCCCCGTGGACCCGTGGCGGCCGGCAATCGGGGGTCCGTTCCTGACCAGGCCCCCGGCCGGGCCGGTGCGGTGCTCCTTGTGGAGCAGCGAGGACCGTGGACCCGGTACAGCGGCACGACGCCGTACCGCACCCCCCGTTCTCAGGTACACCGTGACGAGGTCACCGGGCCCGACGGTCGGCGCGGCGGCTACGACTGGGCCCAGGCACCCGACCAGGTGCGGGTGGCGGCTCTCGTCGACGGGCAACTCCTCCTGGTCGAGCCGTACCACTACCTCGCCGACGCCCTGTGGCAGCTGCCCGGCGGGTCCGTCGACCCGGACGACGACGGTGCGTTGACCGCGGCGCGGCGCGAGCCGGCCGAGGAGACGGGGCACCACGGGGGCACCTGGATCGGGCACGGCTTCCTCCACCCCCGGCCGGGCCTCACCGACTGCCGGGTCCACCTGTGATGCGTCGACCGGCCGACATCCGGTCCGACCGCTGCGGAGCCGTCCGAGGCGGACCTCAGGGTCCTCCGCGTCCCTCAGCCGGAAGCCGTCGCCGCGGTACGCGAGGGCCGGCTCCGCTGCGCTCCCAGCGCCGCACTGGTCCTGTCGCTGACGGGCTGAACCGGACCGTCCACCGGCGCGGACCCGACTCCGGGATCCCCGGCACAACTCACCGCGGCCTCGGCCGGCGCGCGAAGGGCCCCTTCGTCGGACGGCGCGGACGACGAGTCGCCGACTCGGTTCCCGCTTCCCGTCCGTGAGGCCCCCCGCGCAGATCTTCACGCGAAGGTCAACGGTTCTCCGTGACCGCGGAAGACGGACGCTGTCGTTCAATCGACACACCCTCGCCGTACGGAGCGTAGTAACCATGGAGGGACTGCACCCCGTCGTCGGAGGCACTGTGTCACAGCACAGACGTACCCTACCGGTCCCTGCCCTGCCCGCCGTTCTTGTCGGGTTCATGGTCCTGCTGGCACTCGGGATCCCGCCCGCCCAGGCCGAGCCTTCCCGAACGTCGTCCGCGTGGGCCGAACTGGCGTCGTCCCAGGCCACCAAGGGCCGGCCGCTGTACGTCACGAACTCCCTGAGCGACAACGTCGCAGGGTTCACCGTCGGCGCGGACGGCTCGCCCGTTCCGAACGGTGCTCC
The DNA here is from genome assembly GCF_014650735.1 of Streptomyces canarius. NCBI lineage: Bacteria > Bacillati > Actinomycetota > Actinomycetes > Kitasatosporales > Streptomycetaceae > Streptomyces > Streptomyces canarius. Next base: position 54,208 of record NZ_BMVN01000041.1, read on the forward strand.
GACTCCGACGCAGGCCCAGGGCAGCGCACCCAGCGCAATCGTGACGGCACCCGACGGACGCACGGTCTACGTCGTAGAACGGAACGCAGGCGTGGTGCAGCCCTATCGGGTGGGCGCCGACGGCACCCTTTCCCCACTGTCCGATCCGGTGCCCACCGGCGGCCAGACGCCCTTCGGTACCGCCATCGCACCGGACGGGCGGACGCTCTACACCGCCAACCTGGGCTCCGGGACCGTCTCGGTGTTCGCGGTCGACGCCGACGGCACCCTGACGCTGCGGGGCGATCCGGTTCCGGCCACGGACAACCCCCGCGGTCTAGCGGTGACGCCGGACGGCAGGTTCCTGTACGTGGGCCACGGGGTACCGCTCACCGACCTGACGAACACCCTCGACCGCTTCGCGATCGGCACCGACGGCACCCTGAGCGGCCGAAGCACGGTGGCCACTACCGGGGGCGCCGGAACCGGCATGGGGACCACGCCCGACGGGCAGTACCTGTACGTCGCGGCCACCACCACCGACCAGCTCTTCGGCTTCCGCGTGAGCAAGGACGGCGACCTGACCGCCACACCTGGCTCGCCCTACTCGGTCGCCGACCACCCCGAGGGCGTCGCCGTGTCGCCCGACGGCCGCCATCTGTTCCTCGCCAGCCCCAGTCAGGTGCGCCCGGACACCGTCCACGCCGTCTCCGCCTTCACCATCGGCACGGACGGGTCCCTGCGCGCGGTCCCGGGATCGCCCTTCACGGGCGGAGCGGGCCCGGTCGGCATCGCCGTGACCCCCGACGGCCGCTTCCTGTACGTGTCCCACTTCGACGGCGACGAGCTGTACGGCTTCGCGATCGGATCCACCGGCGCCCTCACCAGGACTCCCGGCTCTCCGGTGTCCTCAGGGGGCCGGGCCCCCGCGTTCGAGGCCCTCACCATCATCCCCGACCAGGGACCCACCGCCGTGCTCTCCACCCCGGCCAAGCGGAACCGGGCCGGGCAGGCCGCCGATCTCTACGCGAGCGCCTCAACGGATCCCGACGGCGGCAAGATCGCACGGTACGACTGGGACTTCGGAGACGGCACCGTCCTGCGCGACGCCGGCCTTGCGGTCCAGCACGTCTACACCGCCCCGGGCAGCTACACCGCCCGGGTCACCGTGACCGATGACGAAGGATGCTCCACCACCCGCGTCTTCACCGGCCAGACCCTGCTGTGCAACGGTTCGAACGCGGCCACCGACACCGTGACGGTGACCGTGAACTGACGTGCTCCGTCACACGGGCCTCTACCGGACGTCGACGCCCGGCCCGCCGGTCGGTGGGCCGGGCGTGTCCCCGCCGGCGGACAGGGCCTTGACCCCGCATCCCGGACACGGGTCATGCGGCTGGTGTCAGCGGAGTCGATGTTGTTCCGGAGGCTGTTCGCCGTGCCGCTGCGCGCGCAGCCGCCCGACCTCACGAGGTTCCCGTACGTCGTCGCACGGAGGGCAGGCATCGCCGGCGGCACCGGCCGGCCTCCGGTACAGCTTCAGTTCGCCGTCCAGTTCGACGGCGAGGACGGTGGCGTGCGGGTCGAGGTCGGACGCGGCCGGCGGGTCGATCCACAGCACCCCGACCGCCTCGTGGAGTCCGCCGATCACCCGGTGGCGGAGTTCGGTGCCGGTGCCGAGGACGGTGACCCTGTTGCAGGTCTTCATGCGGGCGAGGGCGTGCTCGACGCGGGCGCTGCTCCCGAAGCCCCGCTGCCAGCAGGCGGTGTGACCGGGGACCGCATGCCGAGCCACTGCTCGGCGTCCCAGGCGTGGAACCGCTCCACCTCGGTGAACCCCAGCTTCGCCGCGAGGCGCATCGAGCCGAGGTTGGCGGTCTGGGTGGTGAGCACCACGGGCTCGCCGGGAAGGACGCCGTCGAACCAGTCGAGTGCCGCCGCGCACGCCTCGGTGGCGTACCCGGATCCCCAGGCCCGCGGCAGGAACAGGTAGCCGAGGTCGGCCTTGCCCGCGGCGGCCGGGCGACGGTGCTCCGTCGCTCTCCTGAGCAGGATCTGGCCGATCATCGCCCCATCGCGCTCGACGACGAAGCTCCCGGGCCGCCGCCCGGGCACCTCGGGCATCTCGCGCTCAAGCTCGTCACGCGGCCGGGGGCCGCCGAGGTAGGTGTGCACCTCCGGCGAGGCGTACAGCTCGATGAACGCCGCTCGGTCCCGGGCCTCGGGTTCACGGAGCACGAGCCGCTCGGTCTGGAGCGGGGCAGGCGGCCAAACGACGGGTCCGAGATCAGTCATACCGACCAGCCAATCAGCGGGCTCGGCAACGATCAAGGCTCGCGGACCGTGCGATTCAGCCTGTCTGTCGCCCCTTGGGAGGGGCCGAGATCAGCGCCGGACCCGCCAGTGGTGTCGACGGTCAGCGGGGCGGCCTGCGGCGGGTGCGCAGCGCCAGTACGAGGCACACCGTGGTCGCGGTGATGGCGAGTGAGGCGGGCAGCCGTGCCCACGGGGTGTCCGCGACCGGCGCCTGGGCGGCGAGCAGAACCCCTGTGGTCGCGGCGGCAGCCGCCAGTGCGGGTGTCGCCCGCGGGGGGCCGGACGGGACGGTGACGCCGGCTGTCCACGCGGCGGTGACGCAAGTAGGCAGGCGGTAGGGCGGCGGTGCAGACGACCGGCCAGAGCGCGGGGCCGGTGGCCGTTGCGACCGCGACCGCCGCCGGCGACACGGTCGTCCTGAAGGGGGCCGCGCCGGTCCGCCGGCGCGTAGAGGTCGAGACGGGGCCCGCGTCGACCATCGGAGCGGCCCACCACGCGGCCGTCGCCGTCTCCAGGACCAGCACCCTGACCGGCAGTGGTGCGTGCAGAGCGGCCGGCGGGTCGCAGGCGGCGACGGCAAGGGCCGTTCCGAGCAAGCGGTCGGTGATGCGGGAGGTGAGCCCCGCGATGAGCAGGGCGGCTCGGCTGTCGGCCGGGTGCGCGTGTGGCCGGGCGGTCCGGGTGGGGGTGGTGGTCATCGCGTCCCCCCGGTGGGTGCGGGTGCGCAGTAGCGGCGCAAGGGCGAGGTCGTGGGTGCGCGGGTAGGCGCGGACCAGCCCGGCAGCGGCCCGGAAGGCCCGAGCGAGGACGCGTCGGTGACCGGGTCGACCACGTCGGCGAGAACTTCCGGCAGCACCACGGTGTCGGCGGTGCGCTCCGCGGTGAACTGGTGCCACGGCCCGGTGGCAGGCAGTCCCGGTCTCCCAGCCGCGGCGCCACCGTTCGATCCACTCACGGGCCTTGTCCTCGGAGTCAGCGATGTGCTGGTGCCGGTTGCCTCACCGTTCCTGTCACCGTGGGGAGCGCACAAGCCGATCGGCGCATGCGGGACCGCATGCGCCGATCGGCTTGGCCTGGCTCAGCTTGACTCAATGGTTACTTGATGTAGACGAGGCCGTCAGTGGTGATGGTGGGGCGGTCGCTGGTGCCCACGACGACGATCTTGATGGTGTGCTTGGCGCTGCTGGACCAGCTCTTGGTCCAGACCGCCTGCCGGTACAGGGTGGTTGCCGACTTGAGGTCGACAGTGGCCACCTTGGTGCCGTCGACGTAGACGTACGCCTGGCCGGAGCTGGAGGCCCGGGACACCACCCAGGCCGCGGAGCGGCCGGTGAAGGTCCAGGTGAGGCCGGCGCCCTTGGAGGCGCTGGAGTAGGACTTGCCGCCGAGGTAGCTGGTGGACGACCGGCTGGTCCAAGTGCCGGTCTTCGTGGCGGAGCTCTCCTGAAGGATCACAGGGGTATAGGCCGGGGAAGAGGTGCGGTAGTTGCCGGCGTAGTCGTAGGCCCGCATCGACCAGGTCGTGGCGGTCCCGGACTTGGCGGTGCGGCTGGAGCTGGTGGTGGTCGGGCTGAACGTCGCCGTGGTCGGGGACAGCAGCTGCACACTCCGCAGCGCCTTGTCGTCGGTGGCCTTCCAACCGAGAGTGACAGGCACGGCGGACGTGTTGACGGTGCCCGAACGCAGGGAGAGCCGCGGGGTGGTGGTGAAGGTCGGTGCGGTCGTCTCCGCCACGACGTTCAGCGCGGAGCTGGTCGCGGTCTTGCCGGACTGGTGTACGGCCCGCACGGCGATGGTGTGGCTGCCGAGGGGCAGGGTGGCGCCGACGGAGGTGGCGGTGCCGGAGGTGGTGGCCACGGTCTTGCCGTCGACGAGCAGTTGGACGTTCTTGATGAGCGAGCCAGGCGTGGTGGCTGTCCAGTGCGCGGTGATCGTGCCCTTGGTGTAGTAGGTCGATCCGGACGCGGTCGCGCCGCCCAGCGAGGTGACCTTCAGGCCCTGTACCGGTCCGGCAGCCCAGGCCCGGATGGTCGGCAGCTGGGGGTAGAGGGAGTTTCCGGGGCATTGGGTGTTGTAGCCGTCGCGGTGGCCGGAGATCCGCTGGAAGGTGTAGGCGCTTCCTGCGGTGAAACTGGTGCTGGAGAAGTTCTTCTGGGTGGCTCCGGCGGTGAGCTGGGTGGTGCCGGCCGGGTCGGCGCCGTACTGGCCGAGCTTCCAGGCCGCCAGACGGGCGATCGAGGCCAGCGCGGCGTTGGAGGCGCTGGTGGTGGTGTAGTCGCCGAGGACTGCGATGCCCGCGGCCTCACGGTTCCAGCCGTAGGTGTGGGCGCCCAGCACGGGCAGGTCCACGCCGCCCTTGCGGCCCTCGAAGAGGGTGCCGCACTTGTCGACGAGGAAGTTGTAGCCGATGTCCTTCCAGCCCTCGACCTGTACGTGGTAGGCGTAGATGCTCCGCACGATCGACGGCGAGTCGGTGCAGGAGTAGTCGTTGGCGCCGTCGGTGTGATGGACGAACACGGCCTTCACGTCCGCGTTGTACTCCGGCGCCTGCGGGCTGATCGACTCGTCGGCGCCCCAGCCTGCGCGGTCGACGATCGGCGGCTCGGGCACAGTGGACGGGGGCGCGGTCGGCCCGGTGGGCGACGGGCTGGCGGACGGGCTCGCCGTGGCGGAGGCGGAGCCCGAGTCGGTGGGAGTGGCCGTGGACGTGGTGGTGTCGGTCGGGGCCGGGGACGTGGCGGTCTGGCCATCCGTGGGCGTCACGGTGGTGCCGTCGCCGGGAGAGGCAGGATCGGCGGGGGTGCTGCCGCTCGTGGCGTCGGGGCTTCCCTCTGCGACGAACGCGGCCGGCTCGCTGCCGGGCGCCTTGGCCTCGGCGTCGGTCACCACACCCGGATCGACCAGGTTGACCTCCAGTCCCCTGGGCAGGGCAGTGGTGGTGCCGTTCTTGCGGACGACCTGTGCCTGAACACCGTTGGAGGACCCGACCCACAGCGGCTCGGACGCGCCGCGCACGCGGCGTCCCGGCTTCTCCAGCGGATCCACGTTCAGTTCCAGGTCGCGCCAGGCGCTCCACTCCCCGGTCGCCGTGCTGCGGGTGCGCACCTGCGCCGTGCCGTGCAGCCGCGTGGTGGCACCCGTCCAGGAGACGCCGAGCATCGAGAACTGCGAGGTGTCCGTGCGCGCCAGATCCTGCCGGTCGGCAGCGGTGCCTTTCAGCGCGAGGGCATAGACCTTGACCGGCCGCTTGGCCCGGCCGGTCGCGCCGGGATCGGCCGACGGGCTGGCGACGGCGTAGGTCACCCCTCCGCCGCCCAGAACCACGGCACCCAGTGTCAGCCACACCCGGCGTTTCAGGTTCAGCGGTCTGTACGCATGCGACGTACGACGGCTCACGACGTATCCACCCCACACAAGGCCAGCAAAAGGGCCGTAGAAGAACACAGGAAGCACACCCGTCACATGGGCGGCTCATCCGTCCAGCGCACCCCGGCCGTCAAACATCACCGGCCCCGGGAATGTTGTGGTGCAGATCACTGCGACTCGTGCGGGCGCCACCAGCGGTCGGGGCCAGACGTCAGGGGGCTACGGCGTCGGTGTCTGCCCGGGGTGGGGTCCACTGGGCGTCGTGGCTGTGGTGACGATCCGATACGTCCGCCCCGATGAGGACGACGCACCGCATCCGATGCGCACCGACAGCGGACGTGCACTCTGTGTCGGCCGCACCGGGTGCATCCCCTCGGGACGGTCCACTCGGGCCCGTCGTCGCGAGCGGCAGTGTTGTCGGTGGCGGCCGGCTGGAACGCTGGACGGCGTGAACAGCGACGACGAGCAGCTACCGCGCGGCCGGGTCAAGGGCGTGCCTGTCCATTCGGTCGCCTGGTCAGCGGTCTACCCAGTCCGGTGCCCACACGTCGTGCGCGGCTCGCGGGCCTGTGGTGCGCAGATGGTCGCGTAGCGCGGTCAGCACAGGGTGCTGGTCTCCGCTGCGGAACAGCAGCACGTGCGGGTAGACCGGGGTCGGGTCGTGCAACGGGATGCGCCGTAGGTCGTGGGTCTGGGGCCACAGGTACCGGTCCCCGCTGCTGACGAGGGTGGCCAGCGAGGCCGAGTCGGCCAGCGCGTCCATCAGGGCCTCGTCACCGAAGTTGGGGCCGAGCGCGTCGATGCTCAGGCCGAAGGCCTCGGACAGCGCCTGGTAGAACGCCGCCCACTCCGTGCCCGGCCTGATCCCGGGGATCCAGATGCGGTGGCCGGCCAGGTCCGTAGGTCTGACCCAGGGTGCGTCAGCCAGTGGGTGGCCGGGTCCGACCAGGAGTTCCAGGGGTGCGTCCAGGAGTCGCTCGGCGCTGATCCCGACCGGGACCTGGTCTGCCGGCAGGGCACGGAAGGACGCGTCGATGGTCCCTTCGAGGACCGCCTGGGCGGCCTGGGCGGCGTTCTCCTTGCTCAGCGTGACCGCGTCCAGGTCTGTCTCGGGGTGGGAGCGGTAAAACCGGTAGACAGCCTGGGCCGGGGAAATGCGCCGATTGAGGACATCGACGCGCCAGGGACGGCTTCCGGGGCGCACGGATTGCTCGGCCTGTTCGATGGCCGCCAAGACCTTCTTGGCGTGCGGCAGGAAGACCTGCCCGTCCAGGCTCAGCCGGGAGCCTCGGGAGGTCCGCACCAGCAGCGTGACCTCGACGCGCTTCTCCAGGGCCGCGATCCGCTTGGAGACCGCCTGCTGGCTGATCCCCAGCTCGTCGGCCGCAGCCTGGAACTGGCCGGTCTCAGCGACGGTCACGAACGTCCGCAGCGCTTCAACATCCACGTCACCACCGTACTTCCACAACCGTCAGTTGTGTCTGGTGCGGTGCTGGGTTGTTTGATCGAATGTACTGCGCGGTGTTGGGATCAGCACATGTCTACCCGCACAGAGCAGGTTATGTATGTCCAAACGCCTGAGTTCGCGCGTCATGCGGAGCGGATCATGGAGGTGACCGATGCGACGTCTCGACTGAATATGCTTCCGTTCAGCGACAGCGAAGGTCGCACGGAACTACTTTCCGTTGTGTTCGGGGGTCCGCTGCCGGAATCGGTGGTGATCTACCCGCCGTTCTTTACCGAGTACGGGCTGAACACGACGTTCGGGGAGAACGTCTTCGTCAACCAGGGATGCACCTTCATGGACAGGGGAGGCATCCGTATCGGGAACGGCGTCATGATCGCCCCGAAGGTCAGCCTCATCACCGGAGGCCATCCATTGCCCTTGGCCGAGCGCCGCGAGTACCTCTCCTTCGCCCCGATCGTCATCGAGGACGACGTCTGGATCGGGACGGCTGCTGTGATCACGCAGGGGGTGACCATCGGTGCCGGTGCGGTGGTCGCTGCCGGTGCGGTGGTCACTCGCGATGTCCCTGCCGGCACCGTTGTCGCGGGAGTGCCCGCCCGGGTGATCAAGAAGGTCGACTGAGTACGGCCGGACTGCTGTGGCCCGGGTGCGCAGCACCTCTGCGGTCTCATCCTGATGCCTCGTCACGCCCGGCTGACCGGCCGGCAGTGGGACCGCATCCAACCTCTGCTGCCCTCCGGCACCGTCGTCGTGGCAGGCCGTGGGCCGATCACCGCCGCGCCCATGCGGGAATCGTCGCGGACGCCGCGCTCGGCGGCCACACCGAGGCCAACGTCGACCTGACGCTCGCCGTCAACGTCAGGGGCCCACTGTTCACCGTTCAGAAGGCGCTGCTGGCGGAGAACGCCTTCATCCTGGTCGTCGGCTCAAGCAACAGCGTGCGCCCCAATGAGCAACTGGAGGTCTACAGCGCCTCGAAGGCGGCGGTGAGCAACCTCGTGCACAACTGGGCCCGGCAATCGCGCGAGCGCCGCTTCCGGGTCAACGTGCTCAGCCCGGGACCCCTGGCCCGCTGGGCGCCGCGGAGCCGGCCGGACGCCGGCCGGGGCACCGAGGCGACGGTGGTGACCGACCTCAGAGGCAGCGCGAGGCCGGTGGCCCCTGGCCGAGGACGCCGGGCGGCGGTGCGGGGCCGCGTCCCGGGACCGCAACCCGACCCACCTGCACCCGCTCACCGCCCGCGTCTTCGGCCTCCCCCGGGTCACAGCCCAGGGCATGTGGACCGTTGCCCGGTGCCTGGCCGCCCACGGCACGGCGGACGCGCCCGTGGTCTGTGCCCGGTTCCAGGCGCCCGTGCCGCTGCCGCCCACGGTCGCCTACGGCGCGGACGGCGACGGGCGCTTCACCCTGCGGGGCCTGGACGGCAGGCTCCACCTGTCCGGCGAGGTGCGTCCGCTGTCCGTGAGCAACTTCCTGGGCAGGAAGCAGAGTTGAACCGCCCGGTGGGCCGTACGCTGACTTGTGTGACGAGACATGTGCCAACGGGGACGGGAGCCGCCGTACTGACGGCGGTGCTGCTGGGAGCACTTACCGGTTGCGGAAGCGACGGTCCGGGCGCGCTGGAGAAGGAACTGGGCCGCAAATGCCAGGGCCGGGTGGCGGCCGACAGCGTGGATGTGAGGCTGGCCGAGGGAGTGACCGCCGAGGTCGTCTCCTCCTGGAAGCAAGACGGCCAGGGCCAGTGCTGGGTGAACGCGAGGGGCAGGAACAGCTTCTTCGAGCCGTTCGCCCTGGAGGTCACCGCCGCCGCCGACGCCGCGGGCGCCGAGAAGGCCCGCCGCGAACTCTGCTCCACCGTCCGCGCCGACGCCGACGCCTACCTGCTCTACACCGGCAGTCGGGACCACTGCTCGGCCTACTCGCTGAAGACCGGCGAGTACGTGGCACACGGCGCGGTCGGCCGCTACAACGCCTCGATACACATCCTCGGGGTGCGCCCCGTCGACGGTGTCGACGCGCCCCAGAAGAAGGCACGCGAGGAGTTCGAGCGGGTGATGGGCGACCTGCGTGAGCACTACCAGCGCTGATACCGGCCGCCCGCGCCGCCCGGAGCCAACGGGCGCCCTCCACCATGGTCGCGGCCGGCACAAGGACCGGACTTCGCCGCGAGCGGGGCGGAGGTCGAACGGGACCGGGTCCGGCGCACCGGGGACTGCTGGAGCGGGGTCCGCCGGGTCCTGCTGACCCGCGAGCAGACCATCGAGTACGCGCTGTTGTCGGCCGAGGGCAAGCACGGCGACCCCGGATGGCTTGCCTTCGCCGCCCGCTACGGCTTCGTCCCTCGGCACCTGGTGCAGGGGGAGGTGGAGGCGCTGGGGCCGGACGGATCGCAGCGCCTGGACCTCGTCGCCGTCGAACCGCACTCGACCGCCATGTGCTCGCGAAGCGTCATCGGTTTCCGTTCGACGAGGCCCGCGCCGCCGATGAGCCGATGGCCGGGCGGACCGCCTGGCGGATCCGCCGGGACAACGGCTGGTGGAGCGCCTTCGCCGAGCAAAGGGGCTGAGGGAAGCACGTCAAGGCGGGGCCGCCGGTCCGCGATGACCGGGTGCGGCGCACCTTCACCGCCGAGGAGCCCGACCGGTTGTGGCTGACGGACATCACCGAGCACCACACCAGCGAGGGCAAGTTCTGTCGCGCTCCCGCGGAAGAACGTCCTCGACCGCCGCACACCTGAGCCACCCGCCACGTCCGTCACCCCGGTCGGCTCGTCGACCGGGGTGACGATGACGTCGGCTGGGGCACCGCCGGAGACGTCGGGGGACTCATACCATCCGCAGGGTCCAGCTCCAGCGGTGCACCCCCGGTGTGACGAGGTAGGCGGGGAAGGTGTCGGGGCCGCAGGAGGCCGTACCGAGGCCCCGGTGTGCGGCGTCGATGTGGACCACACAGCCGGTCCGCGGCGCGAGTTCGTCGTGGTGCGCGGCGGCGGTGAGGTCCTCGGCGCGGTAGCGGGTGACGGAGACCTGGCGGGGCTCGTCCAGTTCGACCGCGAGTCCGGTGGCGTCGGGCGACGAGAGCGTGAACCGCCGTACGCCGTGCCGGCCGCCGCTTTCCTGGGGGCGCAGGTACGGGGTGAACAGGTCGTCGACGGGCAGTGCGTGGTGGCCGACCGGTGCCCCGGCGGCCCGGTCCGGGTACGACTCCCAGGGACCCTGTCCGAACCACTCCAGCAGGCCGAGCCCGGCCACCGTCTCGAAGACCGAGCCGATCCGGGCGACGTCGTGGAACTCCTCGGGCAGCTCGGCCGACTCGTCGACCCGGACGCCGCCTGCGACGGGCGTGAATTCCTGCCGGTGCCGGACCGCTCCGAGGGCGCACGTGTATGCAGCCTCCACGGTCACCCGTTCGCCGTCCCGGTGCACGGAGACCACCTTGCGCACCAGCCGGTCCAGGCCCCAGGCGCGCCAGCGCGTCGCCATCCCGCCCAGTTCGTCGTTGTCGGTGGGCGCCCGCCACAGCGACAGCGTCGGGGCGGTGGTCAGCAGCGGGTGGCGCAGCAGGCCCTCGGCGTCCACTTCGACGGCCGGCCCGGCCACGACCGGCTGCCTCGGCGCGTCCGCCGCCCGCAACCGGATCTGGGGCGCGCACACCTCCGTACCGGCCGGTGCCCACGCCTGGTCCTCGGCCGTCGTCACCCGCAGCGTCAGCCACGCCTCGCCGCCGTCGGCCGGCACCGGGAACGGCAGCGGTACGGCCGCGGTCCCACCCGGCCGCAGATCGGGCAGTCCGGCCGGGCCGGTCAGGGTACGGCCGTCGGCCAGCGCCAGCTCCCAGGTGCCGGTCAGCCAGTCCAGGCCGCGGAAGTGCTGGTGGTTGGCGAGGACGATGCCCTCGTGCCCGAGGGATCGGATGCGGACCGGTGCCGCGATCTCCCGGTGCTCGTACATCGCGGGCTTCGGGGTGCGGTCGGGAAAGACGATCCCGTCCGCGACGAACGCCCCGTCGTGCACCCTCTCGCCGAAGTCGCCGCCGTACGCCCAGCGGTGGCCGGGCGCGGCGACACCGTTGCCGTACAGTCCGGCGCCCGCGCGCCCGACCGGTCTGCCGTCGCTCACGCGCTGGAGGATTCCGTGGTCCCAGAACTCCCAGATGAACCCGCCCTGAAGGCCCTCAGTGGCCTCGATGGCGGCCCAGTGGTCGGCCAGCGTGCCGTTGCTGTTGCCCATCGCATGCGAGTACTCGCACTGGATCAGCGGCTTGGTCTGCTGTCCGGACAGCGCGTGGGCCAGACACTCCTCCAGCGGCGCGTACATGGGGCAGGCGATGTCGGATGCCACGTCCGGGTCCGCCCAGCCGCGCTTGGCCGCGCCCTCGTACTGGATCGGCCGGGTGGGATCGTGCCGGCGCACCCAGCCCGCCGCCGCGTCGTGGTTGGCGCCGTAGTCGGACTCGTTGCCCAGCGACCAGATGATGACCGAGGGGTGGTTCCTGTCGCGCAGCACCATGCGCGAGACGCGGTCCACGAAGGCGTTCAGGTAGCGCGGGTCGTCGGCGATCTCGTGGGCGTGGTCGTGGGACTCGATGTCCGCCTCGTCGACGACGTAGAAGCCCAGTTCGTCGGCGAGGTCGTACAGCCACGGGTCGTTCGGGTAGTGCGAGGTGCGGATCGCGTTGAAGCCGAACCTCTTCAGCAGCACCAGGTCCGCGCGCATGTCGTCGTACGACACAGTCCGCCCGGTCAGCGGATGGAAGTCGTGCCGGTTGACGCCCCGGATGAAGACCCGCTCGCCGTTGACCAGCAGGTCCCGGCCGACGATGTCGACGTCCCGGAAGCCGATGCGGTGGTGCGAGGAGTCGGCGACCGTGCCGTCCGATCGGTGCAGCCGGACGGTCAGCCCGTACAGCTCGGGCTGCTCCGCGTTCCAGGTGCGCACCTCGGGCACGACGGCGCGGATACGGACCTCGCCCAGGAAGTCGGAGACCCGCTCGTCCTCGGCGTTGAGCCGGTCGAACTCGGTGTCCTGGGCCAGGAGGTCACCGTCCAGGTCACCGGTGACGTACCAGCCCTCGGGCAGCGCCCGGTCGCCCGCCGCGTTGCGCACCAGGCAGTCCACTCGCAGGTCGCCGTCCTGGCGTGCCCGTACGGTCACGTCCGCGAGGTGCAGGGGATCGGTCGTGTACAGCAGTACGGAACGGGTGATCCCGCCGTGCCACCACTGGTCCTGGTCCTCGATGTGCGTGGCGTCGGACCACTTGACCACCGTCAGCCGTACGACCGACGGCTCACCGGGGCGTACCACGTCGGTCAGGTCGAACTCGGCGGCCAGGTGGGAGTCCTTGGAGATCCCGACGGGCCGTCCGTCGACGTGGACCAGCAGTACGCTCTCGGCGGCCCCGACGTGCAGGACGATCCGGCGGCCGGCCCAGTGGGCGGGGACGTCCACGTGTCGTTCGTACACACCGGTGGGATTGGCGGCGGGCGACCGGGGAGGGAATTCCGCGTACGGCATACGGACGTTGGTGTACTGCGGGAGGTCGTCGGTGTCCTGCATGGTCCACGCGCCCGGGACGTGTGCCGTCGACCATGTGCCGTGGAGCGTCGCCTCCGGCGTCGGCAGGAGCTGGAAGCGCCAGTCGCCGTCCAGGGACAGGGCGCCGGAGCGCCGGTCGACGGCGTTCATGGGCAGCCTCCCCCAGGAGGTCACCTCGGGTGCCTGCCAGGGGCGCAGTGCCAGGAGCGGGTCCGTCAACGGATGGCCCCCTTGCCGAGGTCGCCGATGATCTGTTTGGCGCCGATCGCGAAGACGATCAGCAGCGGGATGAGGGCGAGGAGCGCGCCGGTCACGACGATTCCGTAGTCGGTGGTGCCGTGCGTGCCGTTGAGCTGGGACAGGGCCACCTGGAGGGTGACGTTGCGGGGGTTGGTGAGGGCGATCAGGGGCCAGGCGTAGTCGTTCCACTGGCCCATGAAGGTGAAGATGCCGAGGAAGGCCAGGCCGGGCCGGACCACCGGCAGGGCCACGTGCCAGTACTGGCGCAGGAAGTTCGCGCCGTCGATGCGGGAGGCGTCGAGGAGTTCGTCGTGGATGGCGCCCCTCATGTACTGGCGCATCCAGAAGATGCCGAACGCGTTGGCCGCGGCGGGCACGATCAGCGAGGTCATCGTGCCGATCCAGCCCAGCTTCGCCATGATCACGAACTGCGGGATGGCGGACAGCTGCGCCGGCACCATGAAGATGAGCATCAGCAGCGCGAACAGCACGTTCTTGCCGGGGAAGTCGAACTTGGCGAAGACGAAGGCCGCCAGCGAGTCGAAGAACAGGACCAGGAAGGTCACCGAGCCCGCCACCAGCAGCGAGTTCCCCATCGAGCCGAAGAAGGCGACGCTGTGGAAGAGGTTGCGGACGTTCTCCAGGAAGTGCGAGCCCGGCAGCAGCTTCGGGGGATAGGCGAAGATCTCCGACGACGTGTGCGTCGACATGACGACGGCCCAGTAGAACGGGAAGGCCGACAGCAGCAGACCGACGACGAGTACGGCGTGCAGCGCGATGCCCCGGGTGCGGGTTCCCCGGATGCGCCCGTGCCCGCGGGTTCCTTGGATGGATGCCATGGTGATGGGCCTTCCTAGTCTTCGCCCCGGCGCTGCACCAGGCGCCAGTTGATGATCGAGAAGAGGATGACGACGAGGAAGACGCCCCACGCCACGGCGGCTCCGTAACCGAAGTCGTTGTTGTCGAAGGTCTGCTGGAAGAAGTAGAGGACCATCGTGCGGCCCGCGTGGCCGGGACCGCCGGAGAACGTGGACTCGTTGGCGGTGTTCTGGAGCAGCACCTGAGGTTCGGAGAAGCTCTGGAGGCCGGTGACCGTGGACACGACGAGTACGAACAGCAGCACCGGCCGCAGCATCGGCAGCGTGATCCGGAAGAAGGTCTGCACGGGACCGGCGCCGTCCATGCGGGCCGCCTCGTACAGCTCGCTCGGGATGGTCTGGAGGCCGGCCAGGAAGATGATCGCGTTGTAGCCGGTCCACTGCCAGGTCATCAGCGTGGCGATGGCGATCTTGATGCCCCACGGCGTGTTCAGCCATGCCACCTGATCGAGGCCGATCGCCTGCAAGAGGGCGTTCACCAGGCCGAAGTTGGTGGAGAAGACCGAGCCGAAGACGATCGCGACGGCCACCACCGAGGTGACGTTCGGCAGCAAGTAGGCGAAGCGGTAGACGTTCTTGAAGCGGACCGCCGAGTTGAGCATCACGGCCGTCACCATCGCCAGGAAGATCATGGGGAAGGTGGCCAGCGCCCAGATGACGATGGTGGTCCCGACCGACTGCCAGAAGTCGCTGTCGCTCAGCAGGTACTGGTACTGCGACAGGCCCGCCCACTCCATCGAGCCGAGGCCGTCCCAGCGGTGAAGGGAGACGTAGAGCGAGAAGCCGACCGGGATCAGGCCGAAGCAGAGGAAGAGGAGGTAGAAGGGGGAGATCGCGGCGTAGAGGTGCCAGTACCTGCGCAGACCCGTGCGGGGGCGGCCGGCCGGGAGGCTTTCCACGGTCGGCGCGGGCTTGTCGAGTGCGGTGGCCATCAGTAGCTCACCCCCAGGTGCTTGGCGATCCGGCGGCACTTGCCCATGGCGTCACTCCAGGCCTTCTCCGGGTCCTTGCCGAGGACGCCGACGTTCTTGATCTCGTCGAGGATGGGCTGCGAGAGCGCCACGTCGTACGGGCTGTTGTAGGCGACCACGATCTTCTGCGCGGCGGGGCCGAAGACGTCGGTGGTGACCTGACCGCCGAAGAAGGGGTCCGGCTCCCGCAGTTGCTTCATGTCGTACGTGGCGGGGGTGGAGGGGAACAGACCCGCATCGACGTACCCCTGGGCCTGGTTGGCGGCGTTCAGGATCCAGGTGATGATCCGGAACGCCTGCTCGGGCTCCCGGCACGCCTTGGTGATCGACAGGAACGATCCGCCGTTGTTGGAGGGCCGGACCGGCATCTGCGCCACGCGCCACTTGCCCTTGGTCCCCGGCACCCCGCTCTTGAGGTCGTACGTCGCCCACGAGGCGCCGAGCTGGCTGGGCAGCTTGCCGTCCTGCACGGCCGACAGCTGGTCCGGTGTGCCGGTGACCAGGTCGGACACGATCCTCCGCTGCTTGGCCTCCACGGCCAGCGCCCAGGCGTCGCGCACATGCGCCTGGTCGCCGATGAAGTGCCGGTCCTTGTCGACGTACCGCTTGCTGCCCTGCTGCACGGCGTTGGTGAAGACGGACGTGATGTCGGTGAGCAGGCAGGTCCCCGGGATCCGCTTCCTCAGCTGCTCGCCGGCCGCGAAGAACTTCTCCCAGGTGTTCAGCTGCCGGGAGACGTCGTCGGGTTCGTAGGGCAGCCCCGCCTTCTGGAAGACGGTGTACTGGTAGAAGTGCGCGACCGGCCCGCAGTCGATCGGGAACCCGACCATCGTGCCGTCGTCGGCGAGACCCTGCTCCCACTTCCACGGCAGGTACTGGCTCTTGTACGTGTCGGCGCCCAAGGTCCTGAGGTCGACGAACTGGTCGGCGTCGGGCAGGTAGGACGCCATGTCCTCGCCCTTGAGGCCCGCGATGTCGGGAATGTGGGCGCGGCCGGTCATGGTGGTGAGCAGTTTCGACCGGTAGTAGCCGCCGATCTTGATGGCCTGCACGTCGACGTTCGCTTCGTAGCGGGCCTTCGCCTTCTGGACGACCGTGTCGCCGAGACCGCCGTCCCAGTACCACAGGACCATGTTCCGGCCGGTGGAACCGGTCGGGACGGCACAGCCGGACGCCAGGCCGCCGAGCGCCGTGGCGGCCGTGCCGGCCAGGCCCGCGCGCAGCAGGCCTCTACGTGAGAGCCGCACAGCTCCCACCGCCTTTCGGATCTTTTCGTGACTTCGCATGAGCGTGGGTGTGGGGGTGGAGTCAGCGCTGCGGTGCGGGGGGAGTGACGGGCGCGTACCGCACCGGTGGTCCGGGGTCGGCCGGCAGCCGGTCCGCGAGGAAGCCGTAGGCGCGCCTCAGGTCGGGGTCGGTGAGCGCGTGGCGCCACCAGCGGTCGACGCCGTACCAGCCCGGTGCGGCGAGTGCGCCGCCGTGGTGCTGGACGGACAGTCCGGCGGCGAGGACGGCGAACCGCAGCCGCTCCGCCAGCGGCCAGCCGCCCAGCGAGGCGGCGACGAAGCTCGCCCCGAAGACGTCCCCGGCGCCCGTCGCGTCGAGGACGTCCACGTCGAGGGCCGGGGCCTCCGCGTACTCGCCGGTCGTCTGGTCGACGGCCACCGCGCCGTGACCGCCGCGCGTCACCACCGCCACCGGGACCAGTTCCGCCAGGGCGCGCAGCGCGGCGGCCGGGGAGTCGGTGCGGGTGTACGCCATGGCCTCCTGCTCGTTGGGGAGGAAGGCGTGGCACAGCGCGAGCTGGTCGAGGAGGGCGCGGGACCACTGCTGGGTGGGGTCCCAGCCGACGTCCGCGTAGACGCGGGTGCCGTTCGCGGCGGCCTTGGCGATCCACTCGCGGGGCTCGGCCTCAAGGTGCACCAGGGCGGTGCGCGCCTCGGGCGGGTCGCCCATCAGCGCGTCCTGGGAGTACGGCGGCTCCTGGCCGTGGGTGACGAGGGCGCGGTCGCCGCCGTGTGCGAGGGAGACGGTGACCGGGGTGGGCCAGCCGTCCGCGGTGCGGGAGAGCGAGAGGTCGACGCCCTCCTGGTCGCGCAGGACGTCCCGGCAGTGCGCGCCGTAGAAGTCGTCGCCGAAGACCGTGGCCAGCGAGGTGCGCAGACCGAACCGGGACGCGGCCACCGCGAGGTTCGCGATCCCGCCGGGGCCGCAGCCCATGCCGGCCGTCCAGATCTCCTCGCCCGGTGTCGGCGGCTTCGCGAGCCCCGTGAGGACGAGGTCGTAGAAGAGCAGCCCGGTCAGCAGCACATCGGGCCTGTCGTCGTCCACACGCCACCCTCTCGTCAGAACGCGTCAATTTCGATGACGGGAATCGTGCGCCGCTCGCCGAGATTGGTCAATAGTCGAGCAGAAGTGAGCATGGATTTGATTGAAGATGAAGAGTACTGTTCACGGCGTGCTGGCAGAACGACGACATCAACTCATCCTGCGGGCCCTGCGCTCGGGTGGTCCCGCCGCCGTCACCGATCTCTCCGAGCAGCTGGGTGTGAGCCCCGCCACGATCCGGCGCGACCTGGTCAAGCTGGAGGAGGACGGGCTGCTCACGCGGGTGCACGGCGGCGCGGTCGTGGAGGAGGGCGACCAGCCCTTCGCCGACGTCGCCGAGGTGCACGTGGCCGAGAAGGACGCCATAGCGGAGCGTGCCGCGGCCATGGTCGCCGACGGCCAGACGGTGCTGCTCGACATCGGCACCACCGCCTACCGGCTGGCCCGCCACTTGCACGGCCGCCGCCTCACGGTCATCACCAGCAACCTGGTGGTCTACGAGGAGCTCGCCGACGACGAGGGCATCGAACTGGTGCTGCTCGGCGGCATGGTCCGGCGCGAGTACCGGTCCCTGGTCGGCTTCCTCACCGAGGACAACCTGCGCCAGCTGCACGCCGACTGGCTGTTCCTGGGCACCAGCGGGGTCCGTCCGGGCGGACAGGTGATGGACACGACGGTCGTGGAGGTGCCGGTCAAGCGGGCCATGATCAACGTGAGTGACAAGGTCGTGCTGCTCGCCGACGCGGCCAAGTTCCCGGGTACGGGCATGGCGAAGGTATGCGGTCCCGAGCACCTGGACATGGTGGTGACCAACGCTCCCGTCGACCCGGCGACCCGGTCCTCCCTGGAGGAGGCCGGTGTCGAGGTGGTCATGGCAGGAGCAGGAAAGGTACGGACGTGAAACTGACGATCCTGGGCGGCGGCGGGTTCCGGGTGCCGCTGGTGTACGGAGCACTGCTGACGGACCGCGGCGAAGGGCGGGTGACCGAGGTCGTCCTGCACGATCTCGACGACGGCCGACTGCGGGCGGTCGCCCGTGTGCTGGCCGAACAGGCGTCGACCGTGGACGACGCCCCGACCGTGACCGTCAGCACGTCCCTGGACGAGGCCCTGCGCGGTGCCGACTTCGTCTTCTCCGCGATCCGCGTCGGCGGCCTGGAGGGCCGCGCGAACGACGAGCGGGTCGCGCTGGACGAGGGCGTCCTCGGCCAGGAGACGGTCGGCGCGGGCGGTATCGCCTACGGTCTGCGGACGGTCCCCGTCGCCGTCGACATCGCCCAGCGGGTGGCCCGCCTCGCCCCCGACGCCTGGGTCATCAACTTCACCAACCCCGCCGGCCTGGTCACCGAGGCCATGTCCCGCCACCTCGGAGACCGAGTCATCGGCATCTGCGACTCCCCGGTCGGCCTCGGCCGCCGCATCGCCCGGGTCCTCGGTGCCGATCCGCGGGAGGCATGGATCGACTACGTCGGCCTCAACCACCTCGGCTGGGTACGCGGCCTGCGCATCGCGGGCCGGGACGAACTCCCGCGCCTGCTCGCCGACCCCGGCCTGCTCGGCTCCTTCGAGGAGGGCAAGCTCTTCGGCACCGACTGGCTGCGGTCCCTCGGCGCGATCCCCAACGAATACCTGCACTACTACTACTTCAACCGCGAGGCCGTCCGCGCCTACCAGCAGGCCGAGAGGACCCGGGGCGCCTTCCTGCGCGACCAGCAGGCGCAGTTCTACCAGCAGGTCAGGGACCCGGGCAGGAAGGCCCTGGACGTCTGGAACCGCACCCGTGCCGAGCGCGAGGCGACCTACATGGCCGAGAACCGCGAGACCGCGGGCGCCGGCGAACGCGACGCCGACGACCTCTCCGGCGGCTACGAGAAGGTCGCCCTCGCCCTGATGCGCGCCATCGCCCGCGACGAGCGCACCACCCTGATCCTCAACGTCCGCAACCGCAGCACCCTGTCGGTGCTCGACGGTGAGGCCGTCATCGAAGTGCCCTGCCTCGTCGACGCCAACGGCGCCCACCCGGTCGCCGTCGACCCGCTGCCCGACCACGCCACCGGGCTGGTCTGCGCGGTGAAGGCCGTCGAGCGCGAGGTGCTCGTGGCCGCCGAGTCCGGCTCCCGCGCGACGGCCGTGAAGGCGTTCGCGCTGCACCCACTGGTCGACTCGGTCAACGTCGCCCGCCGGCTGGTCGAAGGCTACACCGCGGTCCATCCCGGCTTGGCCTACCTCACCTAGCCAGCCGCTGAGCAAGCGCTTCCAGCCCTCTTCTGGAGACCTCCATGCACGACGAACGCCGCCGGATCGAGGAGCGCGTAGAGCGCCTCCACAACCAGCGCATCAAGCCCGCGATCCACGCGGCCACCGTCCCCTTCGAGGTGTCGGCCTGGCAGGCACCCGGGGAGCCGGTGCCCTTCGAGGAAGCCGCCGCCGCCCCGTACGAACCGTTCGCCATGAACACCCCGTGGGGCCCGCCCTGGGGCACCACCTGGTTCCGGCTGCACGGCCAGGTGCCCGCCGAGTTCGCGGGTCGCCGCGTCGAGGCCGTCATCGACCTCGGCTTCGTGGGCGACTGGCCCGGCAACCAGGCCGAGGCCCTGGTCCACCTCACCGACGGGACCCCGCTGAAGGCGGTCAACCCGCTCAACCAGTACGTGCCGATCGCCAACCCTGCGACCGGCGGCGAGGTCATCGACTACCTGCTCGAAGCCGCCTCCAACCCCGACATCCTCGCGAACGACTTCGCGGCCCCGACCCCGCTCGGCGACGTCCTGACGGCCGGCGACGAGCCGCTGTACACCTTCAAGCGCGCCGACATCGCCGTCCTCGACGAAGAGGTCTGGCACCTCGACCTGGACCTGCGGGTGCTCCGAGAGCTGATGCTGGAGCTGGGCGAGCACGACCCGCGCCGGCACGAGATCACGCACGCCCTCGACCACGCGATGGACCTGCTCGACCTGGACGACATCTCCGGCTCGGCGCCCGCCGTCCGCGAGGCCCTGAAGCCGGTGCTGTCGAAGCCGGCGCACGCGAGCGCCCACCGCATCTCCGGCGTGGGCCACGCGCACATCGACTCGGCCTGGCTGTGGCC
Source organism: Streptomyces canarius (assembly GCF_014650735.1). NCBI lineage: Bacteria > Bacillati > Actinomycetota > Actinomycetes > Kitasatosporales > Streptomycetaceae > Streptomyces > Streptomyces canarius. The sequence continues at coordinate 74,376 of NZ_BMVN01000041.1, forward strand.
GATCCGCGAGACCAAGCGCAAGACCTCCCGGACCTTCTCCAACGTGACCTCGCTGGCGGACGAGTACGAGGAGTTCGTCTTCGCCTGCTCGCAGGCCCAGCAGTACGAGTGGGTGCGCGACAACTACCCGCGCGTGTGGGCCCGCATCCAGGAGTCGGTCAAGAAGGGCCAGTGGGCGCCGGTCGGCGGCATGTGGGTGGAGGCCGACGGCAACCTGCCCGGCGGCGAGGCCGTCGCCCGCCAGTTCGTGCACGGCAAGCGGTTCTTCATCGAGCACTTCGGCGTGGAGACCAAGGGCGTCTGGCTGCCCGACTCCTTCGGCTACAACGCGGCCTACCCGCAGCTCGCCAAGCTGGCCGGCAACGAGTGGTTCCTCACCCAGAAGATCTCCTGGAACCAGACCAACAAGTTCCCCCACCACACCTTCTGGTGGGAGGGCATCGACGGCACCCGCATCTTCACCCACTTCCCGCCGGTCGACACCTACAACGCCTGCTTCAGCGGCGAGGAGATGTCCCGCGCGGTCCGCAACTACGCCGAGAAGGGCGCCGCGACCCGGTCGCTGGCCCCGTTCGGCTGGGGCGACGGCGGTGGCGGGCCCACCCGCGAGATCATGGAGCGGGCCCGGCGCCTGAGGAACCTGGAGGGCTCCCCGCGGGTCGAGATCGAGCACCCGGACGCCTTCTTCGCCAAAGCACGTGCCGAGTACGAGGACGCGCCGGTCTGGGTCGGCGAACTCTACCTGGAGCTGCACCGTGCCACCTACACCTCCCAGGCCCGCACCAAGCAGGGCAACCGGCGCAGTGAACACAAGCTGCGCGAGGCCGAGTTGTGGGCCACGACGGCCGCCCTGCACGCGCCCGGCTACCGGTACCCGCACGAGCAGCTCGACCGGCTCTGGAAGACCGTCCTGCTCCACCAGTTCCACGACATCCTGCCGGGCTCCTCGATCGCCTGGGTGCACCGCGAGGCCGAGGCCGAATACGCGCGTGTCGCCGAGGAACTGGAGGCGCTGACCGCCGAGGCGATCGCCGCGCTGGGCACCGGCACCGCCCGGGTCTTCAACACCAGCCCCTACGCCCGCGCCGAGGTCGTCCGCGACGGCGCGGGTGCGCCGGTGTACGTCGAGGTCCCGGCGAGCGGCAGCGCGCCCCTGACGGGCGGCGCCAAGGCTCCGCAGCCGGTGACGGTCGACGGCCGGGTCATGGACAACGGCCTGGTGCGCGTACGGATCGCGGACGACGGCACCCTGTCCTCCGTGTACGACCTGCGGGCGAACCGCGAGGTCCTCGCCGGCCAGGGCAACCTCCTGCGCCTGCACACCGACCTCCCGAACTACTGGGACGCCTGGGACGTCGACAAGCACTACAGGAATCGCTACACGGACCTGCTGGACCCCTCGGAGATCACGGTCGTCGAGCAGGACCCGCTCCTCGGCGCGATCCGTGTCAGCCGTTCGTTCGGCAACGGCTCGACGATCACCCAGACGATCACGCTCCGGGCCGGCAGCCCCCGGATCGACTTCGAGACGGACATCGACTGGCACGAGGCGGAGAAGTTCCTCAAGGCCGGCTTCCCGGTGGACATCCGCGCCCCGCACTCCTCCGCCGAGATCCAGTTCGGCCATGTCCAACGGCCCACCCACACCAACACCAGCTGGGAGGCGGCCCGCTTCGAGGTCTCCGGCCACCGCTGGCTGCACATCGCGGAGCCCGGCTACGGCGTCGCCGTCGTCAACGACTCGACGTACGGCCACGACGTCTCCCGCACGGTCCGCGAGGACGGCGGCACGACCACCACCGTCCGCCTCTCCCTGGTCCGCGCCCCGCGCGTCCCGGACCCCGGGGCCGACCAGGGCCGGCACCGCCTGACCTACTCCCTCCTGCCCGGCGCGAGCATCGCGGACGCGGTCGCCGAGGGCTACGCCCTCAACCTGCCGCTGCGGGTCGCCGAGGCGGCGGGCGAGCCGCAGCCCGTGGTCTCGGTGGACGGCGAGGGAGTGACCGTCGAAGCGGTCAAGCTCGCCGACGACTCCTCCGGCGATGTCGTGGTCCGCCTCTACGAGTCCCGCGGCGGGCGCGCCCAGGGCCTCCTGCGCACCGGCTTCCCCCTCGCCGCCGCCCAGGTCACCGACCTGCTCGAGCGACCCCTGGAGGACGCCGCCACCGACGGCGACACCGTGCCCGTCGAGCTGCGCCCCTTCCAGATCCTCACCCTCCGTCTGCGCAGGAGCTGACCGATGGCGATGCAACCCTGGTTCACCGACGCCAAGTTGGGGATCTTCGTGCACTGGGGCATCTACGCCGTCGACGGGGTCCAGGAGTCCTGGTCCTTCTACGACGACATCGTGCCGCACGACCAGTACATGTCCCAGCTGGAGCGCTTCACCGGCGCCCACTACGACCCCCGGGCGTGGGCGGACCTGTTCGCCCGCGCGGGCGCCAGGTACGCCGTCCTGACCAGCCGCCACCACGACGGCGTCGCCCTGTGGGACACGGCGTACGGCGACCTCGGCCTCGGCAGGGACTACCTCGGCCCCTACGCCGACGCCCTGCGCGACAGGGGCCTGAAGGTCGGCCTGTACTACTCGCACTCCGACTGGAACCACCCCGACTACGCGAGCACCCGCAAGCCGGGCCGCCCGCCGGAGCTGGAGGACAACCGCTACTCGGAAGTGGCCGCCGAGGACGAGGACCTGGACGCCTGGGAGCGTTTCATCGCCTACCGGGACGGCCAGATACGAGAGCTGGCCTCCCGCTACCGGCCGGACCTGATGTGGTTCGACGGCGAGTGGGAGCGCAGCGAGGAGCAGTGGCGCATCCCCGAACTGGCCGCGCTCGTCCGCTCGTACGTCCCCCACGTGGTCTTCAACGCGCGCATGCTCAGCGAGGGCGACTACGCCACCCCCGAACAGGGCGTCCCCGTCGTGCCCCCGGACGGCCCCTGGGAACTGTGCCTGACGATCAACGACTCGTGGGGATACCAGCACCACGACCACAACCACAAGTCCCTCGCCCAGCTGATCCGTTACTTCACCGAGACCATCGGCGGCGGCGGCAACCTGCTGCTCGACGTCGGTCCCATGGAGGACGGCACCATCCCGCAGCCGCAGGTCGACCGCCTGGAAGGGCTGGGAGAGTGGATCCGCACACACGCGGAGGCGGTGTACGGCACCGTGCGCGGCCTCCCGGCCGGGCACCACTACGGTCCCAGCACCCTCTCTCCCGACCGGCGCACCCTCTACCTCACCGTGTTCGACGCCCCGCGCGCCGAGATCGGCGTCCGGGGCCTGGCCACCAAGGTCAACAGGGTCACCGTCCTAGGCACCGGCACCGAACTCCGCCACCGGGTGATCGGCGGACTCCACGAGGCGGTCGGGGTGCTGTGGATCGACCCGCCGGCCGCGTCCGACCTCGACCCGCACGCCACCGTCCTCGCCGTCGAACTGGACGGCGAACTGAAGCTGTACCGGGGGGCCGGCCGGTCCTGACCCCGGCGACGCCTGCCCTCCGGACGACGACGTACGGGACCCTCGTGAGCGCGGGCGGCTCCGCGCGCAGCGGCGCGGCGAACAGCCCCGTCCTGTACCCGGCCTGCGTACAGTGGGGAGGCGAAGGGCTGCGCCGCCCGGGCGCCCGGCCCTCCGACTGCCGAAGAGAGCGAAGCTTCCCGCGCCGGAGGGCCTGAGCCAGGGCCGGTCAGTCTGATCGAGATCCGCGACAACCTGCTTCATCGGATCGCCGAAGCTCGGCACGAGGGCTGGATCGGCGAGGTCGAGGACTTGGAGATCAGCCTGGCCGGTGCCGAGGAGAAGCCGGCCCGGCCCGATCGGAGGGGAGAAGGATGCAGCCCGGACAGTACGAAGAGGTGGCCGACGCCGCAGAGCTTCCGGCACGGCTGCACAACGTTTTCTGGATCGGTGGCGGGAGCGGTGCAGGCAAGTCGACCATCGCCCGCCGACTCGCCGATCGCTACGGGTGGCGTCTCTACGCGACCGACGACGTGATGCCTGATCACGCCAGTCGGACCACCCCCGAACAGGCCCCCCACCTGCACGAGTTCATCGCCATGGACATGGACGAGCGATGGGTGAACCGGACTCCGCAGGTCATGCTTGAGACCTTCCACTGGTATCAAGGCGAGGGCTTCGGCCTGATCATCGAAGATCTCCTGCGCCTGCCGCAGGAGCCATGCGTCATCGTCGAGGGATTCCGGCTGCTGCCGCACCTCGTGAAACCTCTGCTTGCTGCTCCTGAGCACGCCGTCTGGCTGCTTCCCACACCCGGGTTCCGCCAGGCCGCCATCCGGAGCCGGTCGGTACCGGGGCAAGGGTTCGTATGGAAGACCAGCGATCCCGCGAAGGCCGGCCGCAACCTCGCGGAACGCGACCACATGTTCACCAGGCGCCTCGCGGAGGAAACCGAGCGTCTCCACCTGCACACCATCCACGTCGGTACGACGACGACGGAAGACGACCTCACGGAGCAGGTGACCACCGCGTTCGGACTGTGACGTCGGCGGCTGGCTGTGCGGGCGTGCGACTCTGCCCCGGGCACCAGAGGCAGAGCCCGCGTGCGCTGGCGCAATGCCCTGCCGCTCCAACGGCGTTGGTAATCTCGGCGCGTGCCGACCGGTGTGAACGTCGGTCGCCGGTTCCGGCCGCTCCTTCGAAGGGTTGACGTGATCAAACAGGTGCACCAGGCCGCGGTGGTCGTGGCGGCAGTCCTCGCCCTGAGCGGATGCGGCGGCGCGGAATCGGGGAAGGAGAAGCCGTCCGCGTCACCGGTGTCCACGCCGACCGGCGGCGCTGTGGACGGCACGCCCTCGGCTCAGGACACCGACGACAAGGTCGATGCCACCCTCACCGGATCCTGGGCGTCCTTCTCGGCCGGCCCCCCGGTCGTCCTGCGCATCGAAGGCTCCCGGGTGGAGTTGCTGGGCGAAAGCCACTGTCGGGGAACTCTGAGCAAGGAGGACGGGGGGCACGTGATCAGACTCAAGTGCGATGACGGGAACACCGACCGGACTCTGGGCAAGGTCTACAGGTCGAGGACATCCACCATGACGGTGGACTGGGAAGGCTACGGGGCCGACAGCTTGGAGCGAATCGGCAACGAATCATTGGCGGCCTGAAGCGGCCCCGGTGCGCGGAAGACCATGGCGACCACTTCGGTCGGGCTACTTCGTGTCCTCACTCTTCGCGGAGTTGGGCTGGGCGTTCTTCCTCTCGGTCGTGGTGGTTGGTGCCCTCCGAGGCGTCCCGGTAGCCGCGGCACTGCCGGCACGCGCGCCACAGGTCCTTGGCCACAGCGCTCCCGGCGACCGGGTCCGTGTCACAACGTGGTCGCCTCCGCGTGTGCCGAGTAATGTGACTCCGCATGATCGAATCCGAGATCGAGATCGGCGAGGATCTGGTACGCGACCTGCTGCGGGACCAGCATCCGGACTTGGCCGCGCTGCCCATCCGCGAGGTGGCGGGCGGCTGGGGCAACCAGATGTGGCGCCTGGGCGACGAGTTGGCGGTCCGGATGCAGCGGATGGACACCAACCCGGATCTCCAGCTCAAGGAGCGCCGGTGGCTGCCGGCCCTGGCCTCGCGCCTGCCGCTGCCGATCCCGGTCCCCGTGCGGGACGGTGCGCCGTCCGAGCGCTTCCCCAAGATCTGGACCGTCATGACATGGGTCGAGGGCACACCGCTGGACCACGGCTCGATCACCCGCACCGACCATGCGGCCGACAACCTGGCGGCCTTCCTCAAGGCACTGCATGTGGAGGCGCCCGCCGAAGCACCGGACGCCTCGGACCGCGGCGGCCACCCCAAGGAGTGCACGGAGGGCTTCGAGCGCTTCCTGCGGGCCGTGGACCTCGGCCACTTCGCCGAGGACGACATCCGGGCCGTGTGGGACGACGCGGTCGCGGCTCCCGGATGGGAGGGCCCGCGAGTGTGGGTTCACGGCGACCTGCATCCCGCGAACGTCGTCGTCGCGGAGGGGACACTGGCAGGTGTCGTCGACTTTGGCGATGTCTTCGCCGGCGACCCGGCCTGGGACCTCGCCGCCGCCTGGGTGCTGCTCCCCGAGGGCGGCGCCTCGCGGTTCTTCGACAGCTACGCACAGGCGGACGAGGCGGCGGTCCGACGGGCGCGTGGGCTGGCCGCGATGAAGAGCCTGTTCCTGATGCTGATGGGCCAGAACGGCGACCGCGGCCTGCCGGGCGGCAAGCCGAACTGGGGGCCCGCAGGCCGGTCGGCGCTTGAGCGTGTCCTGACGGGCCTTTGACGTCGGCGTTGATCGACCAACGCAGGATGCTCCCGGCCACCGGTGGGGCTTCGGGCACCTGCTCGGCGCGCGCCACCAACTCGGCGCCCCGGGGAAACACGGCGGTGCCCCGCAGACCTGTACGTGACCGTGCGCATCTTCGACTGGGAGCAGGCCGCGCGGTATTCGGCCAGGTCCGATGCCTTTGTGCCATTCGCGGGCGACCCGCCTCCAACATCACCGACGCCCGGCTACACAAGAAGGCCAGGGCGGCGTTTCGCCGTCCCGGTGCAGTGGTGGCCGGTCGGTGGGGGAGGTCTGGACGGTTGCTGAGGGCGGCGCCCACTGCGGGCCACGGGTGCGGGGAGCGGGGGAGTGATGACAGCACGTCGACGGCGCCGGCGCTTGAAGAAGCGGACGCGCAGGCAGTTGCAGGGCTGGGGTGCGGTGGGGGCGGTGGTCGCCGCGGTGTGGGTGGCCGGGCACTGGTCGGTGGTGTGGCCCGTCCTGGTGGCCATCCTCGCCGTGGCCGTGGTGGGCGGGGCCGGATGGGCGCTGCTGCGGGCGCACCGCCGTGCGGTCGGTCAGGACCGCGCGTGGCGGGAGCAGGAGGAGGCCAAGGCGCGGGAGTTGTCGATGGCCGAGGTCGACGCGTTGTCGTGGCAGGAGTTCGAGGCGTACGTAGCCGATCTGTGCCGGCGCGACGGCTGCACGAGAGTCGTCGTCAGCGGCAAGAGCGGCGATCTGGGCGCGGATGTCGTCGGCTACCTGGCCGACGGCCGCAAGCTGGTCGTCCAGTGCAAGAAGTACGCGCCGCACCGCAGCGTGTCCTCGCAGGACATGCAGAAGTTCGTCGGCACCGCCCGCCTCGAACACGGCGCCGACGTCGCCCTGTTCGTCACCACCTGCCGCACGTTCACGAAGGCCGCGCTGGGCCTGGCGCTGCGCCAGGACATCGTGGCCCTGCACCGCGACCTGCTGGGCTCCTGGGTCCGGGGTGCTCATCTGGAGACCCTGCTCCCGTTGAACGGAAGCGGCGACGGCACCAGACGGCGCCCCTCTGCCTGAATGCCACCCCGGAAACCATGGCCACCTGGCGGGAGACCGGCTGAGTACCGCAGTCCTGAGCAGCGCCTCAACGGCCGTCGGATCGCCGGCCCTCGCCGGTCCGACGGTCGCAGCGGGGCCCGCCCAAGGTCTGAGCAGCCGAGCCGGGCCACATACGACATCGAACGCCCCGTCGCCGAACCGGCTCCCCGCCGCGCCCTCGACCACGGCACCCAGGCTGAACCGTCCGCGTAGTCCTCGCGGACGTTGAACATGTCCGGTACCCGGTGGCATCGTGCAGGCATGCTTCCTAGTGCCGCATCAGGCAACGTTTGCCCTGTCGACCACTTCACGTAGCCGTTCGTCGGCGGCGTGCTTGTTCCGCCAGATGATGTAGCGGCGGATCATGCTGCCCTGCTCTTTGTGGCTGGCATGGTCCGTGCCGTCCATGGCGAAGTAGCGCAGGGCGGTGAACTGGGCCTCGATGCGGTTCAGCCAGGAGCTGTTGGTCGGTGTGTAGGCGAACTCGACGTTGTTGGCTGCGGCCCAGTCGCCGACCCGGGTGTCCTTCTTCGTGGTCAGGTGCGGGGAGTAGTTGTCGAGCACGATCGCGATGCGGATCTTGGGCGGGTAGAGGCTGCGCAGGTAGCGGCAGAACTGAAGGAACCTTGTGCGGTTCTTCTTCGGCTTGATGTGGCCGTAGAGCTTGTCCTTGGCCAGGTCGTAGGCGGCGTACAGGTGGCGGACACCGTGCGGCCGGGTGTAGGTCGCCCGCCTGCGGGGTCTCGGCTCACGGTCGGGGTTCTTGTGCTTCCCGCCGCGCTCGGCCCACTGCCGCCCGGGGTGGGGCATCAGATTGAGCGGCCCGAACTCGTCGAGGCAGAAGACGACGTCGGGCTCGCCGTCCTCGGGTATGACCTCGCCGTCGGCGATCGCGTAGAGGTGCTCGACGCGGGCCTTCTTGGCCGCGTAGTCCGGATCGCGGGGGGTCTTCCAGGTCTTTACTGACTTCGGCTGGTCAAGGTGACGTTGGATCGCTGAGGGTCAGACCGGTGCCTGCTATGA